>JBJYWH010000243.1:0-4521 GCA_046259355.1 Anaerolineales bacterium
TACCCGAACTCACATAATTGGCGTGCAACGCGCCTGGCGACTTAGCCAGGCGCATATTGCCAGCCAGTCGTGTTTCAAAGCGCGCATTATATCAAATTACAGGTCCTGCATCGAGGACATCCTGGGGACAATCAGGAGCAAATTTCTTGAAGTTGTCAATGAACCGGGCAGCAAGCTGGCGGTATTTCTGCTCATATTCCTTCCTGCTCGGCCAGGATGAAGAAGGATTCAGGACATCGGAAGGTACCCCTTCGCATGCTGTCGGAACTTCGAACCTAAAAATGGGGTCGCGTGTAAACTCCACGTCGTTCAGCCTGCCGGTCAGGGCTTCGTTCAGCATGGCACGTGTATATTTGATGCTGATCCGTTTCCCCACGCCGTAAGGACCCCCTACCCAGCCGGTGTTCAGCAGCCAGGCCTTGACGTTGTGCCGTTCAATCTTCCGCCGCAGCAAATCGGCGTAAAACGACGGGTTGTGGACCATGAAGGGCGCCCCAAAGCACGTGCTGAATGTGATTTCCGGCTCCTCGCCCAGCCCGAGCTCGGTACCGCCGACCTTGGCTGTGTATCCGGAGATGAACTGGTACAGCGCCTGCTGCACTGACAGCCGGGCAATCGGCGGCATGACGCCGGAGGCGTCACACGTCAGCAGGATGATGTTGGAGGGGTGCCCGCCGGATTTTTCCAGCAGGGCATTCTCGATGTATTCCAGCGGATAGGAGGCGCGTGTATTCTCCGTGCGTTCATCGTCATCCAGATCGATTTTTCGAGTGATCGGATCGAAGATGACATTTTCGAGCACCGTTCCAAACCGATGAGTCGTGGCGAAAATCTGCGGTTCGGCCGCCGGTGAGAGCTGGATGACCTTGGCGTATGAACCGGCCTCGAAGTTAAAAATCCCGTTATCGCTCCAGCCATGCTCATCGTCGCCAATCAACCGGCGCTCTGGATCGGCGGAGAGGGTCGTCTTGCCGGTCCCGGATAGACCGAAGAACAGCGCCGTGTCCCCATCCGCCCCCATGTTGGCTGAACAATGCATCGGCATCACCCCCTGCAGTGGCAGCAGGTAATTCAGCACCGTGAAGATCGACTTCTTGATTTCGCCGGCATATGCCGAATTCCCGATCAAGCAAATCCGTTCCTCAAAATTCAAAACGATGAAGGTCTTCGATCGAGTGGTATCGATCGGCTCATACGCCTTGAAGGACGGCAGGCACAGCACCGTGAACTCGGGAACATGCTGGCGGTATTCTTCATAGGATCCCGGTCGAATAAACATGTTGCTGGCAAAGAGGCTGTGCCAGGCATGTTCGGTGATAATCCGGACTGGCAGACGATATTCTGGATCCGCGCCTGCATAGCAGTCCTGGACGAATAAATCCCGGCCCTGGACGAAGCCCTGCAGACGGCTGAGCAGCTCGGTGAATTTATCCGTATTGAAGGGACGGTTGTATTCACCCCACCAGATGTGCTCCTCGGAGCCGGGTTCACGCACGACGTACTTATCATTGGCCGCCCGGGCCGTATGAAAGCCGGTGTTTACGACCAACGCACCACCGTAGGTGATCCGCCCTTCGTTGCGGAAGATCGCTTCCTCGTAGAGTGATTCGACCGGAAGATTCCAATAGACCTGATTCAGATTCGAAAGGCCATGATTCTCGAGGCCGTAATCGCTCTTGAAAGCCTCCGCTTCCTTCTGTGCCGGCGTACGAATATTCAGCAAGTTCGTCGTCATAGCCAATCCCTGATCAGCTTGCGATCTCCGATGTAAATTTCATTCGGGGCTTCGGGGTCAAGCGCCCACTTCATCCGTTCGACACCTTCCGTAATATCTTTCACCGAGCCGGCAAAGCTCAACCGCAGGAACCCCTCCATACCAAATTCAATCCCGGGTACGGTGACAACGAGCGCCTTCTCAAGCAGAAACTCCGACAGTTTCTCGGAATCGTTTTCGTACGCGCGAAAATCCGGCAGGACATAGAAGGTGCCCTGTGGTTTGACGACATACAGCCCGTTGAATGAGCGCAGCTCCTGCATGATTACGTCCCGGTTGTTCTGTATGGTCAGGCGCAGGCTTTCCACCACGCTCTGAACGCCGCTGAGCGCACCTTCAGCCGCAGCCTGGGAGATCACCGAGGGATTCGAGGTCATCTGGGCCTGAACGTTGGTCATCACCTCGACCAGCTTGCGGGGGGCGACAACCCAGCCGATGCGGAATCCTGTCATCCCATAAAGCTTGGATACACCATTGACGACAATCAGGTGCGAATTTTCGATATCCTTACTGGTATGGGTGTAGGCCGGGATAGCCCGCAGGCCATCGAAAACCAGCTTGTGATAGATGTCGTCGAGAATGAGGTATATCCCCTTTTCCTCGCAGAATTTCACAATCTCGGCAATAAACGTATCCCGAAAGATGATGCCGGAAGGGTTGTTGGGACTATTGACAATGATCGCCTTCGTGTACGAACTTACAGACCGCTCAATGTCCTCCATGCGGGGGTGGAACGTCCCGTCTTCCGGGGTCACAACGACGGGCACCGCATGCACCATCTTGACCATTTCCGGGTAGCTGACCCAATAGGGGGCGAGGATGATGACCTCATCCTGTGGATCGAGTATGGTAAAGAGAATATTGTAAAGAGACTGCTTCGCACCGGTTGAGACGATGATATTCTCCGGCGCAACCAAACGGTTGTAGTTTTCCTCCATGTAGCGAACAATGGCTTTCTTCAGGGCGGGAGTCCCATCCGTCGGGGTGTATTTGATGTCACCGGTATTCAGACGGGCTGCAGATGCCAGCAGCGCGTTGATAGGCGCCTTATTCTTTGGTTCCCCGATCCCGAGATGAATGACCGGTTCACCACGTTCACGCAGAATCCGGGCCCGCTCGTTCAACCGCAGCGTCGGCGATTCTCGAATTGTTCGTGCCAGACGGCTTACAGCCATGTGGGCGTCCTCCAACTTCATTCGCCTCGAAGAGATCGAAATCGTCTGCGACCTGGCGATCGATGAGTGCTAATTATAGTACGGGATTTCAAGGGATAAGGCTTTTACTCAGCGTCGTTCGCCATCTGTAAAAGATCTTCAATCTTTAATGGCAGGCCTCGATCCGGTGCCAATTCCAACGCCAATGCAGCCTGCACGCACTGATCCACACAAACCCCGCAGCCCATGCAAGATTCCCGGGAGACGACGGCATACCCTTCATCCATCTCGATCGCGTCAAACGGGCAGATGCTCTCACAGTCGCCGCAGCCGATGCATTCATCGACCGAGACGACACATACATATCCGGAGGATGCCAGCATCGGAGAATTGTTGCGCATCGCCTCCATCGCTCCACAGCAGCAAGTGCAGCAGTTGCAGATAGCGTAGAACCGATTCAGCATGGCGTCTTTGAAAAAGGCATGATGGACATGACCGCGCTCATGCTCCTCGAGCAGGATCCGCTCCGCCTCCTGTGCGCTGACCCAGCGGGTGCGCTCGGGATGATGCTGGCGGACAAAACCCGCAAAGGGCTCGCCGATAATGAGGCACACATCGAGCGGCAGGCAGGGGTTGCTCCGGGACGACCGGCATGGACAGTCGAGAGCGATGATGTGATCCGGGTTCTTCAGGATGAGAGAGCGGGCTTTCGAATAGGGAATGACCTGTTCGAGATCGGGGATTTCGATATCCTGCTGTACGCTGACCAGCTTGCGTGCGACATCCGTGGAGATCACCTTGCCGTGGTAGCTTTCGGCCATCCCCACGGATTCGGTGGACTGATGTTTTCGACGGAATGGAATGCGCTCCATGACTCGGCCGATGCCGCGGACGAAATTCGTAAGCGGATGTTCGCCCGTTCCGATCGCGATATACAGAAAAGGCCAGCGTCCATAAACATACCCATGGATAAGGTCACCAAGATGGTAGTCCCGGGTCGAAATGGCTTCCCGGATGAACCCTCTTGTTCCACCTCCGACGAGCCGCAGACCGCCCTTTTTTCCCTGCTCGATCCCGGTTGGGTCCATGGTTCTGCCTCCCGGCTAATGTCAATAGCATACGTGCTCACCCCTATTCTACGCAGTGTTTATCGACATAAGCCATATGGGCCGGAGTTCATATTTCTGGCATGGTTTTAAGCTCCGTAGACTCTACCTTCGTGAACATGCAGAAATATGGCTATGCGAAGATTATTCGTAAAGATTGGCTCGCTCCCGCCATATAGCACTGGTGACACATTGCGAAAAATCGACCGAGCGTTACAATTGCACATACAGACAGGAAGGGCTGAAGGTTCCCAATAATGCGCAGCTGCCCGCACTGCCACAAGGAAATTCAGGACGAAGCGGTATTCTGCCGATTCTGCCGGCGGGAAGTCGATCCCCCTCTCTGGTTGACCAGCCTGCAGAAATGCCCGTTCTGTGCAGAATGGGTCGAACGCGGCATCGAACGATGCCCCCTGTGCGGCAAGGATATAAGCTCCTCCACCCCTTTTAGCGTTCCGGCCGAGGAGGTTGAACAGGCATCCGATCT
>JBJYWH010000244.1:0-3607 GCA_046259355.1 Anaerolineales bacterium
CCCAGCAGCAGGTCCTGGACCAGCGAGTCACGGTCGGTGGCATAGGCGATCGCCTGCCGCACACGTATGTCCATCAGCGCGGGATGGCCTGGTTCGCCGAGGAAGAAGAACAGGCCCTCGTCAAATCCCGAGACCACCTTGTAGATCTCGACCCCGGCCGATTCGAGCTCGGCCAGATCGGAGTAGGAGAAAAACGTCCCTAGGTCTCCATCGCCGGCGACGAGCGCGTTGATCTGCGCCGCGTCATCGGGCACGAAGCGCACGAAGATCTCATCCAGCTTGGCAGGTTCGCCCCAGTATTCATCGTTGCGGACGAAGCGGGCGAAGCTGCCCGATTCCCACTCGCTGAAGACAAACGGCCCTGAGCCGACGGTCGGGCTGAGGTTCCAGTCCGCGCCGTCGATACTGCCTTCGGCATCGTACACCGGCTTCAGGATGTGCTCTGGCAGCAGACCGTGCCACAGGTTCGCCACCCAGGGGATGAACGGCGCGTAGAAGTTGACCTGGACCGTGTGATCGTCCAGGGCGACGACGCTCTCTACCTCTGAATCATAGGGGTAGGTCGTGGCGACGGTATTGTTCGGGTCGACGATCATGTCGTACGTGAAGACGAAATCATCGGCGGTGATCGGCTCGCCATCCGACCAGGTCAGTTCCGGTCGCAGGCGCATCGTGATCACCATCCCATCCTCGCTCACGCCGCCGTTCTCGATCGTCGGCATCTCGGTCAGCAGCACCGGGACAGGGTTGTTGTTGTCATCGAACTCCCAGGCCCAGTGATTCCAGAGCTGATGGGTGATCTCCGAGAACCACATGTTGGTGTAGTACGGATTGAGGGTGTCGAACTCCTGGGTGAAGATGAAGACAGCCACCTTGCGCTCAGCAGCTGGAACCGCCGTCGGCTCTGCGGCTTCCTGCGGGGCGCCCGCACCGGCGGGTTCGGTTGCTTCGGCAGGAGCCTCCCCACCACCACACGCGGCGAGCACCAGCGCCAGGACCAGGGTGAACGAAAAGATCAGGTTCATTTTGCGATGTGCGGACATCACGCTTCCCTCCATTGCCTCCATCGAGCATTTCGGATCAAGCGATCTGCTTCCTTCATGAAGGATCGGCTTCCTTCCCTCCCGTCACACCTCCTTACGGCGGCCTTCGTGCCTGCTCCTGGGCTTTGCTATGCGCCCCGGCGCGCTCGGGTGGATGCGCTCCATGGATCGGGCACTGGAGAGCATGGCCCGCGCCTGGCCACGAGGCATGGTTTCATCTCGGTGAAGGTGGTTCTGGTTTTGAGTCGATTCGTGCAGCATTGGGCCGTGGAGCTGAGGTCGAGATCTCAGCGACAGGCAGGGGTGTGAACCGATAGCCACGCAGGGCAGGGTGCACGGCTTGCTTTTCAGCTCACAAACTCCCGGGGCATCCGCCTTCATGTTGCCCCAAAAAACTTGGATTCATTATATAGGCGAAAACGCCTGCAAGATACAAAAAAGCTGGAATCGGGAGCGAAATCCGTACGGACTGCTTGCCACGGCTCGATCCACAGCCTCGCCGCGCGAGTCACCCGCACCTACTGCCCTTCGGCTGGCTGAGCCTCCTGTCATTTCAGCGGATCTTCGCCGGGAGGCAATTTTCAGCTTGGCGGTTGCTGAAAGTGCATCGCGCCTGCCCCGCGCAGGTGGCTCGACTTTGAGACAAAAATACTCGCTCTTTTCCATTGTTCTGGAATACCTTTCGTGATATACAAACCATGAGCAAATCCTTCCATCGAGGTGAACGGCAGTTTTCGCCCATAACGGGGCTGGCTGCCCAAAAGACAATGGTCTCAAGCAAAAACCCGACAACCGTGATCCCTGGCAAGACCCCGGAATCCCGTTCCGAAGACGAAGAGCCTCCGGACCCTGGCCGGGTCTCCACGCGTACACCCTCCCGGCGTTCCACGCCCAATCAAACCCTCACTTCGAACTCCAGCCCGGAGCTCCTCATCGTTCCGGCGGCAGAACGTACAGCCATTCCGCTGGCACCCGGGCTGGGCACGCTGGAACGGCGCGCGGTTCGCCGCGCCGGGCGGCTGCCGTTCGAGCTTGCCGAGGTTGACGTGGTCGTGCTGTTCACGCGCACCACAACCTCCAAGCGCTGGGATGCCCAGGAGCTGCTGGCCGACGAGGAAAACGCGCAGGTCGCCAGACTGATCGCCGAGGTGCTCGAGCCGCACACCCGCAGCATCCAGCTGCGCGCATGCCGCCGGGATGTCGAAGCCTGCCTGCGGGATCTCGATCCGGCCCGTCATTTGATCTTCAATCTGTACGAGGGCCAAGTCGGGCGCACGGGCGACGAAGTGGCGGCGGCGCGCTACCTGCAGGAACGCGGGTTTATCCACACCGGCGCGCCGTACGCAGCGCTGGCCCGCACCTGTAACAAATGGACGACGAAGAAGATCGTCGCTGCTGCCGGCCTGCCCACCCCGGCCTACGTCATCATTCGCAAACCGGAGGAATGGCAGGGCCAGCTTTCGGCGCCGCTCATCGTCAAACCCATCGCCGAGGAGGGCAGCATCGGGATCACCCAGTCTTCCCTGGCGCGCACGGCGCAGGATGTGCGACCGCTGATCGAAGCCAGCCTGGCCAAGTACCGCCAGGCGCTGATCGTGGAGGAATTTGTCACCGGGCGCGAGATCAATGCCGCCCTGTGGGGCAACCACACGCCGCAGCTGCTGCCGATCGCCGAGATCGCCTTCACCTGGACGGATGATCCGCTGCAGCAGTTTGTCACCTACGCCAGTAAATGGATCAGCGACTCGCCCGAGTACACCGGCACGCCCGGCATCTGCCCGGCCCGGCTATCGGCTCGCGACCGTAAAGCGATCGAGCGGGTGGCCACCGGAGCATGGCGCGAGCTGCGCTTGTCCGGCTACGCCCGGGTTGACATCCGGCTGCGGGACGGCATTCCCTACATCCTGGAGGTAAACGGCAACCCCGACCTGGCGCCGGATGCCGGATTCTTCCGTTCGGCTGCAGCCGCAGGCTTCAACTGGGAAGGGATGATCCAGCACATCGCACAGCTGGCCCTCGACTCGCAAAGATGATCCAGATCGCCGAGAGCACCGCCGGGGAAGCCGCCGCGATCCTCTCGCTGGCCGGCTCCGAACCGCTGTTCAACCCCGAAGAAGCGGCCGTGGTCGAAGAGCTGTGGCAGGACTACCTCGAACGCGAGGATCACAACGGCTACTACTTCTTGAGCGCCGTGCAGGACGGCGAGCTGATCGGGTTCGCCTGCTACGGTCCGACGCCGATGACCCGGGGCACCTTCGACCTGTACTGGATCGCTGTCTCTTCCGCATGGAAGGGCCAAGGAGTCGGGCGGGAGCTTATGGCAGCCGTCGAGAAACGGGTGCGCGCAGTGGACGGCCGCATGCTCGTGCTGGACACCAGCGGCCGTCCCGATTACGCAGGAACGCGGGCTTTCTACGAACGGTTGGGATTTCAGCGCACCGCAACCATCCCGGATTTCTACGCCGCCGGGGATGACCTCGTCATCTACACCCGGCAGCTCTCATCCTGATCTTCAACCTGCCCCCGACTTAAGTTCGCTTGCCGAAGTGCGCCGAATCGGCTAT
>JBJYWH010000245.1:0-5715 GCA_046259355.1 Anaerolineales bacterium
TCAAGCGCCCCCTGGCTTTCTACGGTGTGACGATTCATGATCGCTGCCTGCGGCGACCGTTCTACGAGGCGGGCAAGTTCGCCGACAGCTTTGATGACGAGGGTTACCGCAAGGGCTACTGCCTGTACAAGCTGGGCTGCAAGGGACCGACGACCTACAACGCCTGCGCTTCGATGCGCTGGATGAACGGATTAAGCTTCCCGATCCAGTCCGGCCACCCATGCCTGGGCTGCTCGCAGCCGAATTTCTGGGACGGCGGGGGCTTCTATCAGGGACAATCCGCTCCACTCGGACGGCCGGGTGTCGCTGCCGTGGGGGCTGCAGCTGGCGCTGGCCTGGCGTTAGGAGCGGCGGCGGCGGTCGCCAACCGGGCGCAGAAGAAGCCGTCCAAAAGTGAGAAGGGTGAATAGGAGGCTGCCATGAACTGGGATTCAATTCTGGCCTTTGCGCGCGGGCCGTTTTTCTACTTCGCGCTGTTGATCTTCATTGGCGGCATGATTTACCGCTTCGTGCGCATTGTGCTGCTCGGTTTTTCCTCGGACCGCGTTCCCGCCCGGGGCAGCAAGCTGGGCGGCGTGGTGAAAACCTACGCCAAGAACCTCCTCATCTTGCCGTTCATCCCCTGGGTTAAGGGCAGCTTCTCACGCAACCCGGTGATGTACCTGGCGGGCGGCCTGTTCCACCTGAGCCTGTTCGTGGTCATCTTCCTCGGTACCGCTCACATGCTGGTCTGGAAGAGCCTGCTGGGCTTCGGCTGGCCGACGCTGGCGCTGCCGATCGTCGACTGGCTGGCGGCCGTCGGCATCGTCGCCATGCTGGTGCTGTTCATCAACCGCCTGGTCAACCCGGTGCTCAAGCTGCTCACCGGCCCGGCTGAATGGCTGAACTGGGGCCTGGTGTTCATCCCGATGCTGACCGGCTACATCATGACCCACCACCTGTTCTTCCCGTACCAGGTGCTGTTCAGCCTGCACATGATTGCCGTGGACCTGCTGCTGATCTGGATACCGGCCAGCCGCATCTCCCACTTCATGTTCTATTTCTTCTCACGGACGATTCACGGCACCGAGTTCGGCAAGCGGGCCGTCTCGCCCTAGCCAGGAGGTCGCCATGCAAACGGAATCCGCAATCCAGACGTTTATTCACGAGACCGGCGGCTGGGCGGCCTCGCAGATGGAAGCCTGCACACGCTGCGGCATGTGCGCCCAGGCCTGCCACTTCTACCAGGCGACCGGCACACCGGAATACGCACCGGTCTGGAAGATCGAACTGCTGCGCCGGGCGTACGAGCAGCGCTTCACGCTCAGCGGCCGCTTCAAGGCCGCCCTCGGGCTGGAGAAGCGCGTCACCGACGACGACCTGCTCGCCTGGAGCAAGATCGTCTACGAGGCCTGCACGGTCTGCAACCGCTGCTCGATGGTCTGCCCGATGGGCATCGACCTCGGGCCGCTGATCCACGATGTGCGGGCCGGCATGGCCAGTGCCGGCATGGTGCCGAAGGACCTGGCTGATGCCGTCCAGAAACAGATCGACGAGGGCAGCCCGCTGGGCGTGACTGACGATGTTTTCCACAGCCGGCTGGAATGGGTGACCGACGAATGGGAAGTCGACATGCCGCTCGACAAGCAAGGGGCTGAGACGCTGGTTATCTTCTCCTCGATCGAAATCATGAAGTTCCCGACCAACCTGGCGGCGATCGCTAAGATTCTCAACGCGGCTGGCGAGAACTGGACGCTGAGTTCGAAGGCGCGCGAGGTAGTCAACTTCGGCTTCTTCGACGGCAGCGAGGAGCACACCGTGCTCTTCCTGCGGCGGGTGATCGACGGCGCCAAGGAGCTGGGTGTCAAGCGCATCGTCGTGACCGAATGCGGACACGCCTACGACGCCCTGCGGTGGACGGCTTACAACTTGATCGATATTCCACCCGAGATCGAAATCACACACATCACCGGCCTGATGGGTGAGTACCTGAAGACCGGGCGCATCAAGCTCAAGGCGGGCGCCTTCGATGGTGATGGCCGGCTGACGTTCCACGACGCCTGCAAGATCCAGCGTCGCGGCGGCCACATCGAGGAGCCGCGCCAGCTGCTGAACGTGCTGGCGCCGAACGCCTTCGTCGAGATGACGCCCAACCGCGAGGCCGGAATCTGCTGCGGCGGAGGCGGTGGCGTGATCGCCATCAAGGAAGCCGACCCGCTGCGCTTTAAAGCCTTCGAGCTTAAGGTGGAACAGGCGCGGCAGGTGCATGCCGATACCGTCGTCATGTCTTGCTCCAATTGCCGCCTGCAGTTCACCGACGGCGTGGAGCATTTCGGGCTCGATCTCAAGGTCCGCGGGCTGGCCCAGATGGTGGCCGACGCGCTGATCGAAGAACCGGCGAGTTAGCGCAGGCGGAGCCTGCCTGGAGGTATTGCGATGGCTTCCTTCGAATTACTACCTGTGGAGAAGGGGATCCTGCGCTGCAGGCACACGGGCGAGTTCACGCCCGAGGAAGTGCAGTCGCTGGCCGCGTTCCTGCAGGACTATCATGGCAAGCTGCTGATCGACCTTTCCGGCATAAAAGCCGAGGAGTGCATTGGGAACATCCAGCAGTTCCGGCCGATGATGCCCACAGCCGCGATCTTCGGCGTGCCCCTCGACGCGGTGATTCTGGAGATTACAGAGAGCTACTACATACATCCCGTCCAGCATTTCGACAACGAGGAAGAGGCGCTGGCCTGGTTGAGGGAACAGTAGAGGAGACGACAGCGAGATGGCTCAACGATTGGTGATCGACCCCATAACACGAATAGAAGGCCACCTGCGCATCGAGGCCGAGCTGGATGCATCGCAGGTGGTGCAGAAGGCATACTCCTCCGGCACGATGGTGCGCGGGCTGGAGATTATTCTCAAGGATCGCGACCCGCGCGAGGCCTGGGCCTTCACCCAGCGCGCCTGCGGGGTGTGCACTACGGTGCACTCCTTCGCCTCCATCCGGGCGGTGGAGGACGCGCTCGACATCACGATCCCGCGTAACGCCAACCTGATCCGCAACATCATGATCGGCCAGCAGTATGTGCACGACCACGTGATGCACTTCTATCACCTGCACGCACTCGACTGGGTCGATGTGGTAAATGCGCTGCAGGCCGACCCGGCCGCGACCTCGGACATCGCGCAGTCGATTTCTCCCTGGCCGAAGAGCTCGCCGGGCTATTTCAAGGATATTCAATCCCGCCTGCAGGGCATCGTCGACAGCGGCCAGCTCTCGATCTTCGCCAACGCCTACTGGGGCCATCCGGCCTACAAGCTGCCGCCGGAGGTCAACCTGCTGGCGACGGCGCACTACCTGGAGGCGCTCGACTGGCAGAAGGACGTGGTCGCGGTGCACACCATCTTCGGCGGTAAGAACCCGCACCCGAACTTCCTGGTGGGCGGCGTGCCCTGCCCGATCGACATCAACAGCGACGAGGCGCTGAACGCTGAGCGGCTCTCGATTGTGGGCGATGCCATCCAGAAGATGGTTGACTTTGTCGATCAGGTGTACCTGCCCGACCTGCTGGCGATCGCCCCGTATTACCTGGACTATGCCGGGCTGGGTGAAGGGCTGGGCAACTTCCTGACCTGGGGCGAGTTCCCCGGTGACGACATCAACGACGCGAGCGGCTACCTGGTGCCGCGCGGTGTGATTCTCGGCCGCGACCTGACCAACATCATCGAACCCGACCCGAAGGACTTCGCCCAGGTGCAGGAGTTCGTCTCCCACGCCTGGTATGACTACTCGGTGGGGGATTCGACCGGCCTGCACCCCTTCCAGGGTGAGACCAAGCTGGACTACACCGGACCAAAGCCGCCATACGAACAGCTGAATGTCGAAGAGAAGTACTCCTGGCTCAAGGCACCGCGCTGGAAGGGCACGCCGATGGAAGTCGGCCCGCTGGCCCGTGTGCTGATGATGTATGCCAGCGGCCACGAACAGACCCGTCAGCTGACCGAAACGGTCCTGAACACGCTCAACGCGCCGGTTGAGGCGGTTTTCTCAACGCTCGGCCGCACCGCTGCCCGGGCGATCGAGACCAAAGTCTTCGTGGACGCGCTGCAGGGCTACTACCAGGACCTGCTGGCGAACATCGCCTCCGGCGATACGCAAACCTTCAACGGCGAGCGCTGGGAACCACTGTCCTGGCCGGGGCACGCCGAAGGTTTCGGGTTCACCGAGGCGCCGCGCGGTGCGCTGGGGCACTGGGTCGTGATCGACGGCCGCAAGATCAGCAACTACCAGCTGGTCGTGCCGACGACCTGGAACGCCTCGCCGCGTGATGCTCAGGGACAGGCCGGTGCCTATGAAGCTTCTCTGGTGGGCACGCCGCTGGCGGTGCCCGACCAACCGCTCGAGATCCTGCGTACCATCCACAGCTTTGACCCGTGCATGGCCTGCGCCATTCACATGATCGACGCGCAGGGAAAGCCGCTCACCGACGTCCAATTCGGCGACAGCGTCTGTTTCTGACGCAGAATGGTGACCAACGGAAGCGGTTCCTCTACATCATCCCAGGCCGGGCGGGACGCGCCGAAGGTGCTCGTGCTCGGCCTGGGCAATCTGCTGAACTCCGATGAAGGCCTGGGGGTGCACGCCGTGCGGGCGCTGCAGGCGGATCGTACCGTCGCATTCCCGCAGGTTTCGTTCCTCGATGGCGGCACGCTCGGGTTGAACCTGCTGCCGCTTGTGGAGGAAGCCACGGCGCTGCTGCTGATTGACTGCGTCGATGCCGGGCTTTCACCGGGGACGGTGATCGAACTGTCCGGGGATGAGATCCCGCGCTACAGCGGTGTGAAGCTCTCCCAGCATCAGACCACTTTTCAAGAGGTGCTCGGCCTGGCCGAAATACGCGCTGCGCTGCCGGAACGGTTGCACCTGATTGGCGTCCAGCCGGACAGCCTGGAACTGGGCACAGAGCTCAGCCCGGTGGTGCAGGACAGCCTGGAGCGGGTGCTGAAGCGGGTGGAGGAAATCCTGCGTTCCTGGACTAAAGCCTGACCACTGGTTGTGGAGGTGGAATGGATTCGTATTTTCTGGATAAAGTATCGTGGGAGCACAGCCAGGCCCTTTACCATGCCGCGGCACATCTCGGGCGTGAAGCGCTCTTCATCCTGCGGCCGGCCACGCCTTACGTGTGTGTTGGATTCCACCAGGACGTGGAGCAGGAAATTGACCTCGAGTACGCTGAACAGGCAGCGATACCGGTCTTCCGCCGCGAAGTTGGCGGCGGGGCGGTATACCTCGATTCGGGACAGCTTTTCTACCAGCTGGTGCTGCGCGCTGATCGGCCCGGCATTCCCGCTTCCAAAGAGGCTTTTTTCGAGATGCTGCTCGCACCGGTGGTCGAAACCTATCGTGCATTCAGGGTACCAGCGGTCTTCAAGCCGGCCAACGACATCCTGGCAAACGGGCGCAAAATTTCGGGAAACGGGGCGGCCGAGATCGAGGGCATGAATGTGCTGGTGGGAAACTTCATCCTGACCTTCGATTACGAACATATGAGCCGAGTGCTGCGGGTACCGGATGAGAAGTTCCGCGACAAGGTCTTCAAGTCGCTGTCCGAAAATTTGACCACGATGGAGCGGGAGCTGGGATCTGCCCCAGCGGAGAAGGCTTTGGCCGAGGCGCTGGCCGAGCGCTACGAAATGCTGCTCGGTCCGATGGAGCGTCCTGGTATGCCGGATCAGGATCTGGTG
>JBJYWH010000246.1:0-3572 GCA_046259355.1 Anaerolineales bacterium
CGGATCGCCTCCTCATCGCTGCCGCTGATCATGGTTTCTACGACCATGTTGGCAGGCATGCGCGACATCACAACGCCGTCATCCGGAATGCGGGCGCCGCGAGCGATATCCTGAGCGGCGATCGCGACGAAGACAACGTCACTGGGTACGGCTCCAACCGGTGTCTGTTCGGGCTGGCCCTGTTGGCCGCCACCGCCACGGGTGAGGAGATAGATGGCTGCAACACCCAGCAGCAGGATAATGGCAAAGAGAATCAAGATCCTTGGACGGCGCATGTGGCCTCCTTATGTACGAATACGACGGTTTCCGCCCCCACGGGCAGGACGCGCGTATCTTACCCGCTTGACCTTAAAAGTCAAGTTGAGCCTACTTTATCACAGGTGTTGCCGGATCCTCGCTTACATTTCCCTTACACAAGGAGCCCTATCCTCGATAGGGCTCCTGTCGTGAATCACTGGGAAGCGTTGCTCCCCCAGGTTCCGGCCAATCGAGATGCTAGATGTTTGTAACGATGTTGCTGAAAACGTTACCGATGGCCGGGCCCAGCAGCGCGAGAATGACGATCACGACGACTGCGACCAAAACAAGAATCAGTGCGTACTCAACAAGACCTTGGCCTCTTTCCTTCGGTGCGAACAACATGCCACTCACCTCCTCTCTGTTATGATTTCGCCTGTTTTTTGTTACAAGCTCGTAGCCATTATAGGCATCCACAACCCGACCATCAATAGGACTAATTTCCGAGGGACACGGGTACGGGTGACACAGCCCTTGTTCGGCATCTCTTGGAGAAAATGCTTGAATTTCACCCTGGAAGACCGACTATTCCGGGAGCACGATGGCGATGCGAGTCCCCTCACCGGGCTTGGTGTCAATCTCGAACTCACCATCCAGCTGTTCCACCTGGCGCCTGAGACGATCCAGCGCCCGATTCTGCATATCTTCCTGCTCGAGAATATCCAGCTCAAAACCTCGCCCGTTATCCTCGATTGAGCACCGAACATGCTTCTGGTCGATATCGATCACGATCTTTACCTGGGTTGCCTGAGCGTGGTCGCGCGTGTTGGACATGCACTCTTGCACCGCGCGAAAAAGCACGACCTCACGATGGCTGGCAAGCCGGCGTTCGGTGCCTGTGTTGACGACGCTAATATCGAGACCGGTCTTCTCCTTAAATGCTTCTGCATAACGCCTGACGGTGGGAATCAGCCCCAGATCATCCAGCATCATCGGGCGCAGTTCGAAGATAAAATCCCGTACCTTGCCAAAACTGGCTGTGGCTGCTTCCTTTAAATTCGCCAGCTCTTCTCGAGCCTGTTCTGGATTGGTATCGAACAAACGGTTGGCGATCTCGGTTTGCAGGATGAAGTTCGAGAGAACCTGCGCGGGACCATCATGGATTTGGCGTGAGATCTTCCGCCGTTCATCTTCCTGGGCATCGATGATCTGGGCCAGAACTCCTGCCGTTGATGGAGCTTCCTGCTCTTCGATTTCGACCGCGGTCCGGCCACCCATAAACTGCAGTGATTTGCTGATGATGTCCGCCATGCGCTGCAGGTGAACCTGATCGCTTTCGAGCTTCTCAAGCTGGCCGCGCATCGTGAAGAGCCGCTGCTGCGCATCGAGGGCAGCTTCGTAATTGTTGAGGATGTCTTCCCTGGGGACTGTGTCGAAATGGGCCTGCATCTGGTGCAGGCGGCCGGTGATATCTGCGTTTCGGGTTCCCAGTTTTTCCACCTCGCCCTGGCTCTGCTCGACGAGCATGGTAATCTCTTTCAGCTTACCCTGAATGGAATCTAGCTCCGCCTGGGATTCCTGAATGAATATCTCTAAAGGGCTTCGTTCTTCACTGGGATCGGTTTCAGTCATTAGACCTCACGGCTACTTTCGTGTGTCCTTAAGCCGCACCCATCCATGGCGAAGGGCATAAACAGCTGCCTGGGTGCGGTCTTCGACATCAAGTTTGTGCAAGATCGCGGTCATGTGATTCTTTACGGTCTGGTGGCTGATGCCAAGCTTGGAAGCGATTTCTTTGTTGCTCATACCGCGCGTGACATACTGCAGGATCTCCATCTCACGTGGAGAAAGCGGGGTAAAGGCTTCCACATCGCCCTCCAGATGCGGTCGTCGAACAGTCTCAACGCCTCTCGAAAGCCATTCATCCAGGCCTTGCGCGTCAAACACCTGATCGCCAACCACGAAGAAGCCGCGCGCCACCTGCCGGACGATGTCGACCAATTTGCCGGCTTCGACATCTTTCGAGCAATAGGCTTTGGCGCCTGCGCTGAAGGCATGCAGAACCTGCTCCACGTCATCGTATGCCGTCAATAAGACCACGGATGTGTCAAGCCGTTCGCTTACAATCTGGCGCGTGACCTGCATGCCGTTCATCTTGGGCAGGTTGACATCGACCAATGCGACCTGGGGGCGCAGTTCTCGAATCAGCTGCACGGCCTGATCCCCGCTCGTACCTTCGGCCAGCACATTCAGATCCTCTTCGGCGTCGATCACGCTGCGCACGCCCTCCCGGAAGAGGGGGTGATCGTCAACGATAACCACTGTGTAGGCTTTCATAGGCAACCGCCTTTTTCTGGACGCCGGGAGTATAGCACAGTCAGCTCGCGTCGAGCAAACCTCACGGCTTCCAACGGTATACGCTCATGTTTTCGCCCCCGAGCGCAGGACTGTAAACACCTCCAGAAACGTAAACCGGAATCAACCCCTCCGTCAGCTCCGGGTACCAACCCGGGAAGGTCATCAGGTACTTCGCGCCGCGCTCGTCGAGCATGCGGGCCAGTGCAGCCTCATCACGTATGACCGGTATCACCTCCGGTGAGATCAATCCAGCCAGGTCCAGGATCGGCCGTTCACCATAGTAGCCCAATGCCCCGATGTCATGTGCCGCAACCAGAGCATTCCGCTCGGTGTGAACCGCGATCCATCGGGCGGTCTGCACCATTTCCGTCTCGATGACCGCAACGTCCATGCCGTACGCTCGGCCACCAGGCAGCAGAAAAACCAGCCCAACCGCAACGATACTCACGGACCAGGTGCGTGAGAGCATCCCCGTCCACGTACGCTTTGCGAGGTGCTTGTGGAGGTCCAGCAAGCCCTCCATCCCGAGAACGACGAAAATGGGGATCATGGGCATCGCGTAGCGACCATGCTGATACACTACCGGCAGTCGAATCGCGTAGGCTCCAGCAAACGCCAATACCCAGAGCAACGGTGCCAGCCGAGTCCAGGCCCTTTGCTTCATGTCTCGATAGACACCCCAGATCACACCTGGTACAAGCAGCAGTCCCAGACCGGTGAGAGGTTGGGCGAATTGCTCCCCCAATCGCCTCAAAAGCGGCGCTTCGAGCATCACGGCATACTCGGCCTGCTTGGCGTAATATGTGCTGGGCCAGAAGCTTCCGTCCAGGAGGCGGTTAAAGCCCAGGTACGGAAGAAAGATAACCGTGGCACCAACCATCAGACCGGCCATATCCAGGAATCGCGCGGTAGTTCGATGTTTGGGTCGGAAGAGGTAGACCCACGCTCGGATATTTACGCCTTTGGCTGTGTCCTCT
>JBJYWH010000247.1:0-7088 GCA_046259355.1 Anaerolineales bacterium
AGGAAGACTCCCTTCTCGGGATTCTCGGTGAAGGGTTGGATCGAATCCCGGCCGAGGTACGGGCTGAGCGTAATCGCATCGGCTCCCAGGGTTGAGAATGCCGATTGCGCATACGCCCTCGCGGTCGAGGCGATATCACCGCGCTTGGCATCGAGAATGACCGGGATGTCCCCCGGCACCGCGCGGATCACCTGCCGCAGGGCCTCCCAGCCAGGTCCGCCGAAGGCCTCGAAGAATGCTGCGTTCGGTTTGAACGCACAGGCTGCATCGGCCGTCTCGCGAATCAGGCCCAGGCAGAACTCGGCGGCTGCGGCCGCGCTGGCTTCCAGCAGCAGCTCAGGGTGCGGATCGAGCCCCACACACAGCAGCGAACCGACCCGGTCGATGCGCGCCTGCAATCGCTGGAAGAAGCTCATGCCTTCCCTAGCACCATCGCCAGCAGCGCCATCCGCAGGTAAAGGCCGTACTCCATCTGACGGAAGTAGGCGGCGCGCGGATCCGTATCCAGCTCCATGCTGATCTCGCCCACACGCGGCAGCGGGTGCATGACGATCATCTCGTCCTTGGCGCCTTTCATCATCTCCGGTCCAATGACGTACGAGCCCTTCACGTTCTCATACTGCTCCAGGTCTTCGAAGCGCTCCTTCTGCACGCGCGTGACGTACAGCACATCGGTCTCTGCCAGCACCGGTTCAAGGGTCGTATAGGAGGCCTGCGATACATTTTTTGCTTCGAGTTCCTCCACCAACCCCTCCGGCATGGCCAGGATCTCGGGGGCCACGTAACGCAGCTGCACATCATACAGCGAAAGCAGCCGGGCAAGCGAGTGCACGGTGCGCCCGTATTTGAGATCGCCCAGCATCGTGATGGTCAGGCCATCAACCTGCCCCAGCTCCTCCATGATCGTAAAAAGGTCGAGCAAGGCCTGGGTCGGATGTTCGCCGGTCCCATCGCCCCCGTTGATGATTGGCTTGCGGGCATATTGGGCGGCCAATTTAGCCGAACCCACTTCGGGGTGGCGCAGCACGATCACATCGGCATAGCACTCCAGCGTCCGGATGGTATCCGGAAGAGATTCGCCTTTCGCCACGGACGAGTAGTGCACTTCATTGATCGGGATCACGCTCCCGCCCAGACGCTCCATCGCGGCGGTGAAGGAGGAGGAGGTGCGGGTGGACGGTTCGTAGAACAGGTTCGCCAGGATCTTGCCTTTCAGCAGGTCGAAGGTACCGATGCGTTCGACCATCGCCCGCATTTCTTTCGCCACGCCGAAGATGTACGCCAGATCCTCCCGGCCGAACTGCGAGACCGACAGAATGTCATGGCCGTAGAAAGGGGCTGTGCGATGGTCGCCGAGCGGCAGGTGCGGGCTCGGTGTGTTGCGTTCTGTCGGTGGAATAAATGTAGCCATGCCTCACTCCTTGGATTCAGTTCTTTCTTGAAATGAAAAGGTTCCGGCCATTGCCCGCCGGTGCCAGTACTTCACCATCCCGAAATACGATCTCCCCGCGCAGCTTTACCTGCCGGACCCGCCCTTGGAGCGGCATGCCTTCAAAGGGGGACCAGCCACAGCGGCTGTGCAGATTGGCAGCTTCTACGGTCCATTCCGCCTCCGGATCAAAAAGAACCTCCGTGTCGGGCTGAGTGGGAACATCGAAAATGCGGGCCGGGTTGGTGTACATCCGCTCCACCAGGTCCTCCAGCGTCAGGCGTCTTTCCCGGACAGCCGTGAACATGATCGCCAGCGAGGTCTCCAGTCCCGGGAACCCGGGTGGGGGATTCTCGCCATCCTTTTCTGGCAGCGTGTGGGGGGCATGATCGGTGGCGATCCCATCAATCACGTCCAGGTTGTCCCACAGCGTCTGCCGGTCCCGCCGGGTCGCCAGGCGCGGCCGCACCTCGCTTCGTCCGGCTCCGAGCGCAGGAATGTCCTCCTCGGTCAAGGTCAGGTGATGGGGGGTCACCTCGCAGGTGACGCGGTAGCCCTGCTGCTTGGCCTTCTTGATGAGCAGGATCTCATCCCTGCGGCTGACGTGGCAGATGTGGACTGCCCGGTCAAGCAGGCCTGCCAGCAGCAGGAGTGCAGCCAGGCTGCGGCCCTCGGCGTGCGCTGCAATGGGCTTATTCTTCGGCCAGGCAGCCAGGTGGGCTTCCATCTGCTCGAGCGATTCGATCCGGAGCGGGCCGTAAGTCTGGTCGAGGTACAGCTTCAAGCCGCATACCCGTTCGGCCAGCCCAACGGCTGTTTGCGTGTTTTCCGCCCCGGCACCGAGATAGATCCCGTAATCACAATGGGCTCTGGCAGCCCCAGCCCTTTCCGCCAGCTCCAGGCTGGCCCGGTCAGTGAGCGGCGGGGAAGTGTTGGGCATCGCCAGGACGGTGGTGAAGCCGCCGGCCAGCGCGGCTTGCGTACCGCTGTCGAAATCCTCTTTGTGGGTCGCTCCCGGATCACGCAGATGCACGTGCGGGTCGATCAGCCCCGGCAGACGGATCATTCGACCCTCCTCGCGAAGGCAAAAAAAGAGAGCCTCTCGGCTCTCGGTCGGGGAAAAAGAATGCCTGTCGTGAGGCTCCAGCCTCAGGACAGGCATCTGGGCAAGTCATCGTATGATCCGATTCAGGCATGTCGTATTCTTGGACATTCTAGGCCAAAGATCTACGCTGTCAACAGGCGCTTCGCTTAAAGCATTCTGGTCTGCGACCTCCAGGTTCAGCCGGAGAAGCGGTGGCAAGAACGAAGGTGATCATCGACCATGCCGACCGCCTGCATGAACGCGTAGCAGATCGTCGTGCCGACGAATTTGAAGCCGTGCGCTTTCAATGCTTTTGACATGGCGTCCGACTCGGGCGTCGAAGTCGGTACATCCTTCCAGTTGCGCGGAGCCCGTTTGAGCGTCTTCCCGTCGGTAAAGGACCACAGGAACTCGGAGAAGGAGCCCTCCGCTTCGGTGAGGTCAAGATAGGCCCTGGCATTGACGATGGCAGCATCGATCTTCAACCGGTTGCGGATGATTCCGGGGTCGGCCAGCAGGCGCTGGCGCTCTTTTCCGCCGTAGCGCGCCATTTGCTCTGGATCGAAACCGTCGAAGGCGCGGCGGAAATTCTCGCGTTTATGCAGTATCGTACGCCACGAAAGGCCGGCCTGAAAACCATCCAACAGTAGCTTTTCAAAGAGCTGCTGATCTTCGTAAACCGGCACACCCCATTCCTCGTCGTGGTACTGTTCCATCAGCGGATCGCCGGTGCCAAAGCAGCGCTCAAGTTGTGGCATGGTTTCGAACCTCATCAAATGTCAATCTTCAAGCTGTCGTGCCTGGTACGTTGCGCGTGCCTGCAATTCCTGCTTCTTGTAGCTGATGATCTTCAGCAGGTCATTCAGCCACTTCGTGCCGCTCGAGATGAGCAGCGCCGTCAGCAGGGCATCGAGCCAGGCAGCACGGTTCAGGCCAAACGGCGCAAGCACGCGCAATCCGAGGACGAGCGTGATTCCCAGCCCGAGGGTGAACGCCAGCGCGCTCATCAGCCAGGCTTTATGAGGCTTCAGCCAGCGCTCGAGCAACGGATCGAGCAGTTCGAGCAGCTGCTGCAGTGCAAAGCCGGCGATGAAGACGGGGCCCAACGATTCAACCAGTGGATTCATATCGGTCTCCCCGCATCATGATGCCTATTGTATACCGGCCTGACCAAAACACTGACCAGGATATTCCACGGCCGATGGACTGCACCCTGCTGCATGCTCCATCGGCCCTGGAAGGTTCGTTCGCTATTTGAGTGTTCAGGTTGCCTCTGGTCGCAGCTCACAAACGGCCATGTACTTGGGTTCGGCGTCACCTCTTTACGATGGAGCGCACGCCGAAAGCCAGGATGACGACGCCGGCCATAGCCAGGGCAGCCAAGCCGGCCAGCATCAGATACTTCGATCCGGTCCTGGTTTCCGAGCTGATGCGAAAGGGCTCTCCGATCACGTCCACAGACGTGTTGATGCCGTCCGTCGCCCGTACCTTGACCAGGTAAGATGCACCTTCCTCCAGCATATCCGCACGTAGCGTATAGCTATCACCTGTGATATTGAAATCCACAGGCATCCAGGTTTCTCCCTCATCGGCACTCATTGAAATCGAGAAGGCCAGGCTGTCGCCATCCTGATCTTCCGCCCGCCAGCGAACCTGCACGTCCCTACCAGTCGACCACTGCTCGCCACCGCGGGGTGCAAAGATTTCAATTGCAGGTGCGTGCGGGGATACCGTTCGCTCAGCGATGATCCGGCCTGTCGCATCGATCAGCTGGATCACCTCTGTCTCCGGAAACCACTCGATGCGGTGCAGGAAGGGGACGCTATCAACTTGTCCGCCATTCGGATCCGACTGACGGAAGATCACCGAGAACCCGGAACGGCTCAACTCCGCTCTTCCTGCGTCTCTCAATACAAGGTAGTAATCCCCTTCTTCACCTTGAGCCAAATCGATCCACCCCTTATCGAGAATATAAAGCGGATTGAATTCTCCGCTGCCCAGCTGTTGAATCGTTCCGCCGACCAGCAAGATCTGCGGATCTTCCGCTGCACGGAATTTCGAACTTGCCAGCATCACCTGCATGCCATCGTTATAGCTGTACCCCCCGCAGTGACTGTACGTCCTCTGCAGCCTCATCCAATACCCTGGAAACGGCCCCGCAGCCGGAATGTCCATGAAGTAGTTGTTGCCCTTGCCCGCCGGAAGCCATCGGTTTACCCAGAAACCCTCGGATGCCGGATGAGCAATCCTTCCATCGGGCCCGTTGTAAACCACCGCACCGGGACAGAGCTCCTGACATTTTGCGGCGCAGCAGGCTGAATCACAGGAAGGAATGCTGTATTCCCCGGAAGCATCCGCCGCATAACAAGCCTGGGTCCAGCCCTCCGGTGGCTGCAGGTGGTAAATGGAACAATTGCAGTTGCCGATGCATTCCTTGATGCTCTCCTCGCATACAATCTCACCGGCGTCATCATAGGTACAGTAGCTTCGTGTCGAGCCATCCGGGTGCGTCCACCCATCGACATAGCAGCAGTAGGCGCGCGTGCCATCGGGGTATTCGCAGTAGGCTTCATCCCATCCAACCATACAGTCCAGGCTGTAAATATCCTCGATGCCATTCACCGCGTGGTTGAATTCATGCGCCAAGGTCGTCAATCCGCTGCGTGAGCCGATGATGACAGCATCGGAGTACCCCAGGATGGCTCCCCCGGCGCTGCCGCAGTCGACGCCAACTGCGAAATCGAATTCCTCACTCTCAGCGAGGCCCGCAAAACCCTCCAGAATGACGCTCCTGTCCAATCCGGCCCTCAGGCCGGATTGCCATCCACAGATCTCTGATCCCTCACATTCCTCTCGATGGGCAGCCTCCATCACCTGGAAGGAAAGCTTCCCTTCGGCAATCGGGTAGGCTGCCAGCAGATATTCGATCTGATCATGGGCTGCGGCATTCAACTCCGTGAGCACGGGCCCAACGCAGTCAAAATCCTCGGTGGTATAGGGGATGACGAGAATCTTCCACCCGCGAGTCTTAATCACATGGAACCAATCCGAAGAAATCCGGTTGTTGCCCTCATTCGTTTCCACCCAACGATCTTCGGGGTCAATCTGAACAGAGAAATTCACGTGCTCGGCAATCGGGCGCGGGACAACCCGGATATCGGGCTGCACGCTTGCACTGTGGCTTGTATCCTTAACGAGTCCAGCCGGATTGCTGCTGGCATCGAACGGTGCATCCTCTTGCCCGGGCTCGATGTAGGGGAGCATGACCATGAATTCGTGTGCATTGGCCGGGATCGGCACCGGCCCCCAGATCTCGGGATATTCCCATCCACCGGGTACGATGGGTGCTGTACGTCCCGATGACGGAACAGAAGTGTCCCACTGACTTTCCGGCAAATCGAGCAGGAACTTCGCTCGTACCTCACAGGTATACGTCGAATTCACCAGCGCCCGGAATGCTGTGCCTTTGCCGTGAACAAGATCGGCGCCATATACGACCTGAACCGCCTCGACCGATGTGATGGATAGATCGCCGACGTAGACCTGGAAGCCCACCCGATCCACACCCTCGTTCTCGGCGGCATCCACGGCGATGACCTCCACCAAATTGTCTCCACAGGTGCGGATTTCGCTCACCGGGATAGGATCCACCATGAATAGATAGCGCCGGATCCCTTCGGCGGTCAGGCCGGCCGATGTGAACCCGGTCTCATGCAGGGGTCCAGAATTTATCCGATATCGAAGTCCAGCCAGCTCCCGGTCCTCATAGACCTCCCCCTGCAAGCGGATTGAGGTCGTAGCCTGGACGATCCCGCCTTCCGGCTGTCCAATGATCACGACCGGGGGTCTATCATCCGCGGGAATCGGCTCCGGTTCCTCCGGCCCGCGCAGCGTAAGGTTGTCGATAATTTCCGGATCGGCCGCGGGTCCATAATCGATCGTGACCTCAAAGATGTTCTGCCCTGTGACGGCCAGGCATTCTTTCACGGGCGTCGGGTCGGGGCCGAAGGTCACGGCGTCTGTGCCGACGATGCCCGGCGAGCAAGCAAAGTGCCCGCCCGCATCCGGTTCGCATGGATAGCCACGGGCGGTCATCGTGGCGGTGATGGGGGCAGAAGCCCAGCGCGGGTTATTGAGACCGACAAACACGCCGACGAAATCCTGCAGCGTGTTGAAGCTGAAGCGGAGGGGATCATCGATGCTGCCAAACTCCATCATTTCGCTGTTCATGAATGCCCGGGAGGGAGATTTCGTCGTAACATCAGGCCGGACGATCTGTCCGTTCATATCCCCCTTATAGAAAACGCCCGGAATAATCTCCGCACCCCGTGCGATCACGCTGCTGGACAGCCCTTCAAAGTCGATCACGATCTCACCGGCGATCCCGCTGGCATCGCATTCGGTGGGCACATCGGTAGGCGTCGGCGTGGGCGGGACGCGTGTGGGCGTCCTCGTCGGCGGCGCGATGACGTTAAAATTGACCGATGTCCACAGCGTGGGCATGAGAAGGATGACGCTGTGGCAGCGATCGCAGACCCAGATCGTATGCACACCGGACGAGGCATTGCCCGGAAT
>JBJYWH010000247.1:7188-14128 GCA_046259355.1 Anaerolineales bacterium
AAGCATTCTCCGACATCGCAGGTCCTCCTTCCTGGACCCGGGATGCCCGGGGCAGCTTTGTTATGGAATCGGAATGAACCCGGCCATCACCTGGACGTGGGCCATCGATCGGGATTTCAAGGTTCTCAAAGAAGGTTCATAGCGCTCGCACTCCTGCTCGCGAGCCGTTGGGGCGACAGCTACCGGTCAGCGCGATGGGTTCGAGACCCCCCTGGGAGGAATGATGGTCATGCGCATCTTCCGGAATTCTGCCTCAGCATCCTAACTCCGGATTGATACTTCCATTATAGGTGGAGTTGAAAATCATAATCAAGACGTGGAGCGAAAGGAAGCGTTCGTAACCGCTTAATCCAGCGCGAGCTTTATGACGGTCACACCGTCACCGCCCTCCGCCGGGGTTCCCGAGCTGTAGGACCCTACGTAGCGGTTAGAGCCCAGCCACTCCCGAATCACCTGCCGCAGCTTGCCGGTGCCCTTGCCGTGAATGACCCGTACGTAGGGCATGCCGGACAGGTATGCAGCATCCAGTCGGCGCTCCAGCTCTTCCAGGGCTTCCTCTGCCGTCCGTCCACGCAGGTCGAGCTCCAGGGGTGGAACGCCACCTGGAATCGGGGTCGTCCGTGTCGGTTCGGGCGGGGGAGTCGTGCTGGGCTGCGCTTCGCCCTTCAGTCGAATCTCATCCTGGCGGGCACGAACGCGCAGCCGCCCGACCTGCACTTCCACCTGGTCCTCGCTCAACCCGGTAATCACACCTTCGGTGTTGATGGAGGAGAGAAAGACACGGTCGCCGAGTCGCAGCGGCCGCTGCTTGGCCCGTGATTCTGTCGCTGCACGCAGGACAGGTTCGCTAACTTGCTCGGCCAGCTCACCGGCTTCCTTCTCCAGCGGTTCGAGGGCATCCAGCGGCTGCCCGGCGATAGCCAATCGGCGCCGCAGCCCGGCAATTTCCTCCTGCAGTGTCTCGATTTCCCCCCGGGCTTCGGAGCGGGCGTCCGATAGGATTTGCATCCTTTCATCCTCGATGCGCTCCAGGCGCTGATCGAGCTCGAGACCTTTCGCATGTGCACGCTTGCGGGCCTCCTCTGCCTGGCTGCGCGCTTCTCTCGCCTGGTCTCGCTGCGCATAGATCTCATTCAGCAGGGTCTCTGCCTGCAATTCCTCCGGGGCTACCATCGAGCGCGCCCTTTCAATGATCGGCTCTTCCAGGCCAAGCCGCCTGGCGATCGCCAGCGCATTCGAACGGCCGGGCAGTCCAATCACCAGGTGGTAGGTCGGCCGCAGGCTTTTCAGATCAAACTCCACGCTGGCGTTGCTCACACCGGGCGTGTTGTGCGCAAAGATCTTCAAGGCCGAGTAATGCGTCGCAACCAGTGTCGTGGACCGCCGAGCGAGGAAGGCTTCCAGCAGCGCCTGCGCCAGCGCAGCCCCTTCCTGCGGGTCCGTTCCGGCGCCCAGTTCGTCCAGCAGAACGAGCGACTTCGAATCAGCCTGCTCGAGGATGCGGATGATGTTGGATATATGCGAAGAAAATGTCGACAGCGATTGCTCAATCGATTGCTCATCGCCAATATCTGCAAACACGTCGTCGAAGGGCGAGAAGCCCGAGCCCGATTCGACCGGGATATGCAGTCCGCATTCAGCCATCAGCACCAGCAGCCCGGCGGTCTTCAATGCGACCGTCTTGCCACCGGTGTTGGGTCCGGTGATAACGAGAGCGTAGGTGCCGTTGTCGAGAACCAGATCGACCGGGACGACCTGGGCCGGATCGAGCAGCGGGTGGCGGGCCTGCACAAAATGCAAGCTCGATCCGGGATGTGACCCGTCCTGCTCCTCGAAGGGAGCAAGCAGCGGTTCCTGAGCATCGAGCCCGTCTGCATAGCGAGCCTTGGCGAAAGCCAGATCGAGCCTGGCCAGGGCATCCACCGTCGAGCGGATCTCGGCGGCATGGGCGCCAACCTGAGCCGACAGCTCCGCCAGCAGCCGTCGGATCTCGTCCCGTTCGGCCAGCTCCAGCTCCCGCACGCTGTTGTTCAACTCAACGACCTGGAGCGGCTCGACAAAGAGCGTCGCCCCGGAGGACGATTGATCATGGACGACGGCCTTCAGCCGGCCTTTGAACTCGGCCCGCAGGGGCACGACAAAGCGGCCGTCGCGCTGAGTGATGATCGGCTCCTGCAGCATCGAGGCGATGCTCGAATCCGAGATCAGGTTCTGAAGCTTGCTGGTCAGGCGGTCATGGGCAACGCGCGCTTCCGCCCGGATCGAGGCCAGCGCCGACGAAGCCCGGTCTGGCACATGACCGCGTTCATCCACGGTGCCTGAGATCCGATCGATCAAGCCCTCAACCGGTTCAAGCCCGAGCGCAATGTCCGACAGAGCCGGGTAATCATCGCTCTTTTCAAACCTGCGCCGCAGCGTCCGGGCCGATATCAGCGTATGCTTGATATCGAGCAGCTGCGCAGGCTCGAGCACCGCCCCGCGTTCGGCCGCCCCGGCCTCGGCACGAACATCACGCGCACCACCGACGGTGACATCATCGGCAACGCTCAACAAGCGCCGGGCTTCACTCGTCTCCTGCAGCCTCCGAGCAATCTGGGATGCGCTGGAGGTCGGCGTGAGGCCGCGCGCCAGCTCCTTCGATGCCGAAAACGCCGCGCAGGCTGACAACCGATCGAGTATGATCGGCAGCTCAAGTTTCTGAATCGACTTCGCATCCATCGTCAGCAGTTTAACATGCTTTCGACGCTGAATTCCAAAACGCGGCAAGCTGGCATCGTAAAGATCCTGCCCTCCTTTCACGTATAATGTTCACATCGTAACTCCCGTATGACAGGGACAGGTCGCAGGATCTGGAGGGAAGGACCATGCCGAATGATGAAGCGGTAACACGCCCACCGGCGCGTGATCCTTCACTGAAGCCGCTGCTTCGCAGCCTGCTGGCCGAATTGGCGATTTACACCCCGCTGGTGATCGCCTATTACCTGCTGATTCTTCAAGTCGCGGAGAGATACCTGGCCGAGCTTTATCAGCAGGCTCCGCTTCCTTACGCCATGGCGGCCATCCTGGCCATCGTCGTTCAGGGCGTACTGCTCGAGCGGCTGACGTCCTGGCTGGTGCGTCAGTTCGGTCTCCGGTAAGGTCTCATGTTCTTTCCGATCTCGGACGTCTCTATCCACCCCCTCATCCTGGCCGGCATCGGTTTCATCGTGGGCGTGCTGGGAGGTTTCTTCGGAGTCGGCGGCGGCTTTCTCGCCGGCCCCCTCATGATCTGGGCCGGCGTGCCGATCAACTTTGTGGTCGGCACCGATCTGGCGCACATGACCGGAAAATCGATCGTTGCTGCCCGCCGGCACCGTGCGCTCGGAAATGTGGACCTGCGGCTTGGCTTGCTGATGATCATCGGGACCATTCCCGGCATCGAGCTGGGAGCTCAGTTCCTGGAACATCTGAAAACGCTGGGGAACATCGAACACGTTGTCGGCTATACCTACGTGCTCATTCTCACCGCCATCGGCCTCTTCACCGGCTGGGAAAGTCTGCGCGCGCTGCGCATGAAGCGAACCGACCAAATCGAAGCCAGGGGTGTTACGAATGTGAAGGAAACCAGCGTCGCGGCGCGAGTCCTGCGCCTGCCGCCGCTGGTCCGGCTGCCGGTCTCGGGCGTGCGTGAAGTCTCAATCTGGGTTGTAATCCTGGTCGGCATCCTGACCGGTTTCCTGGCCGGATTCCTGGGTGTGGGCGGCGGGTTCCTGCGCCTGCCGATGCTGGTCTACGTCCTGGGGATACCGACCCACGTGGCCGTCGGTACGGATTTATTCGAGATCGTCATCTCCGCCGGTTATGGCACGGTCAGCCACGCGCTGAAGGGCAATGTCGATATCATGATCGCACTGACAATGCATACCGGGGCGGCGATCGGCGCCCAAATCGGTGCGGTCGGGACGCGCTATTTTTCCGGCCCGACGATCCGCTTGATGTTTTCCATTCTTCCGCTTCTTGCCGCCATTATGGTCTTGCTGCGGGTAGGCGTTTGACCAGGGAGGACGATCCGTTATGCCAGCATCACCTCACAGCCCGGGACGGGCGATTCTCTGCATCGGAAAACGCGGACCGGATGCAGCCTCTGTCCATTTTGCGGAGCTCGTAACTCGTGCCCTTGGCATGCACCTGATCTTGCTGCATGTCCTCGACGATGAGCCATCCGACGAAGATCTTATCTCAGCGACCCGCCAGCTGCTCGAACAGGAGCCCGATCAGGTGATCCAGGTGCGCGGGAACTTTGAGGAGATCATCCAGCAGGAGCTCGATCCCGCAGAACATGAACTGGTCGTCCTGGGCACATCCCCCAGCCTCAGCGATCGCGTCGCTACGCCGCTCAGCCAGCGCCTGGCAGAGAGGGTGGCCGACTCCGTCCTGCTGATCCGCAACCCACCCGCACAATTGAAGAGCATCCTGATCTGCACCGGCGGACATGAAGCCTCCAACATCGTCATCGACCGCGGGCTGGCTCTGGCACGCGCGACCGGGGCACGTGTCACCATTCTGCACGTCGCCGGCAGTTCGCCCTGGATGTACACCGGGCTGCAGGCGCTGGAGGAGACGCTGACGGATGTGCTGGAGCGGGACACTCCGCTTGCCAGGCACTTACGGGCTGCTGCCAGGCGAGCCGAGCAAGCTGGTGTTGAGGCGAAACTCGAACTACGCCACGGCGTCGTCGCCGAGGAAATCCTGCGTGCCGAGGAGATCGGCCGCTATGATCTGATCGTCATCGGGGCGCCGGAGCCCAGGCGGATCTTCAGCCGGCTGGCACTCGAGAGCGTCGGCCCGCAGCTCTTTTCCAGCGCCACATCGTCCATTTTCGTCGCACGCACCAATCCACAAAGCTGAGCCCGGGAGTATTCCGGCCGGAATAGCGAAATCCGGCGCATGAGGAAGCGCGCTTCATCACTTATCGTCCGCCTCCCGAAAGAGAAGAATGTAATTGCCGTTGAACCACTCGTGACGGAAGGAGTTGGGGAAGATATGCAGGATCTCCGTGATGCACTTGTCGAACTGATCCGCCTCACTTCGACCGATCTGCCCGCTGACGTTCAGCGTGCGCTGGAGGAGGCGGGGAAAACCGAGGCAGAAGGCTCAGCCGCGCGCGGCGCGCTGGACACCATTCTTCAGAACGTCGCCCTCGCCCGAGCAAACAGTACGCCCATCTGCCAGGATACCGGCACGCCGATCTTCTATGTCCAGCATCCCGCCGGTTGGAGCACGCGTGAAATCAAATCCCAGATTCGCACCGCTGTCGCTTCGGCGACCGAACAAGCCTACCTGCGCCCGAACGCCGTCGATGCGGTCACCGGGACCAACAGCGGAAATAATCTGGGCGACGAAGCGTTTCCGACGATTCACTTCGAGGAAGTCGAGGGCGAGGATCTGATCGTCGACCTGATCCTCAAGGGCGGTGGCTGCGAGAACGTCGGCGCACAATACTCGCTGCCCGACAGCCGACTCGGTGCCGGCCGTGATCTGGAAGGCGTTCGGCGGGTCGTACTGGATGCCGTTCACCGTGCGCAGGGAAAAGGCTGCGCACCGGGCGTGCTTGGCGTTGCCATCGGCGGCGATCGCGGCTCGTCCTACTACGCCTCGAAGGAGGCGCTCTTCCGCCAGTTGGGAGACAAGAACCCCGACGAAAAACTTGCGGCGCTCGAAAAGCGGCTCTACCAGGAGGCCAACCAGCTCGGAATCGGGCCGATGGGCTTTGGCGGCGATACCACGGTCCTGGATGTGAAGGTGCGAGCGATGCACCGCCTGCCGGCCAGCTTCTTCGTCTCCGTCTCCTACATGTGCTGGGCGGACCGCCGGCGCCGTATGACGCTGCACAACGGTTCGATCCAGTACAGCTAGAGGGGTTGATCCCATGGAAAAACTCAAGCTCCCGATTTCCGCCGACACCGTACGGGGACTGCATGTGGGCGACCCGGTCTTGCTCTCCGGGGTGATGCTGACCGGGCGCGATGCAGCCCATAAGTGGATGATTGACACTTTCATTCGCAAGACACGCCAACCGGTTGGAGACGATTTGCTGGTTTATGAAGCCATCAAGCCGCTGATGGCCGGGGGTGCGATCTACCACTGCGGCCCGGTCGTGGCCGGCCTGGAGGATCGGCAGTACCGATTCGTCGCTGCCGGCCCGACCACCAGCACCCGTGAAGAACCCTACCAGGGGGAAGTGATGGAACACTTCGATCTGCGGGCGGTGATCGGGAAGGGCGGCATGGGACCGAAGACTCTCGCCGCCTGCCAGCAGGTGCCCGGAGTTTACCTGCACGCCATCGGAGGCGCAGCCACGCTCATTGCCCAGAGTGTGGCCAACGTGCTCGGAGTCCACAAACTGGATTTCGGCGTGCCGGAGGCGATGTGGGTGATCGAAGTCGAGGATTTCCCCGCCGTCGTGACGATGGATTCACACGGTGAGAGCCTGCACGCCGAGATTGAAACCCGCTCAGCCCGTCAGTTGGAAGCTCTGCTCCAATCCTGACCGGAAAGCCAAGTTATAGGACCGCGGCCTCGGCCACGGTCTTTTTTATTCCCCCATGGAAACATCCGGCTAGCTGCCGTCGGGAAGGATATTGTCCTGGTTGAAAGTGAACTGGGCCGTCACCCCGTTGACGTCCACCGTGTAATCCCCGGCCGGCAGACCGTAGACATCGAGGGGAATGTTCTTTTCGAAGGGCTGCACGATCTGGGCGCACATCTCTTGCGCCGGCCGGCGGGTCGTAATCTCGGCGGTGAATGTATCGTCAACCTGCTTGACGATCACTTCATCGATCGAGGTGCACGAATCAGCCAGATAGCCTTTAGCAACGACCTGGACCTGCAGCGGGAAGGATTCCAGAAAGACCACGCTGACCTCCTCCACCGTCGCCTTCCCATAGAGCACTTCGCCCTC
>JBJYWH010000247.1:14228-44799 GCA_046259355.1 Anaerolineales bacterium
CCCAGTGCCCGCAGCCGCCACGTGCCGTACAGGTAGCTTAAAACGAGCAGGAGAATGGTCGCCGGCCAGCCTGAGACCAGATTGAGAACCGCCAGCAGCAGACCCGAGTCCTGCCGGTAAAGCAGATACTGCAGCACAGTGCGAAGCCCGAAGAACGCCGCCCAGGCCAGGGTCACCTCCGAATATGCCGGCCGCACCCGGTCATGCCAGTACCATGCGAGCGGCCAGCGCCGAGCAAGGTAGCTCGTCCATGCCACCAGCGGCCGCCGCAAGATAACGCTGAGCAGACATGCGACGGCTGTCAGTGCTCCGGAGACGATCCCGGGCAGGAAGAAACCCGCTTCGGATCCAGTGAAACGGGAGATCAGCGCGGCCACCAGTACGGCCGCAACCCCTGCCAGCGCGAACCAGAGCGGCTGCCTGCGGCGCAAGCGGAGCAGGCCGATCAAGACCGCCAATACCAGTGCGGATGCGATCGCGGCGCCGAACCCGAATGCGGCTCGTGCAGCCAGGTAGATGACCGGCGGCAGCACCGCATCGAGCACACCCGGCTGGGACAAAACCACCCGGCGAAATTCCTCCCCGAGTTCACGAAGGCGATCCATAGTTACACTCCTGATTCATACCGGCATGCACGGGATAATGGAATCATAACAGCTTCAGGCCGCTGTTCAGCATGGAAACGTGCAGCAACCATCCAGGCTGTAAACGCAATCCGGTCGAGTCGGTCTCCAGGAGGATGGAATAGGATTCGTATTCATCCTGCACGGATGGGATTTCAAGAGGAAGAAGGCCGATACCGCAGCCGAGTCACAACCGCATCGTGATCGGAATAGGGACGCTCCGGCGTCTGAATGTGGTGGGTCTCCAGGACCTGCCAGCGCGGATCCCGGCGCTGAAGAAAGACGTAGTCCAACCGCTCACGGCGGATCAATCCGCCCCACGGCCAGCGCAGGCTGTGAGTTGGGGCCTCACCTTCAGGATGGATCGAGCGGTAGGTGTCCACCCATTCCCTCCGGGCCTGCTGGATCCCCGCGCTCTTCTCGTCGGCATTGAAGTCCCCCCCAATCAGCGCACTACTGCCGCGGCAGATTTGACCGATCCAGCGCTGCAGGGCCTGCACCTGGGGCCGGTTATGGCTGCGCATCAAACTCAGGTGCGTGGAAAAAGCCCATAGCTCGCAGCATGGGAGCGATAGCTGAGCGCCTAAAGCAATGCGGCTCACAAAGCGCGAGCTGGAGGGCTGAAGCGTGATCTGCTGCACACTGAGAAGCGGGAACGCGGACAGGACCGCACTCCCTTCCTCGAAACCGATCGTCCCCGCGTGTCCATTGGCCCGGGCGTACGCGTAGGCCATGCCCAGGCGATCGGCCAGCCAACGGTCGGCCTGAAAGTCCGTCGTTCGAAGGACTTCCTGCAGTAGTACAACCTGCGCTCCGCTTTCCTGCACCAGATCGGCAAAGGCCTCCAGACGATCCGGAAGATCCCGGTGCCGGGGCCAATCGTGCCAGAGGTTGGCGCTGATCACAACCAGATCGTCTGCGTTCGTGGAGACGGGGCTTCCGGGATGCAAGCGGCCCTGGATCTGCCGGTTTGAAGCCGTCAGCGCCCGTATTCCAGCCGGTAGACGGCTGAAAAAACGGCCGATCGCCGTCTGCCTGAGCCATGCAAACGGGCGTTGGAGACCGTTTAATCGAACGACGCGACCTGGTGGCCGCGTCGTAGTTGCTTGTGCCCTGGGATCGCTCACTTCACACAAAACCTACGTCGTGGATCTCAGCGATCCCTTATACCACACTAATCGAAGCTACTCATCAGGAATTTTGTCCTGGGATAGAAATTGCCCCATGCCCCCCAGGAAGCCTGGCACGACCTCCCGTGGGAATTTCGGCCAGGTCACGATCACCGCTGCGGCGATCCAGGCTGCCAGCCCGAGTCCGGCCATCGGATAGGAAACCAGCGCAACATAGATAAACCAGCTGTAAATCGGGGCCTGAAACAGCATGCCCAGCGAACGCGGGATTCCGCTGCGGAGAAAGAAGATCAACCAGAACAGCAGGTAGAGGATCCCGACCAGCGGTTTTAGATATCCTGAGATCAGCATATAGAGCAGCAGACCGAGCGAGACCGCGATGTCGACCTCCAGGTCGTGATCACCGATCCAGGTGTGGTACTGCAACCGGCTCCGCCGGGCCAGTGTTCCGTCGATCGAATCGCCAGTCCAATCCGCGGCCAGCAAAACCGCCGCCCAGGGGAGGCTGCGTTCACCTTGGGTCAGCGCAATCCAGGGGAAGATCACAACGAGCAGCGAGCGGCAGAACGTGATCAAGTCGGCAACTTGTTTGGCAACCATGGCATCCTCCTCCCATGGCAGCGGGGCTTTTATGGATTCTGATCTGATTTCATTCTACTGCCAGAATGGCCCGGTGGGCCTGATACGTGGCCGACAGCTTGCTGTCAGCCGCAATGCATGAAATCGAATGAGGAGTCGATTTGCGCGGAACGTAAGTCCTTGGAAAGAAAAAGCAGCTTCCCGTCGCCTGTTTCACCGCGGCTGGAAGCTGCCCTGTGAGTGGCCGGTGAGGGTTACTTCTGCTGCTCGAGTTCGTTCAGCAGCTCCTCATCCTTCCGCAAGCTGCGCACGCGCAGCACAATGCTCAGGATGAAGACCCCCATGGTCCCGAGAATCACAGCGTAACCCAGAACCATATAATCGAAGGTGTTGGCTGCTGCTTCTTGAAGCCACATCATCTTGTCTCCCTCCCTTCAGGCTGCCAGCGCCTTGAGTTTGCGTTCCTCGATGCGCTCCTTGAACTGCTGCAGGCGCAGCCGGTGCCAGAGCAGGGTAATGTAGACGAAGGTGAAGGTGAACAGGCTGAAAAAGAATGCGGCCTGCATCTTCGGGGTCATGTCGAAGGTTCCCTGCGCGGTGGGGTCGTTATTGCCCACCACGACCGGGTGGATGGTGCGGAAGATGCGGATCGAAAGGAAGGTCAGCGGAACGCTGATAAAACCAACGATGCCATACACGGCGGCGAACCGGGCGCGACGATCTGGATCTTCGATCCCCTGGCGCAGCATCAGGTACGCAAGGTAGATCAGCTCCATCACGGTTGCCGTCACCAGGCGCGGATCCCAGGTCCACCACGTATTCCACACCGGGCGGGCCCAGATCGATCCCGTGACGATATTGATCAGCGTGAAAACCACGCCAATTTCCACCGAGGCCATCGCCAGCTGGTCCCAGCGGTGGTCACCGCGCACGAGTACGAAGACGCCCGCCACGGCCGTTACCAGGAATGCCAGGGCGCCGACCCATCCCGCGGCAACATGGAAATAGAACACCCGCTGTACATCACCCATCACCGCTTCGCGCGGCGCGTAAAAGAGCACCAAATAAAGCGCCACGAGGAAGACGGCCCCGGTGAAGATGTTCAAGGCTTTCAAAGTTTTCGGCATCGGTGCCATAACGGTTAACTCCCTCGATTCACAAGGCTATCGCTGTCCCCGGCCTACTCTTCGACCACATAATCGAAGACCATGAAGGCCACAGCGACGAAGATTACATCATAAACAATCAGCAGGTTCAACCAGGGCCAGATATCGGTCATTTCGAGCGCCTGCAGAAACCCATTGCTCGCCTTGACGGCCGCCAGCAGTACTGGAATCGCGACCGGGAAGAGCAGGATCGGGAGCAGTACATCACGCGTACGGGCATGAACTGCCATCGACGAAAGCAGGGTTCCCACGGCGACATATCCAATCGAACCCAGGAATACGACCAACAGCAGGCCGGGGTGGAAGAGATTCATATTGTAGAGCACCGAGAACACCGGCAGCACGATCACTTCCACCAGGGCCATGAAAATGAAATTTCCGATTGCCTTGCCGAAAAAAATCGCGCTGCGGTCGACCGGTGCCAGCAGCAGCCCATCCAGGCAGCCGCGGTCCTTTTCAATCGCCATGGAGCGGTTGAGTCCGAGCGTACCGGCGAAGGCGAAGGTCACCCACAGTACGCCGGAGGCGATCGTCGCCCGTGTGCGTATGTCGAGCTCAAGGGCGAAATTGAAAATGAGGATCACGAGCAGCGAGAAGACCAGCATCGCGCTCAGGAGCTCCCGGCTGCGGAATTCCGTTAGGATGTCCTTCCAGATGACGGCCCCGATCGCGCGCAGGTAGTCCCGCAGCGGGCGGCGTGCCTGCACTGCCGCCAGGTCCCTCGACGCATCAGTCATGCGTCACCTCGCGGTAGAGCTGCTGCAGTTCGATCACATCCATTCTCTCGCTCGGAACCGACGCCTCGATCTTCCCCCGTGAGAGAATATCAATTCGGTCAGCAAGCGCAGCTGCCCGGTCGAGGTCATGGGTTGTCATCACCACCGTTCGCCCGCCGCGCGTGATCTCCTGCAGCACCGCATCCAGCATGGTGCGCGCATCCTGGTCGAGGCCGGTGTGGGGTTCATCAAAGAGCAGTACATCCGGCTCATGCATCACCGCCCGCCCGATCGCCAGGCGCTGCTGCATGCCGCGCGAGAACTCACGAACCAGGTCCCGCCGGCGGGGGTACAGCCCGACCAGTTCGAGCACCGCCTGCACGCGTTCGGCGCGATTCGCGAGCGCGTACATGCGGCCGAAGAAGTGCAGGTTTTCCTCTGCCGAAAGATCACCATACAGCAACGGCTGATGCGAAACAACACCCAGCCGGCGCCGGACGGCCGCGGCCTCACCCGGAAGTGAGAAGCTGCCGATTCGAACGGCACCGGCTCGGGGCCGAGAGAGGGTGGCCAGGATGCGCAGAAAGGTCGTCTTGCCGGCGCCATTCGGCCCGAGCAAGGCTACGAACTCGCCCTGCGCGACGTCGAAATCCACACCCCGCAGGACCAGCTTAGGACCGAAGGTCTTGACCAGTCCCCTTACTTCAATCATGCTCCTCACTCATGACCTTCATCAATTCACGTTTGAATGAGGCGCGGCGTTCCTGATAGGCAGTTTGCTCGATCTTGCCCGCCTCGAAGGCTGTATCCAGTGCGGCGATGGCCTGGATGAGTTCGTCTCGATTCAGCGCGGTATCCTCGCTCATCTCCCGTTCGGGACCCGGCGGCTCCTGTCTCCGCAGCTGACGCAGCCCGATGCCAACCACAATCAAGGCAAACGCCAGCGCACCGATTCCGATCACGAGGTTCGTGTTCGTTGAACCGGATGTGCTGCCGGCCTGGCTGCCGCTCAGCGTGAGCTGGAGGACCTCGCCCTTCGCCAGGCCTGGCCGCTGGTAGGTCTTCAGGGTGATCTCGCCCATTGCCTGCTCCCCGCTAGCTGTCACCCCCTCGCCCGAGATCTCCGGCGCGTTCTGGTCGGTCAGGAGCACCACCGCCCCGACCGGCAGTGTCATCGTCTGCTCATAATCAAGTCGGCGGTTGTAAGGCAGGGTGAAACTGAAAATCAACTCGAGCGCATCATCCGGACGGACCGGTTCGTGCATGACGAAGCCATTCGCCGTCGGCGTATAAAGCGCATCGGCAGCCTGATCGGCGAAGCGCAGGTTTTGCGCACCTTCGGGAAGCTCAACCGGGATCGCGTTCTCGCCGCCTTCCCCGGCTACGGTCCTGTCCCCGCGGTTCGAGATCAGCCAGAGCTGCGATACCTCAACCTGGCCCTGGACCGAGAAGTCAAAGATCAGGTGCAGGCGATCAATCTGGACGGTATCGATATTGGGCGTGGTCTCGAAGACGGTAAGCGGAAGCTGAAGCGTCGGCTCTGATTCCAGCAGATGGCCAGCCGATGAATAATACGGCACGCCCTTATACTCGACGATTGCGCCGAATATTCGCCCGGCGACGATTTCGACATTCTCAAGCGAGTATCGTCCGTCGCTGTCGGCGGTGACATCCTGGCTGTATACCGGCTGATCCCCATCAAAACCGATGATTGAGACGTCCAGCGCGCCGGGAGAATCCCCACCCGGTGTGCCGTTCACGATCTGTCCTTCGATCGTTCCGAGTGCCGCTGCGGATTCTGCCGCCGCTGCGCCTTCCTCTCCGGCTGAGGGCGGGTTCCCCTCGCCGCCAGCGGAAGCCCCGGGCCCGGAGTGGCCGCTGAAAGCGAGCGAACGCACGTAGGCCGCCAGCGAAAGCAGCTGTTCGGCATCAAAGGTGTCTGCAAAGGCCGGCATACCGCCGCCCCCGCCAGCGATGGTGGTTGAGAGCGCTTCGAGCGACTGCCGGGCATAGAAATCGGGCGCCGTCAAATCGACAGCCGCCTGGCCGCCGGTGCCGGAGGCGCCGTGGCACCCGACGCACGCCTGGTCGAAGAGCTCTTCACCCCGGGCAAGTTGAGCGTTGGTCGTGCTCAGGCTGAGGGCATAGGCGACAACATCCCAGCGCTGGACATCGCTCAGACTGGCGAAAGGCGGCATGAAGCGATCCATCCGGCCTTCCGTAACCACGGTGTACCAGTCGGCTGGCTGTGCCGACCGGGAAAATTCCAGGTCGCCCAGCGGGCTGGGCGGGACCTCGAGGTTGGCGGCCATGCTGCCCTGCCCCAGGCCATCCTCACCATGGCACGGCGCGCAGCGATCGACATAGATCAGTGCACCGTTCATCAACGAAGGGTTGGCGTCGGGCGGCACGGGTGAGGCCGTCTGGACGCCGGAAGCGCCGGGGGGTTGTGCCTCCTGCAGCGTGGTTGCAGCAGGGACTTCGACCGCCTGCTGGGTTGCCAGGGCCGGAGGAGGTGTCACATCACCGGCCAACGAGCATGCGGCCAGCAGCAAGAAAGAGGAACCGGCGAGCAGGATGCGAATTTTCACGCGCCCACCTCGGCTTCCTGGATCGCCTGGCCACAGCGGGTGCAGAACAGATCCCCGGCCTGAACCGCGGCACCGCAGTTTGGGCAGAAACCATCGCGGCGCTGGGTTTTCGCCCGAGCGCCGGATATCGCCGCTTCAACGCGGGCATCCAGGGATTCTCCCGTCGGCATCTCATCCTCACCCAATGCATCCATTTGACGCAGCACTTCGGCTCCCTCCCGCATGAGCTCCTGGCGTTCACGTGCATAATCCCCCTCGATGACCTTGCCCATGGTGAAATCCATTTCCAGCTCCTGCAGGCGATTGAGTATGCGATCGCGCTCCGCCTGGTACATCGAAAGCCGCCGCTCCGATTCGCTGACGCCTTCCCCGGAATGTGCGAGCAGCGGACGTACCAGGATGACACCCACGACCAGCGCCAGCGCCAATCCCAGCAAGATTGAACCCAGGTCCATAAACATCTCCTCAATCCCCATCGACGCTCAATGCATCGGCGCCCTCTCGCTCCATCGGTCTATGAGACCCGGATGAGCGACTTCAATCTATTGAGGGACCATCGGGGGAAGCCTTAAGCTGCGCTACTGCGCGAGCGCAGTCTCGATATGCTCCACAATCTCCTCAAGCGAGACATAGGGCCCGATTTTGACGGCCGCCAGACGCCCGGCAGGCCCGATCACGTACGTCTCCGGCACGCCGCGAATACGGAACGCCTGCGAAATGCGCGTGCCCAAATCGGGACCGTTGGGATAGCTGATCTTGAAGCGTTCAAGGTACTCGCGCGCTTCCGGCTCGGTGTCGACATAGTCCACGCCGAGGAAGATCACATCCTGTTCGCGGTACAGCTGGTATGCCTGCTCGAGATCCGCGGCTTCGCCCTCACAGGGTTTGCACCAGGAAGCCCAGAAATTGACCACGACAACCTTCCCGCGCAGGTCGCTGAAATGAATATCACCGCCGTCGAAGGTGGTCAGCACCAGATCCGGAACCTGATCGCCGACGCCGATCGGCCCCTCGGATGTGCGGCGCAGGCCAAGGCCGAGCAGCACAAGCAGGGCGATGACGAAAACAAAAGCCGCAATCACACCCCAGCGGCGGGTCGGCTGCCGATCCTCACCGATCGGTGTTGTGGTGTGTCCTTCTTCCGCCATAGGTTCCTCTTCACCGAGGGCCGGATCAGGCATCACGGCGCCTCAGTTCCTCCTCCAGTCTCGCCATATAGGGATCTTGCTCGGCAGCGTCCCGCTCAACCGGTGCAGGTTCGGTTTCCGTCTTCCACGTTCTCACGGCCCGGACCAGCACGAACGCACCTGCGAGCAGGGCCAGCGGGGGCAGGATATACACCAGCCAGTTCAACCCTTCCGCAGGCGGGGTCGCCAGCACCCTGGCCCCGTACTGCTCGACGAAATAGTCCTTGATTTCCGCCTCGTTCCAGCCGCTGGCCAGCTTATCGCGAATCGTTGCCCGCCACTGCTCGCAGGCCTGCGTCGGGCAGACGTCGAGCGGCACGTTCTCGCATACCGGGCAGTACAGCTGGCTGGCGATCGCATTCACATCGTCATCCGTCGGCCCATTGCCCTGTCCCTGGGCGCTTTGTGCGCCAAACTGCAGTAAGGCCAGCAACAAAACAAGCATGCCGATCCACTTGAGCGAACTTTGCTTCACGCCGTCCCTCCCGGATAAACCGCCGCGGATGAACGCCGCACGCGCATCCGGCTGCGAGCCGGCTCCGGGTCCGGTTCCGGCCACGCGGCGACGGCCGTGCCGAAGATGAATACCAACCCGCCCAGCCAGACGAAGTTGACCAGCGGGTTGTGATAGACCTTGAAGGTCGCACCCTGCTGGGCGATCGGCTCCCAGCCCACCAGCAGGACGTAGAAATCATCTTCGAGCGTCGATCGGACGCCCGGGATGGTCATCGGCTGCTGGGAGGCATAGTAGTAATCCTTGCGCGGGAAGAGATCGCCGACGTACTTGCCGTCGCGGTACACGGAGACCACCGCCCGGGCCACGTTGCGTCCGTCGGTGGTATCGAACTGCGTGAGCGCATCGTAGGTCATCACGTAGCGGCCGAGCGTGAGCTGCTCGCCGCGCGCCAGCGTGGCCTGGGTCTCGGTCTGGAAGACCTCGATGCCGATGATGCCAAAGGCCATCAACACCACGCCCAGGTGGATTACGTACCCGCCGTAGCGTCGGCGGTTGCGGCCGGCCAGCCGCCACAGGGCGAGTGGCAGCGATTCCCCATGCCGCCGTCGACGGGCCAGCGCGCCGCGCCAGAATTCATACAGGGTCACAAGCGCCACGAAGACCGCCAGCCAGTAGCCAAGAATCGCACCGATGCTGCGGTACCCGGCGATGAGCAAGCCCACCGGGACGGCCAGTGAGACCAGCGCCGGCTTCCACACGGCCCGTCCGATCGTCCTGAAGGTGCTGCTGGCGTAGGCCGATAGCGGCGCAATGCCCATCAGCAGCAGCAAGCCCAGCCAGAGCGGGCTGGTGGCGCGCTCGTAAAACGGCGGGCCGACGGTGACCTTGGATCCGGTGACGATCTCCGAGATCAGGGGGAAGATCACACCCCAGAAACAGATCACCAGGATCCCCATGAAGAGCAGGTTGTTCAGCAGGAACAGGGCCTCGCGCGAGAACATCGAATCGAGATGGTTTTCGCTCTTCAGGATCGACCAGCGCGAGGCGAGAAGGGCCAGCGAACTGATGGCGGTAACCCCGATGAAGATGAAGAACATCGGCCCGATCGCCGATTGCGCAAAAGCATGCACCGACGAGAGGACGCCCGAGCGGGTCAGGAAGGTGCCGAAGATGACCAGCGCGTAGGTGAGAATGATCAGCACCATGTTCCAATGCTTCAGCATGCCCTTCTTCTCCTGCACCATCACCGAATGCAGGAATGCCGTTCCGGTCAGCCAGGGCATGAAGGCCGCGATCTCGACCGGATCCCAGCCCCAGTAACCTCCCCATCCGAGCACATCATAGGCCCAGCGGCCGCCCAGGATCAGGCCCAGGGAGAGGAAGAGCCAGGCCACCAGCGTCCAGCGGCGTGTGATCCGGATCCAGCGGTCGTCGCTGCGGCCCGTGATGAGCGCACCCATCGCAAAGGCGTACGGGATGACGAACGAGACAAAGCCCAGGTACAGCATCGGCGGATGGATGACCATTCCGGGATGCCGCAGCAGCGGGTTGAGACCCTGGCCATCGCTCGGCGTGAGCGGGCGTGAGCCAGCCGGTTGGATCATGGCCGCCACCTGCTGGCCTTCGGGAGTCAGCCATAACCGGGCGAATGGATTCTCGAAGAAGATCACCAGCGACAGGAAGAAGGCCAGCGTGACCATCGTCACCACGACGATCCACGGCAGCAGCTCGCGATCCCGCTCCCACTTGCGCAGGCTGGCCGCGGTTGCAAAGGCCGACATCAGCCACGACCAGAAGACAAGCGAACCTTCCTGGCCGCCCCACAGGGCCGTGACCTTGAGGTAGGTCGGCATGCTCGAGCTGGTGACCGAAGCGACGTAGCGAATTTCGTAGTGGCCGGTCACCAGCAGCACGATGATGGACAGTGCCGCCAGTGTGGTGAGGGGAAACGTGAGCAGCATGGCGCGCCGGGCACTTTCCACCAACTCGGGCTTGCGTTGAATGGCGCCGTACGCTGCAGCGCCGGCGCCATAGATTGCTGTGATAAATGTGATGATCAGAGCGAAATATCCAAAATTGGCAATCACGAAGCCAATCCTCCTGAACTACCCTGTCTTTGGAAACCCATGGAATGACGCCGCCGTTGACGTCGAGATGGTCTGCCTACCCCTGATCAGACTGGAGCGGAATCTCCTCCTCATAGCGGGTCGGGCACTTGAGCAGCAGCTCATCCGCGTGGAAGACTCCATCCTCACCCAGCCGGCCGGTGACAATCGCCTGCGCCTCATTGCGCAGCAGGTCGGGCATTGGCCCTTCATAGACAACCGTCAACCGTTCGGCGTTGGGATCGACGACCGCCTGGTGCAGCACTTCCGCCAGCCCGCCGGCCTGCTCGATTTCGTCCAGGTCGCCGGGCACGTTGGCGATGGTGAAGGTCAGGGTCAGCGTCTGGGCGTCGTAGGCGATGGTCTCTCCGTCGACTGCGCCCGAGAGCTTCAGGTCGCGATCCTGCACTGAAGCGCCCTTCGCCTTCAGTTCATCGATCGTCAGGTAGTACTGCGCCGCAGCCTGCGTGGAAGAGGCGATCAGGTAAACGATCGCGGCCACGATCAGCAAGCCGCCGATCAGGAATTTCGCCCGGTTGGCCTTAGGTGGTGCTGGACTCTCCGTCATACCATCCTCCAGGTCAAGATTTGCGTCAATACCGCCAGGATTTCGGCGGTATTGTAACAGGTTAATTCACCCCACCTTATCGATCCGTTCGCTCCGGGCTCTCAGGAGCACCCGGCTTCTGTGTGAATTTTGGCATGAATTGATTAATACCGGATGAATCCGGATTGGTGCGGCTGTTCCATGTCCGTTTCAGGAGACCGCCTCCAACGCCGCAGGGCTTTCCGGCCTGCTGGCTCATGCCGATCCGGATGCATGCTTCCTGCGAAATTCCTTATAGGACACGCTTGACCTGAAAGGTGATAGATATCACAATTCATCGAGGAGCAGCGGTACTGTTACAGAAAGCCCTCTACACGTTAGCATGCACATAGTTGCTTGAAGTAGGTCGTATACCCCACGACAGGATGGGTACTTCCACCCATGGGACCATCGGTCCTTGATCGGGTGAGAAAAGACAGGGAGCACAGGCATGAAAAGACTATGGAATCACCGGATCGGGAGGGGTGTATTCGTGTTCACCCTCACCTTCGCGGTCTGCCTCGCGCTGGGTGCGGCGAGCGGATACACCCGCACAGCCTCCGCTTCGCCCGCCCCGAAACCATCCCCTCAGGAGGGGACTTACGCCGGGCCCGAGACTTGCGCCGTCTGCCACAAGGAAATCCACGCCGAATGGCAGCTCACCCGACATGCGCGGGCGTTCTCCTCGCCCATCTTCCAAAAGGATTGGAACGATCTGGGCAGCAAGTTCGACTGCCTGGAGTGCCACACCACCGGCTACGACGCCGAAGCGGGGACGTACGCCTTCGAGGGTGTCACATGCGAATCGTGCCACGGGCCGTTCCAGCCCGGCCATCCGGCCGAACCGATGTCGGTAATACCCGATCACAACCTGTGCGCGACCTGTCACAAGACCACCACGGATGAATGGCTTGCCAGCCCGCACCGGGCGGCGGGGATCGAATGTCAATCCTGCCACAACCCGCACTCCCAGCAGCCGCTGGCTCCCACGGTCACCGAACTGTGCACCAACTGCCACAAGGACAACGGCGATTCGTTCACCCACAGTTCGCATGCCAACGCCGGCCTGGAATGCTCCAACTGCCACATGTACACCAGCCCGCGCACCGAGGACCCGATCGAGGGCCTGGTGCCAACCGGCCACACCTTCACCGTCGGCTCGGAAGCCTGCATCGGCTGCCATCAGGACACGGTCCACACTCGCGACGTGATCCTGGAGCTGACCGGTGAGGTCGAGACGCTGAAGGACCTCGATACGGACCAGCTGCGCCAGATGGTTCAGGAACAGGAGCAGCAGATTTCCGATCTGGAAGATCGAGCCAGCGTCCGACTGTATACCGGCCTGGCGCAGGGTGCGATCGTCGGCCTGGCGACCGGTGCTGTGGCGGCGTGGATTGTCAGCCGCAACATCGAACTGGTAGAGATCGAAGGAGAGGACGAGGATGAGCCGTCGGAAGACGAAAGTTAAGGTCAAGCTGACGAGGCGGGATTTTACCCGCATCGCCGCCACAGCGGCGGGTTCGTCGCTGGCAGCCTATCTGGTCACCACCGGCCCGCTCTCGCCCTTTGGCAACCTCAAGCGCCAGCAGCTCACGACCGAGGAGGAACCGCACGGCGCAGCCGGTGACCATCACTGGGGCATGGTCATCGATCTGCGCAAGTGCATCGGTTGCGAGTACTGCCAGCGGGCGTGCTCGGCGGTGAACGACGTCGCGCCCGATAAACCCTGGAATATCGTCGTGGAGGACAGCACGGTCAACGGCCGCAAGTTTTTCTTCAGCCGTCCTTGCCTGCACTGCCAGCACGCACCCTGCGTCGAGGTCTGCCCGGTCCGGGCGACGTACGTCCGGGAAGACGGGCTGGTGATCATGGACTATGACCGCTGCATCGGCTGCCGGTATTGTGAGGTGGCCTGTCCTTTCGATGCCCGCAAGTTCAATTGGGAAGCGCGCAGCGACGAGAATGAATTCGTCCCCACCTGGGGCGTTCCGGAGGTCCCGCGGCGGCCGCGCGGCGTGGTCGAGAAGTGCACTTTCTGTGTTCAGCGAATCGACAGCGGGCTGAAGAAAGGCCTGATCCCGGGCGAGGCGCGTGAAGCGACCCCGGCCTGTGTGAATGTCTGCCCGGTCGGAGCACGTGTCTTCGGCGACCTGAAAGATCCTGAAAGCAAGATCTCGAAAGTTCTCGATCGACAGCCGACCATCCGCCTGCGGGATGAGCTGGGAACCGACGGCAGCGTGTACTACATCCCGGTCAGCGAGGAAGCGTAGCCATGGCGTCTATCACACTCCGCAACCGACCGTTCAACGTCAAGCCGGGGACAATCGCCTGGTTCGGTCTCGTTGGCCTGCTGCTGCTGATCGGCCTCACATCGGCGGTGATCATCTTTAAAGAAGGGCTGGTCGTAACCAACCTGACAAACGGTGTTCCCTGGGGCCTGTGGATCACGATCGATCTGTCATCGATCGCCCTCGGCGCAGGCGCCTTCACCCTCTCGGCCGTGGTTTACATTTTCGGCATCGATCGCTTCCGATCGGTGATTCGCCTGGCCGTGCTGGTTGGCGTCGTCGGCTACACCTCGGCTCTGCTCACACTGGTCATGGATATCGGTCGGCCGGACCGCTTCTGGCATCCCTGGGTCTACTGGAATGTCCACTCGGTCCTGTGGGAGATCACCTGGTGCATCACGCTCTACCTGACGATCATGCTGGTCGAATTTGCCCCGGTGATCGTCGATTCGCATCTCTTCAACCGTTTCCCCGGCCTGCGCAAATTTGGCCATGCCGTGCACCGGATCGCCCCGGTCCTGGCGGTGGCGGGACTGCTGATCTCCCTGCTGCATCAATCTTCCCTCGGGGCGACCTACGGCATCATCAAGGCCCGTCCGATCTGGTTCAAGCCCAGCATGCCAATCATGTTCATCGTATCGGCCATTGCCGTGGGCCCGGCTGTGACGATGGCGGCGGCCTTCATCCTGGAGTGGGTCAGCGGCAAGCGCACCATCAAGCACGACCTGCTTCGAACGATCGCGCGCTTCAGCGGCCTGGCGCTGCTGGTGTACGCCTACATCAAATTCTGGGATCTCGCCGCCGTGACCTACTACGGATCGACGCCGGGTTCAGAGCGCGCCTTCCGCACCCTGAACTTGTTTACGGCCTACGGCTTCTGGTTCTGGGTGGGCGAGGTCTTCCTGGGGATCATCGTGCCGGTCCTGATGTTCCTGGTCCCACGCTTCAACCGGCGGCCGATCAATCTGGTGATCGGCGCTCTGAGCGCGGCGGCCGGCATCCTGATCAACCGCTGGAACGTGACGGTATCCGGCTTGATCGTGCCGGTCTCGTACTCACCCGGGACGGGGTATGTGCTCCCGCCGCAGAGCTACACGCCGGCCTTGATCGAGTGGGGCATAGCGCTCGGAGTGATTGGATACATTTTCCTGATCTTTACCCTGGCGACGCGCTTCCTGCCGCTCTTCGACACCGGTGAAGAGCAGCACCAGGCCAGTTGACAAAGCTCCGCGAACAGGCCAAGATAGCCGCACTGGATCAGTGCGGCTCGTCCCTTTCCCGGATCAGCGCGCTCGGAGGCAGTGCGAATGAATGAGACCATCACGAACCCGATCATCATTGCGCTGATGTTCATTGCCCGCTGCCTGGTGCCGCTGGGGATCATGCTCCTGATCTCGTACTACCTGCGCAAGTGGGGACTGATCGTGGAGAACGACGACCATAATGATCAGAACGACGAAGCGCAACCCAAGGAGATCTCGTAAATGAAGGGAACACGACGATTTCTCTCACGAAATCTTCTGATCAGCCTGGCGCTTCTCCTTGCACTGTGTGCGCTGACGGTGCCGGCCTTCGCCGATGACGGCTCCGGCCGTAAGCGGTTTCAGGAGAGCGAGTGCCTGTCGTGCCACGCCCAGCCCGAACTTCAGATCACGCTTCCCAGCGGAGAGGTGCTGCCCCTGACGATCGTCCCGGAGCGCCTGGCCGGCTCGGTCCACGAGCGCATCGGCATCAGCTGCGACTCCTGCCACCCCGACATTTCTGGCTACCCGCACCCCCCGCTCGAGTATCAGACCCGTCGCGAGCTCTCGCGAGCCCTATATCTGACCTGCCGCACCTGCCACGTCACGAATTATGAGAACAGCCTCGACAGTATTCATGCCGAATTCGCCGCGGCCGGCCACATGGAAGCCCCGGTCTGCACCGACTGCCACGGCGCACATTACACCCAGTACCCCAACCAACCCCGGGCGCTGATCTCCGATACCTGCGGGCAGTGCCACACCGAAATCTTTGACATCTACAAGAACAGCATCCACGGTTCAGCCCTGATCGAGGAGAACAATCCCGACGTGCCGGTCTGCACCGACTGCCATGGCGTGCACAACATACAAGACCCGCGTACGGCGCTCTTCCGCATCGAATCTCCCGAGCTGTGCGCTGGCTGCCATGCCGATCCGGCCTTGATGGCCAAGTACGGCTACGACAGCGATGTGTACAACCTGTACAGCATCTCCTGGCATGGGGTGGATGTCGAGGTGTACAAGGCCAACTGGCCGACGATCTGGCACGAAAGCGCCGTCTGCACCGATTGCCACGGCGTCCATAACATCCTGCCGGCCAGCAACCCGGCCTCCTCGGTCAGCCCGCAGAACCTGCTCGCCACCTGCCGCAAATGCCATCCCGACGCCGGCCCGAATTGGACCGGGGCCTGGACCGGGCACAACGAGATCAGCCTCGAGCGCACGCCCCTGGTCTACTACACCAACGTTTTCTACGTGTATTTCGTCCCCGTTGTGCTGATTCTGGCAGGCGTCTACGTCCTGCTGCGGATCATCCGGGCGACGGTGGATCGTGTACGGAGGAACCTGCCATGAGCGCGAACGAAACGACACTTGCGACGGCTCGCTCCGGCCGCGTGCGGACCGAGCGCACTTTCGTTCGCTTCAATCTCGTGCAGCGCTGGGAACATGCACTTTTCCTGCTTACCTTCACGGTGCTGCTCCTGACCGGCCTGCCTCAGAAGTACCGCACCGCTACCTGGAGCCAGTACATTCTGGCCACACCGGAGCGGCTTGAGACCATCCGCCAGATCCATCATGTTGCTGCGGTCCTTTTGATCATGCTAGCGCTCTACCATGTTGGCCGAGCCGTGGTCAGGCTTTTCCAGCGACGCTTGAGCGGCGAGATGCTGCCCGTCACCCAGGACCTGCGCGATGGGTTCAAGATGCTGCGCTGGCTTCTGTTCATCGATCGCGAGAAACCTTCTTTTGGGAAATTTTCCTTCGAGCAGAAGTTCACCTACTGGTTCTTCATCTTCGGTACCGCGATCATGATCCTCTCCGGATTGCTGATCTGGTTCCCGGTCCTCTTTACGCGCGTGCTTCCTGGAGGTATCATCCCCGCCGCAAAGCTCGCCCATAGCGCCGAAGCCATCGCGGCGGCGATCTTCGTCATCATGTGGCACTCGTATCATGTCCACATCGAACGGCTTAACCTGAGCATTTTTACCGGCCGGCTTAGCGAAAAAGAAATGCGCGAGTATCATGCCCGCGAGTATGAACGCCTGATCGGCGAGTCCGACTCGCCACCAGACGGAGAACCCGAGTGAGTCAACGTACCCGACGCTGGACCACCCTCACCTTTGCCCTCGGCGCACTGGCGCTGGTACTTGCCTTAACCGCAGGCCGGGCCGTCGCCAACCCGCTGCCGCAGGCCGGCGTGAGCAACGAAAGCTGCCTCCAATGCCACGCCGATCCCAGCGTAACCTTGAAGCTCGAGGACGGAAGCACGGTTTCGATGTACATCGATCAGGCCGTCTTTGACAACTCGATTCACGGGAAGTTGGGCTACGCGTGCGTCCAGTGCCACACGAATCTGGACGGCTACCCCCATCCGGAGTTTTCTGCCCTCGACCGGCGAGATCTGTCGCTTGCCCTGTACGACGCCTGCTTCAAGTGCCATTCCGGACAGTACGAACGAACACTCGACAGCGTGCATGAACGGGCGCTCGAATCCGGCAACCGCCAGGCTGCAATTTGCACCGACTGCCACGGCGCGCACGACACGCAGCAGCTGACCGATCCGCAGACGGATAAGCTGCTGCCAGAAGCCCGCCTGCACATTCCGATCACCTGCGCCAAGTGCCACAACGCCATCTACGGCAAGTACCTGACGAGCGTGCACGGCAACGCCCTGGTGAACGAGAACAACCGCGATGTGCCGACCTGCATCGACTGCCACGGCGTGCACAATATCGAAGACCCGACCACGGCCCGCTTCCGCCTGCTCTCCCCGGAAATCTGCGCCAAATGCCATACCGACCCCAGCATCATGGATAAGTACGGCATCTCGACCGATGTGCTGAATACCTATGTCGCCGATTTCCACGGCACGACCGTCACGATTTTTGAGAAGGTCTCACCCGATGCGCCCACGAACAAGGCCGTATGCTATGACTGCCACGGCGTGCACGACATTCAGAGCATCAGCGATCCGCAGAGCGGATTGGAATTCCGGGAGAACCTGCTGAAACGCTGCCAGGTTTGCCACCCGGATGCAACGGCCAATTTCTCAAGCGCATGGCTCTCACACTACATTCCTTCACCGCAGCACAACCCGCTGGTGTACTACGTGAACCTCTTTTACAGCATTTTTATTCCAGGCCTGCTGAGCGGCATGGGTGTGCTGGTCGTGCTGGATGTTTCCTGGCAGATTCGCCGTCGCCGCGCCGCGTCGAGGGCGAATAAGGAACCGTCTGAATCCCCGCCCGCGCCCGAAGCCCCTTCACCGGGGAGTGCGCCGGAGGGGGGAGCCTCCCACGAGGCCTCGTCGGATGGAGAAAACCATCGCGCGGGAGGTGAGCAGCTGTGAACGAGCCCCGTCCCGCCCTTCAGGATCAGGCTGGTGAGATAAAGCTCAAGCGCTTCCTGCGTTTCGAGCTTCTGCAGCGCATCGAGCACCTGGTGATGCTGATTTCATTCACCATCCTGGCCATCACCGGACTGCCGCAGAAATTTCCAGATGCCCAGATCAGCATCGGGTTCTTCCGCCTCTTTGGCGGCATCGAGCTGGTTCGCATCATCCACCGCACTTCCTCGATCGTCTTGATGCTGGTCAGCATCGCTCACATCGTCGGGGTGCTGTACCGGCTGATCGTTAAACGCGTCTCCTGGTCGATGCTGCCCGTCGTGAAGGATTTCAGGGACCTGTACCAGGACCTGCTGGCCTACTTCGGCCTGAGCGGGGAGAAAGCGCGGTACGGGCGCTATTCGTATGCCGAGAAGATGGAATACCTGGCCGTGGTCTGGGGTGTCGTGATCATGGCCATCACCGGCTTCATGATGTGGAATCCAATTCTCACAACCCGCCTGCTGCCGGGACAGTTCATTCCGGCCGCCAAAGCCGCTCATGGCGCTGAAGCCATCCTGGCCGTGCTGGCCATCATCCTCTGGCACTTCTATCATGTCCACCTGCGGCACTTCAACCGCAGCATGTTCACCGGCTACCTGACCCGGCACGAGATGGAGGAAGAACATCCGGCCGAGCTGGAGCGGATCGAAGCGGGCCATGGGCACCGCGATCCAGCGCCGGATGTGCTGCGCCGCCGGCAGCGGGTATTCATGCCTGTCGCCGGAGTGCTGAGCGCCCTCATGCTGGCCGGGGTGGTATTTTTTGTCACCGGCGAGAAAACCAGCATCAAGACCATACCGCCTGGCGAAACGGTCGACATTTTCGTCACGGCTGTGCCCCAACCGACGCCGACGCTCCCTCCTACGCCGACCGGAGAGGGCGTCGTGATCGAATCGAACACGTGGAGCGGCGGCTTTGAGGCACTCTTTCGCAACCGCTGCGGGACGTGCCACGGCATAACGTCCGTCGGCGGTTTATCGCTCCAAACCTATGAGAAAGCGCTGCAGGGCGGGACCGATGGGCCGGCGATCGTGCCGGGCAATCCGGAGGGGAGCCTGCTGGTTCAAATCCAGCAGGCGGGGGGGCATCCCGGTCAGCTGACGGATGCCGAACTTCAGCAGGTCATCGAGTGGATTGCTGCGGGAGCACCGAAGTAGCCGCGGACCTGCATACGCAAGACAACATCGCCAATTTGTGGAGGAGATAGCCCATGCTTCGACGACTCGGAGCGCGTCTTCAACGATTCTTCTTTCCGCCTGAAGATTCACCGCTGCGCATCCGCATACGGCCCTACCTGGTCCTGGGTGGGATTACGCTCGTCATCCTGCTGTTGATCCCGATAGGATGGGAGTACACCAATTCGCCCGAATTCTGCGGCACCAGCTGCCACACTATGCCGCCCGAATACACCTCCTACCTGGTCTCGCCCCACGCCCGTATCGACTGCGTCGAATGCCACATCGGCCGCGGTTTTATCGCCACCCGCGTCACGCGCAAGGCCGGCGACGTCAAGCATATCGTCGCCACCATGTTCAAGACCTATGAGTTCCCGATCCGGGCTCACGACATGCGCCCGGCGCGCGAGACCTGCGAGCGCTGCCATTTCCCGGAAAAGTTTTCGGATGACAGCCTGCGTGAAATTCGCCGCTTTGAACCCGATATCAACAACACGCCGTTCAGCATCTACCTGACCTTGAAGACCGGCGGCGGCTCGGAACGCGAGGGGCTAGGTCGTGGCATCCACTGGCACATCCTGAACCAGGTTTACTACCTGCCGACCGACCCCGAGGAACAGGACATCCCCTACGTCCGCGTGATCGAGGACGATGGCAGTGTGACCGAGTACACCGATGTCGAAGCTCAGATTGACCCGGCTGCAATCAATCCCGACGATCTGAAGGAGATGGACTGCATCACCTGTCACAACCGCATCACGCATCTGATCCCTCAACCGACCGACCTGGTCGACCAGCTGCTCGCACGCCAGCAGATTTCAGCCGACATCCCCGAAATACGCTTGAAGGCGTTGGAAGTCTTCAGTGCGGAGTATCCGTCCGTCGAGGTGGGGCTGATCGGTATCGCCAGCCTGTCCGACTACTACCGGGTCAACTACCCCGAGTTCTATGGTCAATCGGCCGGGCTCGTTGATCAGGCCGTTCAGGTGCTGCAGCAATCCTACGAGGCCAGCGTCCATCCCGAGCAAAAATCCGACTGGAACAGCCATCCTTCGAACGTCGGCCATAAGGACACGCCTGGCTGCTTCCGCTGCCATGATGGGAAACATCTCGACTCGGAAGCGCAAGCCATCCGGCTCGAGTGCAACCTGTGCCACTCGATCCCGGTCGTGGCCGGACCGGCTGATTTCGTGGCCGATATCGAAATCAGCCGTGGGCCGGAGCCCGAGACGCACCGCAATCCGAACTGGATTGCACTCCACCGCGATGCCTTTGACCCATCCTGCAGCAGCTGCCACACCACGGACAATCCTGGTGGGGTCGACGATACGTCGTTCTGCTCGAACAGCGCCTGTCACGGCAACGTTTGGGAATATGCCGGCTTCGATGCGCCGGCGCTGCGCGAGCTGCTTCAGGCGCAGCTGCCCAGCGTAAGCGAACCCACGCCGGAGAGTCCGCTCAGCGGCGAGCTTTCGCTGACCTACCGCGGCAGCGTCGGCCAGCTCCTGCAATCCCGCTGCACGGGTTGTCACGGCGAGGGAGGGTTGGCCGGCTTGAACCTGTCGACCTACGCCGGGGTGCTCGCCGGAGGGACGGACGGACCGGTCGTCGTGCCGGGAGATCCCGAAACCAGCTTGATTATCATCAAGCAGACCCTCGAAACACCGCACTTCGCACAGCTCACACCCCAGGAAATCGATCTCCTGAAGAATTGGATTGCTGCCGGAGCCCCGGAGGGGTAAGGAGTATAATCGCTCTTCGCCAAGCGATACGACGGAGGAGACATTGATGAGTGAGACAAATGAGGTCCAGCGCCGGGACTTCCTCGGCCTGGTAACCTGGGCTATTGGCGTGCTGATCGGAGCTGGACTCGGCCTTCCGGCCATCGCCTACATCGTCGGCCCCGCGCTCAAGCAGCAGGACACGCAGGAGTGGATTGCGATCGGCACCCCGTCCAGGGTCGAGCTCGGCACCCCCACGCTTTTCAAGGCCAACATCGAACGGACTACGGGCTGGATCGAGAACCAGGAAGAGGTGTCCGCCTACCTGCTGACGGAGGACGGGCGGAACTTCATCGCCATGTCCAACATCTGCACCCATCTCGGCTGCCGCGTGCGCTGGATCGCCGAGCAGCAGAGCTTCTTCTGTCCTTGCCACAACGGCGTCTTTGATAAGGAAGGAAACGTCGTTTCCGGCCCTCCGCCAAAACCTCTGGAGCGCTTCGAGGTCAAGGTTGAGAACGATCAGCTTTTCCTGAAGGAGGCCTGAGATGTCGACACGAGTTGGCGATTGGCTTGACCAGCGGTTGGGGTGGCGGGGAGTCTGGAATGCGATCTTCCTGCGCAAGATGCCGAAGGTCAACTGGCTGTATACGCTCGGCAGTGCCACCCTTTTCGTGGCGATCAACCAGATCGTCACCGGCATCCTGCTGACCATTTACTACGTGCCCTCACCCGACCAGGCCTATGACAGCGTTCAGTACATCACCACACAGGTGACTGCCGGATGGCTGATTCGCGGCCTGCACCATTGGGGCGCCAGCGCGATGGTGCTGCTGACCGTGATCCATATGCTGCGCGTGATCGTGCTCGGATCCTACAAATTCCCGCGCGAGGTGACCTGGTTCACCGGCATCGGCCTGCTGCTGGTCGTGATCGGCTTCGGCTTTACCGGCTACTTGCTGCCCTGGGACCAGAAAGCTTTCTGGGCGACGACCGTCGGCACGCGCATCGCTGAGGTGACACCCCTGGTCGGCAACGGGATCCTGCGCATCATGCGCGGCGGCGAGGAACTCTCGGCCGTCACCCTGGCGCGCTTCTTCGGCGTTCACGTGTGGTTCCTGCCGGCCATCCTGCTGCTCCTGCTGGGTATCCACCTCTTCCTCGTCGTCCGCAACGGCATCAGCGAAGTACCTCGCAAAGATGAGGAGGTATAGCGATGGATGACCGCAAGAAGCAGGAATACCTCGAGGGTTATAAGAAACGAAAAGAAGAACACGGCATTCCATTTTTCCCGGATCTGCTCTGGAAGGATGCCGTCGTCGCACTGCTGGTTTTCATCATCCTGGTGGGGCTGGCATACTTCGTCGGCGCACCGCTCGAAGAGCGCGCCAATCCGGGCGATACCAGGTACACCCCTCGACCGGAATGGTACTCCTTGTTCCTCTTTCAGCTCTTGAAATATTTTCCCGGCTCGCTGGAGGTGATCGGCGTCATTGTCCTGCCGACGCTGGTCATCCTGACCCTGATCGCTCTCCCGTTCATCGATCGCGGCATGAAGCGCTACCCGCTTCACCGCCCATGGGTGCTCGGTATCACGGCCCTGCTTTCAGCCGGCATTATCTTTCTCACGGTTCAGGCGCTGCTCGAGGCGCCGCCGCCATCAGAAGGCCGGGGCGGCGACCCGACCGCTGCGCTCTATGCCCAGAACTGCGCCGGCTGCCACGGACCATCGATCGATGTCGCTCCGGGCACCAACCTGCACGAGATCATCGCCCAGGGGCGGCACAACGAGGGCATGCCAGCCTGGAATGCTGACCTGACCAGCGATCAAATCGACGCGCTGGCCGGCTTCATCGTTTCGCCGGACGGCAACAAGGTCTTCCAGGCCAACTGTGCCGCCTGCCATACCACCGATGAACTGGTCGCCAGCGATCCACTCGAGCTGCGGGCGGCGATCGAGACCGGTGTGGAATACCCGCCACATGAGGATGTGGACATTCCGGACTTCCGCCAGTCGATCCCCAACCAGGAGAAAACCGCCCTGCTGAACTTCCTGATTGCGCCGGACGGCCAGCGCCTGTTCGCCGTGAACTGCGCGCCGTGCCACGGCCAATCGGTCGCCTTCAGCGGCAGCCCGGATGAACTGCGCCAGGTCATCAGCCGCGGCGGCCTGCACCTGGAAATGCCGCCCTGGCGGCAGCGCTTGAGCCAGGATCAACTTCAGACGCTGGCGGAGTACGTGGTCGATCCGCTCAACGTTCCCGACGGCGCCGGACTCTTCCAGCAGTACTGCACCTCCTGCCACGGCGATCGCATCCCGGACAGCCCGGATGTCGCCACCGCGCTGCAGACGATCAGCGAGGGCGGCGCGCACGAGACGATGCCGGTCTGGGGCGACATCCTCACCGACGCTCAACTGGACGCCCTGGTCAGCTTCACCGAAACGGCCGCCCAGGGCACCTCGACCGAGGTCGGCCAGAATCTGTTCGCTCAGTACTGCTCCGGCTGCCACGGCGAGTTCGGCGAGGGAGGCCCCAACCCGACCCGGCCGGGTGATGTGATCGCGCCGATCAGTTCGGCCGAATACCTGCAGACGCGCGACGACATCACGCTGCGCTCGATCATCTCGCAGGGCCAGCCCAACTTCGGCATGTCGCCCTTCGGCAGCGCCTACGGCGGGCCGCTGGATGACGAGCAGGTGGATGCGATTGTTGCTTTCCTGCGCGCATGGCAGGCCAACCCGCCAGTCGAGCTGCCGCCGGAGATCCCCCAGACGACGATCGCCATCACGGGCGGTGAGCTGTTCGGCGAGCTCTGCGCACAATGCCATGGTGAGCAGGGGCAGGGTGGAATCGGACCAGCGCTCAGCAATCCGACTTTCCAATCCGACAATACCGATCAGCAGATCTTCGATACCATCAACCTCGGCCATCCCGCCACCCCCATGATCGCCTGGGGTGAGGTCCTGACGTCCGATCAAATCGAGAGTCTGGTAGGGTTCATCCGGGGCCTGGAAAAAAGCGATGACTCAACGCCTGGCAGCGCGCCGGCGCCCTCGTTCCAGAACGACGTCGAACCGATCTTTCAAAGCCACTGCGCCAGCTGCCACGGCAGCATGGCCGGGTGGGATTCCAGCAGCTACCAGTCTGTCATGACCAGCGGTAACAACGCGCCGGTCGTGATCCCGGGCGACGCCGCCAACAGCCTGCTGGCGCAGAAAATGCTCGGCACACAGTCGCAAGGTGGGATCATGCCGCCCGGCGGCCTGCTGCCTTCGGACCTGGTCCGGGTGATCGTGGATTGGATCAACGCCGGCGCACCCGATAATTGAAAGCACGATTCGCGGCAGGGTGGTAAAAGTGCCCCCTGCCGCGAATTCTGTCATAAATACTGTGTGGTGTGTAACATCCAATTTGCCATGGGGTAATTTACCCATTATCATATGGGTTGTTCATTACATTTATCCAATTCGTATGTGATAAGTCGCACTAAGGCTTTTCGACGAACGCGATGATGATAATGAGCGGTGAGATTGGCCCTTCTCACAAGAAGATGAAGCCGTTCCAAAACACAATAAGCGCGTCGATCGAGGACGCGTATCTGCATTTACCCGTGCAGATGGGGGCATCCTCCGTTTCCTCCGGGCCAGGGAAGACGGAGTCGATCCGGTTCGCTTCGCCGGCATGTCCGGATCGAGGTCGACACGTAAGAAATAATCGTTTCGCGGCAGGGCAGCGGAGTTGAATGACGCTCGAGCACCTTCAACTCCAGCATTACAGAGCTCCTGCCGGACCGATGGAAAGGAGGGTTCGGACGGAGAAGAGAGATCTTACAGTGAAGGTTCAAAGATCGTTTGATTATTTTCGGTTCGAGGAGAATGTATCTATGAATTCACGTAAATTGTTCGCCATCGCCCTGCTCGGCCTGTTCGTCATCATTTTGGCGGCATGCGCCGGTGCCCAGGGCGAGCCCGGCCCGGCCGGCCCGGCTGGCCCGGCGGGTCCGCAAGGCCCTGCTGGCCCTGCTGGCGAGGCGCCGACGGCGGCGGATCTATCCTGCACGACCTGCCACAACGACACCACGCTGATCACCGGCAAGGAGACCGCCTGGGCCGAATCCATGCATGGCACCGGCGAAGCCTACGTGCGCGGCACGAGCGCCAGCTGCGCTGGCTGCCACTCGGGCGGCGCCTTTAGCGCCCGAATCGCCGCCGGTTTAGCGCCCAACGAGGTCGAAGCCGGGGATCCGAATCCGACCCGCCAGGACTGCCGCACATGCCACCAGATTCACACCAGCTACACCAGTGATGACTGGGCGCTGGAGACCACCGATCCGGTGGCCATCTTCACCGCAGAAGGTGTGACCTTCGATGGCGGCGAGGGCAACCTGTGCGCCAGCTGCCACCAGCCGCTGAGCGCGATCGCGGAGCCGGTTGACGGCATGATCGAAGTCACCAGCACGCACTGGGGTCCGCATCATGGACCGCAGGCCACCATGCTGCTCGGCGTGGCCGGTGGTGGAGATGTCGAAGGTGCGCCCAGTTCGCATGCCACGCTGGTCGAGAATACCTGCGTGTCCTGCCACATGGGCGAAGGCGCCGACCACACCTTCGAGCCCAGCGTCGCCGCCTGCCAGTCCTGCCACTCCGGCATAACAAACTTCGACGTCAATGGCACGCAGACCGAAGTGCAGGAAAAGCTGGATGAGCTCGAAGCAGCCCTGGTCGCCAAGGGCCTGCTCGACGAAGAAGGTGAGCCGGTCGTCGGCACCTATCCGGCCGCTGAAGCTCAAGCGTTGTGGAACTGGATCTACATCGCCCACGAAGACAAGAGCCTGGGCGTTCACAACGCGACCTACACGCGAGCGCTGCTCGACGCCAGTCTGGCCGCGCTTGGCCAGTAGTCCTGGTCCGATGCAAGACCTACAGGGCTGCCCGACGGCAGCCCTGTTCTTTTTTCCAGCTTGAGTCATCTCGCGAACTCATGATCGGGCGTTCTCACCGCTTGAAGCAGACCTCCTTCCGGAATACAATCCGCTGATCTGCACCGATTCCGTCGGCGGGATTGAGCAAGCACCTGCGCTGTATATGCATAATGCTCCTGGAGAGGTCCCGCTGGCAGGCAGGGAGAGGTCGCTTTGCAATGACCGGAGGAAGCCAGCGATGAGAAGCGCTCACCGGATAGCTGCTGGGATTGCCCTAATCATCCCGGCCTTTCTTCTCGCTTGCTGCTCCCCAGCCACTTCGACAGTCCAGCCATCCCCTGCCCCAACCCGGTCCCCTGTCGCGCATGCGACCATCGCTCCGACAGCCTCCCCGACCATCACCCCCACCAGCTCGCCGCCCTTCTGGACTGAATGGGAGGCTTCTGCTCACGCACAGGCGGACTCGCCGGCTTTCCGCTACTGGGACACGTCCGTCCCGGCACAGATTCCCGCGGACTGCGCCCGCTGTCACAGCACGGTGGGTTTCCTGGATTTCCTGGGCGCTGACGTCTCCCCGGCCGGCCAGGTGGATGGATCGGTCGAAGCCGGATCGCTCATTGACTGCGAGGCCTGCCACAATCCGGCGGCCGAGGCGCTCGATTCGCTGACCATGCCCTCCGGCGCCGAACTCAGCGGCCTCGGTTCAAACACCGCTTGCGTGCTCTGCCACCAGGGCCGCACTTCAGGCGCCGATTTGAAGGACCTGCTTAAGAGTCTGGCACCCAAGGCGATCAGCCCGGGACTCGCGTTCGTAGGCGTACACTACGGCCCGGCTGGCGCGGTCCTGTTCGGCAGCGAGGCTGGCGGCGGCTACGAATATCCCGGCCGTGCCTACGCCGGCCGCTTCCAGCACGCGCCCGGCTATGACACCTGCACCGGCTGCCATGACGCCCACGCGCTCGATGTGAACGCTCAAGCCTGTGGTGCATGCCATGCCGGCATCGAATCACTCGCCGGGGTCCAGTCCAGCCTGAGGGTCTCGACCGTCGACTATGACGGTGATGGCGATACCGCCGAGGGACTGGCCGGCGAAATCGAGACCCTACAATCCCGGCTGCTGGCCGCGATCACCTCCAACGCCGATCGATTCGGTTTCCCGATCCAATACCGCGCCGATCAGGATCCCTTCTTTTTCGACCCATCCGGCGAGCCGTATCGCTCTTGGACGCCGTTCCTGCTTCAAGCAGCCTACAACTACCAGCTCGCACGAATGGATCCCGGGGCTTACGCACACAATCCGAAGTACATCATGCAGCTCCTGTATGACAGCATCCAGGCGATCGGAGGCGATCACCTCGGCCTGGTTCGTCCCTGACAGGCCCGCATACCATCGGAATGCGGCTTGATCCCGCAGGTCGCCCCAGGAAACGCATGCTGCAGCGTGGGCCGTTTGACCCACACGCAAGATGCACTGGCTCCCCTATGGACGAACCGGTTTCCATCCGGTAGGCTTTAATTGAGGCAGTCTCCAACCCGCAAGCGCCTCAGGAGGTGCTTATGAACCGGGTACTGAATATTCTCCACGTCGTCGGGCTGATCCTCGTCCTGTCCGTCGTGCCGGCTGTCCTGGCCCTGGTCGTTGTCGCTATATTGGACGAATACCTGGCCTCGTGGCTGCTCAGCTTGCTCGATATACTGCAGATCAACGCGCACCAGTTCTTTACGGAAGCCTCATCCCGCTGGCCCGAATTGATCGGAATGCTGGTCGGGATGGTGCTCATCCTGGGTTTTCTCTGGATGGCACGCTGGCGGCTGCGAACGGAAACGTCGGACAACCGCTGAATCCATAACAAGATCAGTCGCTGCTCGATCCCGGAACCAAACACCGCGCCTGGCATAGCCAGGCGCGGTGTTTCGCTTTCTGCGGGTGAGCGTACGGTCAGGGAGAAATGATCCCCTTCCGAATAGCGTACTTCACCAGCTCGGTGCGGGAGTGCAGGTTCAGCTTGTGCATGATGTTCTCGCGGTGTCGGGCGACCGTCTTCGGACTGATGTTGAGGGTCTCGCCGATCTCATTGTTGCTGGCGCCGTCGGCCAGGTGGGCCAGCACCTCCTGCTCCCGTTCCGTCAATCCATCCAGCGCCCGCTCATTGCGCATGTCTTCGTCCTGGCTGAGGTAATCCTTGACCAGCAGCTTGGCGAGCGAAGGATAGAGATAGACTTCTCCGGCCGCCGCCAGCCGAATGGCGGTCAGCAGTTCCTCCGGCGCAGCCCGCTTGGGCACATACCCGCTGGCTCCGGCCTCCAGCATTTTGAAGAAGTATTCCTCATCCTCATGGATGGTCAACGCGACGACGGCGATTTCCGGGCTGCTTTCCTTGATACGCCGGGTTGTTTCAATGCCGGATTCGTCCGGCAGGCCAATATCCATCACGATGACATCCGGCGCGGACTCCTCAGCACGTTGGAGTGCTTCCTCTGAATTTCCAGCTTCCGCCACGATTTCAACATCGTCCTGGTCCTCGAGCAGCATCCGCAATCCGGAACGGACGACGGCGTGATCATCCACCAGCAGCAAGCGAATCTTCATGATCCATCACCTTCTTGGGCTCATAGGGTATCTCGACCTCGACCGTGGTGCCCTCGCCCGGCCGGGAAAACAAACGGAAGCATCCACCCAGTAAACTGGCCCGTTCCTGCATGCCGATGAGCCCCCAGGAACGGCCCTGCATTTGCATCAAGTCCTGATCGAACCCGCAACCATTATCGACCACCCTCATTTGCACGTCATTCTCGAGATAGGTCAGTTCCAGACAGACCGCGCTCGCATCGGCATGCTTGACCACGTTGGTCAGCGCTTCCTGAGCCACCCGGAACAGGGTTGTCTTCACGGCCGACGCAAGCGAAACCGGCTCACCCTCGAAGCTTACATTCACTTCAATCCCGCTCCGCTCGGTCACCTCGCTTGCGTACCAGCGCAGGGCAGCCGGCAGGCCGAGATCGTCCAGGTGCGAGGGTCGCAAATCCGAAATGATCCGCTGAAGCTCGTTCAGCGAATGCGTCACCAGCTCTTCCAGGTGTCTCAGATTCGTAGCGGCGTGCGAACTGCAATCTCCGACCGCATTTTCCAGACCGCGCAGGCCCAGGCCGACGGCGGTCAGCGCCTGACCGGTCTCGTCGTGCAGCTCGAGGGCAATCCGCTGGCGCTCGGACTCCTGGGCTGCGACGATGTGCTTGAAGAGTTCCCGGCGCTGTGCCTCTCGCCGCTCGGCATCGCGCAGCCGGGCTTCCTGCAGGTCGGCGATCTTATGCTGCACTTCGAGCTCGAACGCCCGCAGCAAGCGCAGGATGAAGAACGCTGCCAATACGGCCGTCATCGCCCGCAGCAGCTGGATCGGGAATCCGAACCAGGCTTGAAACTGGTCCTGATTGATGATGGTCGAGGGGGGCAGACCCGTCTTTCGAACGAACAGCTGCCCGATGGCCCCGTAGAGCGCGAATGCGACCGCTGCCCAGAGGCAGGACCGACCGAAGTAGGTCAGCTCCTCGCGCTGGAATCGGCGGCACTGCAGCACAAGGCCGACGGCGGCCATCAGCGCGGAGGGGATGGCCAGCGTGTAGCGCGCCCAGACATCGGCCACGAAAAGGATTTCCGGAAGCGCAAAGAAGGAACGCAGCACCAGGCATCCCAGCCCCCACAGCAGGACCAAACCCAGCGGAATGAGGAGGTCGAGGTGCCTGCGCTGCGGACGCTCCCAGGCGAGTGCAAGACCGAAGATTCCCAGCGGTGGAAATGAGAGTGCCAGCATCACAACGCGAACACTCATCCACGCGATCGGAGCCCGCTGGACGCCGGGGAGCAAACCGAGCAGTTCAAACATCTCGATCCATTCGTGCAGCCCATGCAGCAGGCCGAAGACCGCCAGGAATCCAAGCGCCCTGCGCAGCCGCCGGTCAGAGGCCCTTCCGGCTTCCAGCGAAGTGGCCAGACCCATGCTGAAGAAGGCCAGCCCGTACACGAAAAAGATCAGCGCGATGTGAAAGCGATCCATTCAAGGAACTCCAGGGCGCACTCTGCTTCTCAGTGTAGCATCAGACCAATCCTATCGGAATGGACAGTTATCAGGGCATATGCGGATGGACATCCGAACTTGGCCCCAGGATGCTTTTGAGCGGGAGGGGTAAACGTGGGAAGGATTATTTACGCAGTTCGGTACCGCAATGCCGGCAGAAGCGGTCCGAAGGGCCAGCCTGCGTACCGCAGACATGACAGAATACCGGCGAGGCATCGATTTCGTCGCTCGCATCGCGCCGGGTGCGGCGACGCCGCCGCGCTTTCGGCTGCTGATCCTCTTGCCGGAAGCGGACGAACAGAAATACACCCGCCAGCACGAGAAGCCCACCGAAGATCGCCAGCGCGATCGGCAGGAGCGTGGTCAGATCCGGCGTGCCGCCGGTGGTCGTGGCCGGCCGGTCGATCGAGGGCGTCGGGGCATCGACCGTCAGCACCTCATCCTGTTTGGTATAGGCAAAGGCGACCAGGGCGCCCTCGCTGGCCTCGCGCGGGCCCATCTTGGCGCGAGTGTAGAACAGCTCGTCATCGTCAAGCGCCGTGGTACCGGGTGGCAGGACCTGCATTCCCTGCGCACCGACCGGGTGCTGGACTTCGTAGGACAGCTGGCCGAGGTCGAC
>JBJYWH010000248.1:0-3620 GCA_046259355.1 Anaerolineales bacterium
CGCGGGGCGCAGCTTGATCCCCGCGTCTGCAGCCCAGCGAACGATAAGGTCTGGAAAGTAATCACGCAATCCGGGTAGGACAGCGATTGCTGCTGGAGATTTCTGCAAATCACCCGAAACGGCTGCACCTGCAGGGATAAGTGCTGCTGGACGGATCTGGCCAGAAGCGGTGAGGAGCCCGTGATTGGAGCTGATGCCGCCCTCATAGGTTAGACCGTTTTCTTCTACAAGCTTGCGGAACCTGCTTATTCCTGCGCGAAGAGCAGTGGGGCCGGCAAGTTGATAGGGATGATTCTTCGGGAGACGCTTGATCGAGCGGGAAGGGGAGGAAGATGCCCAGAGCTCGATTCCGCCATGAGAGAGCGAAAGCCCACCTTCTCCAAAGGCGACGAGTGTAGCCTGCGCTCCTTCACTCGCCGCAAACGCAGCGGCTGTGAGGCCGCTCAACCCTGCTCCAACGATCACGACGCGGATCATGGGCGAGCCTCCGGAGCTTGGATGCCCAGAAGCTCGAGATAGATACGACGCATGAGTTCCATCTCTCGCAGTGAGCTTCCCCAACAAACCGGTTGGATCCCGCGCCATCTTTCCTCAAGGAAGACGGTCAGGTTATCCTCGGATCCCGTCAAGGCAGCCGCAAGCCCTGCCGTTCGGAACGCGCAGAAACCCGCCTGGCAAGGGCCCATGCCAAGACGCAGATCTCGCCGCAGCGAGTCAAAATCCACATTGTCCGGGTTCTCAATGGCGCCGATAACCTCCGCTCTTGTAATGAGTTCGCACTCACAAATCAGGTCATCTTGCAGTTCGGCCTCCGCTTGAAAGGTGCGTGCCAGGCGTTCTGTCAGGACATGATATCCATGACCGCTCTTCGCAAGCGGTGTGGTTGCGGTCCGGCAAGGTTCTGGGTGATCGAGGTAGTGGCACAGAAGATCAACCGTTTCTTCGGCCATGAGGCGATAGGTTGTCAATTTGCCGCCGATAACACTGACCAAACCAGCACAGCCGTCCATTTTTTCGTGGTCGAGGACGGCAAATGCTCGTGGGAGCGAATGCGTAGAGGTCGAAGTGGATGTCGGTGGCTGGTACAGCGGCCGTATTCCCGCCCAGGCCCTGAGGGGGCGCATTTGCGAGATGCCGGGAACTGAAAGTTCCGCCTCGGCAAGAAGCAGGTCGATTTCCCAGGCCTCAATTTCGAGCTGTTCCGGGTTTTGCACGGGCACATCGGTTGTCCCCAGCACAGCGACCGTACCGACGGGAACGATGATATCGCCATCCGAAGGCGGCGTGCAACGATTGATAACGGTGTTAACGGGGCGTACAGCGATAGCCAGCATCGTGCCCTTGCCGAGGCTGATGGGAATCTCGAGAGCTGCCATTTGGCCGATCTGGGCGGCCCATGGTCCGGCCGCATTCACGACGATTTCAGCTCCGATATCGAGCAGTTCACCGGTCCTGAGATTCTGCACTCGAGCGCCCGTAACCCTGTCGCCCTCCTGCCTGAGAGAGAGCGTTCGATGGTGCAGGTATACGGCACCTCCGGCCTCACGAATCGAATCGAGAAGCATGTGTGCAAGATCAAAGGAATCGAGCGTGGCATCCTTGACCTGGAACACTCGCGAGAGGCGCGAAGACAACGCCGGCTCACTGCGCCGGGCTGCATCGGGCGTTATCTCGTCGGCGGGAACATCCAATTCAACGCAGGCGGACAGCCAGCGATCCGGAAAATCGGGCGGGTCTGCCGGGGTTGCAACGAAATAGCCGCCCGTATCTTCGATGGCGGCAGGAGCTAGCTTGCGCAGGATTTCGTTTTCGCGGGCGCATTCTTGAGCCGATAGCGGATCGGTTATGACGTACCGGCCGCCAGAATGGAGTAGCCCATGGTATCGCCCCGAAGTTCCCTGGCCGAGATCGTACTGCTCGACGAGCACGACCTTCAATCCACGCAGACAGGCATCCCAGGCGATACCCAATCCGGTTGCACCGCCGCCGATAACCAATACCTGTGTAGAAAGATTTCTCTTCAATCTTCGAACCTCGGAATGCAATATGGGGGCATCTTACTTCAGATCGAGATCGCGCACGAATTCAACAGAAGTGGAGGATTTCTGATAGCCGAGAGCCGTGTAAAAGGCATGGGCAGGTGTTCTGGTAACGTCCGTGTGTAGAAGCAGGTATGCCCGGCCAGACTGGCGTGCCCAAGTCTCGGCCGCGGCAACCAGTCGCCGGCCTATGCCCTGGCGGCGGTTCTGCTCCCGGACGATGATGGACACCACCTCGGCTGAAGGGTTATACGCCAGTGAATGTGCGATCCGAAGATGGGCGAAACCGAGCAGTGTCTCGCCGAGGACGGCCAACAGGAGGCGATCGTCCTTCGGAAGTTCTTCAATGCGCTGGCTGACCTGCTCGACATCCGAATATGGTAGCTCGCGATCGAGAAGGGCTGTCAGTTGCGACAGGTAAATCTCTGGTGGATGACGGGTGCGCAGGATTTGAAGTTCCATCGTTCACTTCCCGTCAGGTTCGTCGACAGCGCTGCTGCGAAAATCCTGGGCGCCGTGCAAAAAGGCGTCGCCGCTCATGGCCCGTTTCCCGGCTGGTTGAAGGACATCCAGAACCAGCGCGCCCTCCGAACAGCCGACGGCCGGCAGGTTATCGATCAGGCCGGTCTGGCCGGGTTTTAGTTTTGTCGGCTCGACCGTGTATGCCGAACGGACAACGAAACGTGTCCCCTTCCAGAAAAAGTAAGAGGTCGGCCAGGGTTCATACGCTCTCACCTGGCGGGATAGATAGACTGCAGGTTGGGTGAAGTCCATTCTCCCGTCGGCCTTCTTGATCATGGGGGCATAGGTTGCGCCGCGTTCGTCCTGGGGCTGCGGAGTGATTTCGCCCTCGATGAAATCCGGGATGGTTGTCTTTAACAGGTTGGCTCCAAGATCGGCAAGTCGCTCGCTGAGATCGCCACCCGTCTCGGTCGAACGTATGATGACGGATTCCTGCCTCAGGACCGGGCCAGTGTCCAAACCCTCATCCATGAGCATGATTGAAACGCCGGTCTGTGTATCCCCGGCCAGGATGGCTGCCTGGATCGGCGCTGCCCCGCGCCAGCGAGGCAGCAGGGAAGCATGGACGTTGATCGATCCATGCAGCGGGATATCAAGGACCGATGGAGGGAGGATCTGGCCGAACGCTGCGACGACGAACAGTTCTGGCTCAAGCGCTGCAAGCACGGACTGGATTGCCGCATCCTTAAGGGTTGAAGGCGTCAAGATATTAAGACCGAGAGCCTGTGCACGCTCATTAACAGCAGATGGGCGCGGCGAACGACCCCGCCCTGAGGGGCGGTCGGGCTGCGTGACGACAGCAGCAATTTCATGATCGCGATGAAGGCTCTCGAGGCAGGGAACCGCAAATCCTGGAGAACCCATGAAGATTATTCGCATGCGTTCATCCTAGCACAGCAACGTGGCGACCGGTAGGTCCGATCCTGGCAGGAAGGGCGGGGGTCCGTGTAGAATGAGTGCATGACAGAATTGTTGGATCAAACAGCACAACGCGCCATCCGGTGCAGCTCATGAATAGACCTCGACCAAAGTGGATTCTCCCCCAACCTGATGATTCGC
>JBJYWH010000249.1:0-8169 GCA_046259355.1 Anaerolineales bacterium
CCGGTGAGGAACGTCAGCAGGGAGAAGAAAGTGATGAAGGCCCCGATGAAGAGCCAGGCGCGCCGCGATTCCCGAAACGTGACTCCCGAGTTGAAAACCATCAGAAGCGCCACGATGACGAAGAATGCCAGGTAACGCACGTCCCAGAAGAAGAGGGTGGAGATTACGAAACAGAAATAGAAGATGAACCAGGCCGTCGGATCAAACGACTGGACCAGGGATTCCCGTTCTCGATAACGCCAGGAGACCAGCATGTTTCAACCCGGCGTGAGGGCCGGCGTACCGGCCCTCACGCACAGTAGCCTCAGCGTCCGGTTTGGCGCTGGACCGAGTTGTAGGCTCCGACCAGCAGCGGGACGAGAATGGCGGCAAAGATCATGTTCGGCCCGGCCGCCGGCAGGAATTCTCCCACGATGGCAACCGAGGGCGAAAACCCGTTGATCCAGATATCGGAGATGGCGGCGAAGCCGATGCCGATGAAGTTCCCGAGCATCGACCAGATCACGGCCGAAGCCAGGTCGATGTTGTCGCGGAAAATCAGCCGGACGGCCAGGACGAGCACAAACCCGACGATGGCTGATAGGCCGGCGAAGACCGAAATGGTCGCATCGCCAAAGATCCCGGCTTCCACGTCGAAGAACATCATGTTGGCCAGGTCGCGGTTGAAGATCCAGAGCAGCGTGGCGATGGCGGCCAGTGCGGCGCTGATATAGAGCACCGTGTTCATGGCCTTCTTTTTATCAACGTACAGCGCCGCCATGCCGGAGATCATGCCCACCAGGCCGTTCGCCACGCTCCACTGCGGCGACAGCCCAAAGCCGGTCAATGCATCGCCAAACATGTTCCCGACGGCACCGGTAAAGAAACCAACCACCGGCCCGAATGCGTAGCCGAAGAACATCGGGATCGAAATCGCCGGCCGCAGCGCGACCTGGCTGACCGAGGGCACGGCGAAGACGGTGCCGTTGAAGAGATAGGAGAAGACGGCGTACAGGGCTGCACCAATCGCCATGTAGACGACCTCACGCGTCCCAACCTGCCATGCGCTGTTGCTGCGCGTGGCCCAGTAGACCCCGTAGACGATCAACAAGCCGATGGCGACGAACACGAATCGCAGCAAGGCGGTCTCATCGAGCTGCAGATCCTCGTTCAGCATCGGTCCAACCCAGACAACCAGAAGAAAGATGACAAGTACTGCCAGCAAAGCAAGGAACACCGATAGCGGCTTCGTGCTGTTCATGATTTCCTCCTCGATATCATGACATCTGTCTTGCGAAGATCTCCCAGGGGCCCGATCACGCTAGCCAGCAACATGAGCCAGGGCTTCCGCCCGCATAAACCTGCCGGTCTTCCCGACCATTTCAAGGTTCAGGTCGAGCAGCGAGGTGGGCACCAGCCGGCAATTTCTCAACCGATCATAATCTCGCAGCACCTGCTGCGGCTCACCATCTGCAATGACCTCTCCCTCGCTGACCAGGATGACCCGGTTCGCATACACCACAGCCATATCGACGTCGTGGGTGATGAAAAGGATGGCATCGAAACCGGGAAGAGCCAGAATGGAATCCATAAAGTCCATGTAGTTGCGATAGTCCTGCCCGGCTGTTGGCTCATCCATGACCAGGATGCGGGATCGCATGGCCAGCACAGCTGCGATGCTGACCCGCTTCTGCTGACCGAACGAAAGCGCAAGCGGTGGGTCCTGCTCCATGCCCCCGAGATTCATAATTTCAATCGCCTCTCTCACCTCCTTTACTGTTTCCTCCGCCGAATGTCCTAGATTGCCGGGGCCGAAGGCAAGCTCTTCACTGACCGTTGGGGCGAACAGCATGTGGCTCGGACTCTGGAACACATACCCGAGCGTGCCAGCAATCTGCGCGACGCTCATGCTGCGCGTCGGTTGATCCCCAATCCACACCTCCCCCGAACTCGGTTTGAGCAACCCGATGGCGTGCTTAACGAGGGTGGTTTTTCCCGCACCATTGGCTCCAAGGACGGCAATGATGTCTCCCGCGTGGATCTCGAAGTCAACATCCTGCAGCACCGGGGGCCCTTCCGGGTAGCGAAAACTGACACCCGTAAAACGGACCAGCGCGCTGGAAGATGCCGGCCGGGGCACAACCGGCAGGGGCTGCTCAGGGGCAGGGTCGGCACGTGCCAATTCGACGACGCTTCTGGCCGGCAGCTTGACTTCGTGGAAATCGACCGCTTGAGTCAATCCCTGCGGAGAGCCATCGTAGTTAACCTTGCCAGAATGCATGAAGATTACCCGGTCGGGATGGATCTTTAGTACATCTTCCACTCGATGCTCGACGATCAGAATCGCCATCCCCTCATCCGCCAGGTCGCGCACCATGCGCAGGGCATCCTCTGCACTGGCGGGATCCAGACTTGCCAGCGGTTCGTCCAGCAGGAGCAGTGCCGGCTGCATGGCCAGCACGCCCGCCAGGGCGACTTTCTGTTTTTCGCCTCCCGAGAGTGAGAAGGTCTCCCGATCACGCAGGTGGGAAATGCGCAGCCGCTCCATGGCGCGCGCTGAGCGCTCGATGATCTCATCACGCTCCAGCCCGAGATTTTCCAACCCGAAGGCAACTTCGTTCAGCACCTTCGTCCCGAGGATCTGGCGCTCGGGGTCCTGCAGAACCGTTCCGACCGATTGGGAGATTTGCGCCAGGCTCATGGAACGCATATCCTGGCCGGCCACCAGAATCGTTCCGTCCAGTTCGCCCTTGTAGGAGCGCGGGATCAGGCCGTTGATGCAGCGAGCGAGCGTCGTCTTGCCGCAGCCGCTGGGACCAGCCACCAGTAAAATTTCGCCCGCGTCCAGGCGCAGACCGATGTCCTGCAGCGCAAGTTCGTCTCGGTTGCGATATCTGAACTGCAATTGCTCAACGACGAGCGGCGGGGTTTCGTTCACTCGAGCCTGTCCCTCCTCCAACCATACTTTACAACACCTGGACCGGAAAAACGTGACTCAGGTTTTTAAATTGAGCGGCTTCTCGGCGTAAGCAAGGATGTCGTCCGCCGCAACTCGGCCTATAATGTACCATCCAAATGCAGGGAATCCGTTCGCAGGCAGTGATCGAGGAGAGCGATGAGCAAACCTTCTTACAGGACGATGGGGCAGCAATTCGGACGGCGCTCATGGGCTGAACCCTGGAAAATCAAGATGGTCGAGCCGATTCACATGACGACCCACGCCGAGCGGGAGAAAGCAATCGTCGACGCTGGCTACAACACCTTCCTGCTGCGCTCGGAGGACGTCTATATCGACCTGCTGACCGACAGCGGGACCAGCGCGATGAGCGATCGGCAATGGGCTGGCATCATGCTTGGCGACGAGGCCTATGCCGGCAGCCGCAACTTCTACCACCTCGAAGAGGCCGTCCAGAAATTCTACGGATACAAACACGTCGTCCCCACCCACCAGGGACGCGGCGCCGAGCACCTGATCAGCCAGGCCGAAATTCGTGCCGGCCAATTCGTGCCGGGGAATATGTATTTCACCACCACGCGACTGCATCAGGAACTGGCCGGAGGCACCTTCGTCGACGTGATCATCGATGAAGCTCACGACCCATCCAACCAGCATCCATTCAAAGGGGATGTCAACCTGGAGAAGCTGCAGCGCCTGATCGACGAGAAAGGCGCTGAAAACATCGCCTATGTAAGCCTGGCCGGCACCGTAAACATGGCCGGCGGTCAGCCCGTGAGCATGGCGAATGTCAAGGCGCTGCATGCGCTGTGCAAGGAGCATGGCATCAAGATCTATCTCGACGCCACGCGCATGGCCGAGAATGCTTACTTCATTCAGCAGCGAGAAGAGGGGTACGGACAGAAGAGCATCGCCGAGATCGTACTCGAATTCTGCGGCTACACCGACGGCGCCTGGATGAGTGCCAAGAAGGATCATCTCGTCAATATCGGGGGCTGGCTGGCGGTTAACGACGCCGATCTCTTTGACCGGCTGCGCAATCTGGTGGTGGTCTACGAGGGGCTGCACACCTACGGCGGTATGGCCGGCCGCGACATGGAAGCGCTTGCGATTGGCATCGCCGAATCGATGGAAGATGACCACATCCGGGCGCGCGTTGAGCAGGTGCGCTACCTGGGTCAGCTGCTGCTGGATTGGGACATCCCGATCGTCGAGCCCGTCGGTGGGCACGCGATCTTTCTCGATGCCAGGGCGTTCTACCCCCACATCCCGCAGGATCAGTTTCCAGCCCAGGTCCTCGCGGCCGAGCTGTACCTTGATTCGGGCATTCGCGGCATGGAGCGCGGCGTGGTGAGTGCGGGACGGGATCCCGAAACGGGAGACCACCGCTACCCGAAGCTCGAGCTAACCCGTCTGGCAATCCCCCGCCGGGTGTACACACAAGCTCACATGGACGTGGTCGCCGAATCCATCAAGGAAGTCTATGACGCTCGTGAGCAGACAAGCGGGCTGAAGATGGTTTATGAACCGGCCCAGCTGCGATTCTTCCAGGCGCGCTTCGAACCGGTTTGACCCGACCAGCTAATCTTGGTGTATCATGCTGGAAACATTGTGCAGGGGCGGCCGGATGGTCGCCCCTGCGTTTATCCACAAACGAAAGAAGATATACGAGATCTCGTGCAGCTAGGTCTCGTCCCCGCCCTCAAGCCAAATTTCATCCCGGCGCTGGTCATCCATGGCCCGTGTCTCCTCCAGCACCTGACGCACCCGTTCACGCAGCGTGCTGCGCGAAGGACGCCTGCGGCCCATCCCTTTCAACCGCTCAACCATTTCGTCCACCAGGACTTTGGTTATTCGCCGCAACGTGTCGGCGGGAATTCGCACGCCGCGTTCAAACCATGCTGCCGCACCATACCCGATGGCGGCGGTTGTGCCGGCCGCCACGGCGGCGCCTACCAGCCAGGCCGGTGGGCCGCCCAGTTTGCTGATTTCATAGAACAGCGTCCGCCCGAGCAATCCCATGCCAAATGTCGCGATCAGCTCCCGGGCACGCTCCAGCGTCATGCGCTGCTGGTAAATGCGTCCAATTCCCATCACCATTGCCGCCTGTACACCGACCAGGGGGAAGAAATCCAGAAAGGGCAGCGGAGTGAGTGCGATCACGGCCGCGGTCGAAGCGGCGCGGGCAATCGCTACCTGCGCCAGATCCCAGCGGTATTCGGGGAGGGCCGCACCAATTGCTGCTGCAATACCCGGTTCGGTTTTCGCGATTGCCTGGATCACCCGCACGATGCCCTCTCCCTTGAGAGCGCTGAGCGGGATGACCTGATCGCTGGTGATCCCCAATGCAGCCGCAACCTTCCCGATGACAGCCCCTCGCTCTCTCCCAACCAGGTCCATCTTGTTCAACACAACCACCATCGGCCGGTCCAGAGACTGCAGCGAGGTGAAGAGATTCACCTCGGGTGATCGAATACCGTGGCTTGCATCAAACATGGCGACGATCACATCGGCTTTGCCTGCGGCGGAAATCGCTTTCTCTTTTTCCTCCTCGCCGACCGCACCGACGGCATCCGCCCCTGGGGTATCGACGACGAGAAAGAGCCCGGCCTCCGCCGCGCGCACCTCGCGTGTCGTTCCGGGCACCGCGCTGACAGCCGCTCGATCTGCTGGGTGGCGGATGAGCTGGTTATAAAGCGTGGATTTCCCCGCATTTACCGGGCCAACGATTGCCACCTGCTTTGGCCCGCCGGTCACAAACCGGATCTCGTCCACTGCGCGGTCGACCAGCCCACGCCAACCCTTCCGTTCGCCGGGAATCTGCTGGACGGCTTGGATCAAGCGATCACGCTCGCCGGCAGGCATTCGGTTCCATAGGCGCTGCACTTCATCCTGCCAGCGGCCGATAAATTCGCCAAACGGTCTCTCTTCTTTTAGGCTCATGCTTCCTTCCGACTCTCTCTTTACCCCTCCATCCACTCCTTTATGTGGATAAGTTGCGGATAACTGTGGATAACCTGCTGGTTTTGGGGAGAACTCTTGCTTCTGTTTTCCCTCTATTGCCCCATATATAGGGGTAAATATTCAATACCCCCGATATGCAGGGTTGTAGGCTCTGGGCCGCTCGGTTCTCCCCCTTTTCTCCACGGTTTGATCACGCCTGCCTGGGGATACATTCCTCGGCCTGATCCGCCATATATGGGGGAGTGATCACTCATTCACCGTACCGATACGGGTATGGGAGCGTGTGTCGATGGTTTGTCAACAATTCCACAATCCCTACGATAACTACTACATATTAATATTGCATCATAAAGGAAGGAAATAATTTTTAGAGAACATAGTGCTTAAATGAAGTCGGGCACCTGTAGAGACATCCAGGTGCCCGAAAACGATATGTCGGATACGCTGTGATGGGTTTACAGCCAACCCCGGAACTGCATGGCGCGCACCACGCGATCAATCGCTACGATATAGGCGGCATCGCGCATGGCAACCTTGTGCTCCTTAGACGTATCCAGGACTGCCTTGAAAGCAGCGGTCATTTTCTCGTCCAGCCGGTTGAGCACCTCTTCGCGTGTCCAGTAGAAGTTCATGTCGTTCTGAACGCCTTCGAAGTAGGAGACGGTCACGCCGCCGGCGTTGCACAGGAAGTCAGGGATGACGAAGACATCGTCCTTCAGGAGCTTTGTTTCGGCGTCTGGTGTTGTAGGGCCATTGGCGCCTTCGGCCACGATGCGTACCTTGTCGCTGATCTGATCAACGTTGTCTTTGGTGAGCTGCGCCTCGATCGCGGCGGGAATAAGCACGTCGACATCTTTGCTCAACCAGGCATCGGCATCCTCGATTTCGTAGCCGGCCGACTGGGCTTTTTCCCGGTCGATGGTGCCGTAAATGTCGGTGATGCTCTGCAGGAAGGCAGCGTCAATTCCATCCGGTTTGCTGAAGGTGAACGATGACTTGGCCTCGTGATCCCAGCAGGATACAGCGACAACCTTTCCGCCGAGGAATTGGTCGAAACCGATGGCCGCGTACTGGGCGACGTTCCCGAAGCCCTGGATGGATGCAGTCGACTTGGCCGGATCCAGCTTAAGGTGCTTCATCGCCTCCCGTAGGGTATAGACGACACCGAAGCCGGTTGCCTCGGTGCGGCCGGCAGATCCACCCGCACCAACGGGCTTGCCCGTGATGACACCTGGCTGGTAGTTGCCGGTGAGCTTGGTGTACTCGTCCATCATCCAGCCCATCATCTGGGGAGTTGTGCCGACGTCGGGAGCAGGGACATCCTGGCGGGGGCCGATATTCTTCCAGATCTGGTCGATCCAACCCCGGCACAGGCGTTCTTTCTCGGCGGTCGTGAGGGTTGCCGGGTCCACGGCGACGCCGCCCTTGCCGCCTCCGAGTGGAATGTTGGCGACGGCACATTTCCAAGTCATCCACATCGCCAGCGCCCGGATGGTATCCAGCGTCTCACTGGGATGGAAACGGATGCCGCCCTTGGACGGGCCGCGGGCGTCGTTATGCTGTACACGGTAGCCAAAGAAGACCTGTATGCTGCCATCATCCATGCGGACCGGAATCTGGAAGCGGAATTCGCGCAGCGGCCAGCGCAGCACGGACGAAACCCCGCTTTCAAGGTTGATCAATTTGGCAACCTTGTCGAATTGGGATTGTGCCATTTCAAAAGCGTTCACGTTTTTCCCTCGTCATGATCATGGTGTGGGTTGATTCGATTCTCGTTTGCATCGGGGTGGATGTCGCCTGACGTATATCACCTTTGTCGCTTGAAGGTCGTTCAGTCTCTCTTGGCTGACCGCAGCCGGAATAGATGCTTGTCAAGGACCTGCTGCAGCAGAGTGGGATCGGCTCGTCCGGCTGCCGATCGCATGATCTGGCCGAAGAGCCACTTGGCGACGGCATCCTTTCCCTGCAGGTAAATATCGACCTGCTCGGGGTTGGAGGCGAGGACGTCTTCGACGAGTGCTTCGATCGCCGCAGGATCGTTCAGAATACCCAATCCGAGCCGCTGCACGATCTCATCCGGCACGCCGCCGTGTTGAAAGAGTTCGGCCAGAACGGCCTTGCCGCTGGTGGCGTTAATGGCGCCCTCATCGACGAGCAGGACGAGTTCACTTAATGCGAGCGGCGTGACATGGCATGCCGCGATCGTCTGGCCGGCCTCGTTGAGCAAGCCGAAAAGGTCGCTGGTAAGCCAGTTCGCCAGTTTCTGGGGG
>JBJYWH010000249.1:8269-13717 GCA_046259355.1 Anaerolineales bacterium
CTTCGTCCCAGCCGAGCGTCTGCTGCACGACCTTCTCGCCGCTTTCCAACAACGCACTCTGGCGTGAGATCTCGTATTCGACCGCCCGAAGCATGCCGCGGAACGAATTGAGATTCTTGATCTCGGTTCGGGTGTTGAGCTCCTGACTGCCGGCAGGGCGAACGGAGACATTCGCTTCAAAGCGAATAACCCCCTTCTCCATATCCCCGCTGTTCACGCCCAGGTACTGCAGCAGGGAGCGGAGCGCAGTCGCATACGCTTTGATTTCTTCAATGGTCGTGAGCTCCGGCTCGCTGACGATTTCGAGCAGCGGGACGCCAGAGCGGTTGTAATCGACGAGGGAATAACCGCTTTCGTGCGACAGCTTACCGGTGTCTTCCTCGAGATGCACACGCCGAATCCGGATCTGGCGGGATTCATCAGGCAGGACGATCGGCAGGCTTCCATTTCGGGCGAGGGGGAGTTCGTACTGCGAGATCTGGTAACCCTTGGGCAGGTCGGGGTAGAAGTAGTTCTTCCGGGCAAAAACGCTCCGCTCGGGGATTTCACACCCCAGGGCGAGCGCCACGAGCAGGGCATAGGCGACAGCTTGTTGGTTGATCACCGGCAGCGTGCCGGGCATGCCGGTGCAGATCTCGCAGATGGAGGTGTTGGGTTCGGCTATCGTCGAATCGACCACCGCACAGCCGCAAAACATTTTCGAGCGCGTCAGAAGTTCGGCGTGCACCTCCAACCCGACGACGGCCTCATACACCGTTCCGGAATCATTCATGGCCGTGGATTTCCGGAACGATAGCGAGCGAAAGCGGAGGCGGGAGACTGCGTCATTGCCCGGCTCGGCGTTTAGCCATATCGCCGCATGAAATTGCGGATGCGCTCCAGCGCTTCCTCAATCCCATCATATGACGTGGCATACGAGCAGCGGACAAATTGACCATCAGCGCCGAACGCATTGCCGGGAACCACGGCGACTTTCTCTTCCTGCAGAAGTTTTTCCGCGAAGGTCTCATCATCCATGCCGCTGGCCTTGATGGATGGAAAGGCATAGAAAGCACCATGGGGTTCAAAGGTCTTCAAGCCCAACTCGTTCAGGCCCTCGACGATGAGCCGCCGCCGCCGGTCATACTCGACGACCATGCGCTGGACGTGGTCCTCTCCGTTTTGCAGGGCTTCGATGGCCGCAAATTGAGCGATCGTGGGGGCAGACATGATCGTGTATTGATGGATTTTCCGCATTGCTGCCAATACCGGGGCCGGCGCAGCGGCGTAACCGATTCTCCAACCGGTCATCGCGTAATCCTTGGAGAACCCTCCAAGGGTGATCGTCCGTTCCCTCATACCGGGCAGGGAAGCAAAGCAGATGTGCTGATGGTCGTAGACCAATCGATCATAGATTTCGTCGGAGATCACGAGCAGATCGCGCTGTTCAGCCAGCGCGGCGATTTCCATCAGGCGTTCTCGGCTCATCACAGCCCCGGTCGGGTTGTTAGGGTATCCGATCAGGAGAGCCTTGGTGCGCGGCGTAATACGGTCAGCAACGTCCTGCGCCAGGACCTGGAACGCATCTTCGACGCGCGTCTGGAGGGCAACAGGCGTCCCCCCGGCGAAGATCACTTCCGGTTGGTAGGATACGAAGCACGGCGTAGGCACAATCACCTCGTCTCCCGGGTCCACGATGGCTGTCAGCGCGAGGTAAAGAGCTTCCGAAACGCCGACTGTAATCAAGATCTCGGTCTCCGGATCGTACTCAACCTGGTAAAGGGAGTTGAGATGATCGGCCAGCGATTGGCGCAGCTCATAGATACCCGAGTTGGAGGTGTAATGTGTCTCCCCCTGCTGCAGGGAATGCAGGCCGGCTTGCAAAATGGGTTCAGGAGTGACGAAATCAGGCTCGCCGATGCCGAGCGAGATCACGTCATCCATCGTTGCGGCGATATCGAAGAATCGGCGGATGCCCGAGGGGGTAACCCCGGCGATACGTCGAGCGATGAAATCACGCATGCTGGAATCCTCCTGTCAGAATCCAAACAATTCGCGGCAGGCTAGGGGAGGGAGATGCGCCACTCATCATACAATTCACCGTAAAAGAGCTCAAAGACTCGTCCATCCGTGACTTTCACCCGGAAACGCAGCCCCCCCGGAATGCGCCATCGTTCCTCAACCTGTTCAATTTCAAGCCTCTCACCCTGCCAGTGAAGCGCAATCGGCCGCTCGGCGTAGGTGTAGCCAGAGTGGCATTCCACCCGCTCTTCATCCACAGGGATTTCCACCCGGCTCAGACCCATGGTGCTTGAAAAGCCCACTCAGGGCCAGTGGATATGTGCCGCTTGCGGCGAGGAAACTCATCCCAAATTCTTCAAGGGAAGAAAACCTCATCGCAGGTCGACCTCCGAGAGGTCGCCGAGGTTGACCCTGCGCTGGGAGCCGATCAATTTCGCTCCCTTGCCGACGAGCGACTCGCTCAACACGCTGTCCTGGACCAATGCGCCGTGTTCGAGAATCGAGTTGCTGATGATCGATCGTTGAATTACGCATTCAGGGCCGATCGAGGCGTAGGGCCCAATGACCGATTCTGAAATCGCGGCAGTAGGGTGGATGAACACGGGAGGGACGATTACCGCTCCGGTCCGCTGCTGCGCCTCGCCCGTGTTGTCGCGTCCGTTTGAAAGGAGATAGCGGTTGGTGTCGAGCAGTGCATCGGGTTTCCCGCAGTCTTTCCAAACTTCCACCTGCTGGGCGCTCATGCGCAGGCCGTCCTCCAGCATGAGATTGATGGCGTCGACCAGGTAGTATTCCCCACCCAGGCGTGTTCCTTCGGACATCTGCCGTTCGATTGCGGCTGCCAGATTCTCCGATTGCTCGAAGTAGTAGAAGCCGGCCAGCGCCAGGTTGATGTCCGGGTTCTTGGGTTTCTCGATCAGGCGTTTGACCCAACCCTCCGAGTCGACATCGGCCACGCCAAAGCGGCGCGGGTCGTCTACTTCTTTGACCCACGCAACGGCCTGACTGCCCGCTTTATGGGGGCGGGACAGGTCGGTTTCGATCAGGGTGTCGACGAAGGCCATGTAGATCGGTCCCGTCAGCGCATCGCGCGCAAGCCAAAGAGCGTGCGATTGCCCGAGCATTTCATCCTGCACGACGTAAGAGGCCTTGATGTCAGGATAGTGTTCGTCCATGAATTCCAGAATCTGTTCACCCAGGTAGCCCACAATGAAGACCACTTCTTCCAGGTCCGGCAGCGTTCTGAACATATCAAGGACATGACCGAGCACGGTCTTCCCTGCGACGCTGACGAGCGGTTTGGGTTTTGACCAGGTGTGCGGGCGGAGACGCGTTCCATATCCCGCCATGGGGATGACGATTTTCATGCTTGCCCCTTCTTTCCGTCAGATTGCCAGGGTCGCTGCAGGTGCCAGTCGGTTACCTGCTGGTAGGCATGAGCACTTTGCAGCAGGCGGGTCTCACCCAGGTGGGGCGCCTGGAGCTGCATACCGATCGGCAGGCCGTGCGAATCGAACCCGACGGGAAAACTAATCCCCGGCACACCGGCCAGGTTGGCCGGCAGCGTAAACACATCTTCCAGGTACATCGAGATTGGATCGTCCCCATGTTCGCCGATTCGGAAGGCTGTTGTGGGGGCGACCGGGCATGCCAGTAAATCGACAGCTTCAAATGCCCGGTCGAAATCCTCCTTGATCAGCGTGCGTACTTTCTGTGCCTGTCCGTAATACGCATCGTAGTAGCCGGCCGAGAGTGCATAGGTTCCGAGCATGATCCGGCGCTTGACTTCCGGCCCGAAAAGCTGTCCGCGCGTTTGCAGGTATTGGTCCCAGAGATCATCGGCTTCGATGCGTGGACCAAAGCGCACGGCGTCATAACGGGCCAGGTTGGCGGAAGCCTCGGCCGGCGCGATCAGGTAGTAGACCGGAAGAGCCAGGTCGGTGTGGGGCATGCTGACGGGCACGATGGATGCGCCCATCTCTGAAAAGACCTGAACGGCCGCCCTGACCGCCTGTTCCACCTCGGGCTGCATGCCTTCCATGAAATACTCATCTGGCACGCCGATACGCAGCTCGTTTACCCTCACAGCGGTGAGATCCACCTCCGCCACAGGGTCAGGCAGGCTGGTCGAATCGAGTTCATCATGCCCGGCCATCACCGAAAAGAGTGGAACCAGATCGGCTGCGGATCGAGCCAGGGCACCGACGGTATCGAGTGAAGATCCGTAGGCAATCAAACCGTAGCGCGAGACACGTCCATAGGAGGTCTTCAGCCCGGTCACGCCGCAGAACGCGGCCGGCTGGCGGACCGACCCACCGGTGTCGGTCCCCAGAGCGGCGAAGCACATTCCCGCTGCTACAGCAGCGGCTGATCCGCCGGACGAGCCGCCTGGCACACGGTCCAGATCCCAGGGATTGTGCGTCGGCCCATAGGCAGAGTTTTCTGTCGACGAGCCCATGGCGAATTCGTCGGTATTCGTCTTTCCCATCACCACCGCGCCGGCTGAAAGCAACCGGGACACGCTGGTTGCGCTGTATGGGGGGCGGAAGCCTTCCAGGATCCGCGAGCCGCAGGTCGTCGGGACTTCCTGAATACAGAGCACATCCTTGATGGCGAGCGGGATGCCGTGGGTCAGCGGCAGCGGTCGAGAGCGATCTTTACTCCACGACAACAAGACATCATCGGCTGCGCGGGCCTGTTCTCTGGCGAGATCCGGCGTGAGCGCCAGGAACGCGTGCACCTCCGGCTCAAGGCGGTTGATGCGCTCCAGACAGGCTTCTGTCAGCGCAAGCGAGCTGGTCTCGTCGTTGCGAAGTGCAGCGGCCGCTTCAAGCAGTGACAGATCTGTCAGTGAGGTCATTGAGCGGCGGCTCCCCAATTCTTGTTCGGCACCCCGGCCTATTCGAGAACCGGCGGGACACGGAACATCCCGCGCTCAGCGGCGGGAGCGTTTGACAGCATAAGGTCGCGCGAGGGGGAAGGTCGGACAGCATCTTCGCGGAGAGGCGCCTGCAGTGGAAGCACGCTCGCGGTAGGTGGGATTTGATCTGTATCGATTTCGATAAGCCGTGAGGCGTATTCGAGCACAGCCGAGAGCTGCTGAGCGAATCGCCGCTGCTCGTCCGGTGTCAGTTCCAGGCGGGCCAGGAATGCGATGTGGCGCACCTCTTCCAGTGAAATGGCCATGGTCTTTGAATTATAGCAGAGCCATTTGACAGTTCACACGCAGTGGCCTTGTTTTTGTTCCCATCAGTCCTGTTGGGCGAAGCGGGCAATGAACGAGTCGAAAGCATCCAATCCGATCCGGTCGGAATAGGCTGCTTCGAACGCAGTCCTCGCACGCTGACGATAGGCCTGCAACAATGCGGGTTCGGTCTGTAAACGGCGGATGAATGCAGCCAGAGAATAGCTGTCGCTCTGCCGCAGGCTGATTCCCAGGTCGAAGCG
>JBJYWH010000250.1:0-1797 GCA_046259355.1 Anaerolineales bacterium
CCCCTGGAACGTTATTGCCCATATAGAAGAATGCGATCAAACCGAAGAGCACCACCGAGATGCCGGCAGAGGAGAGGTACCCACGGAAAATGGCCTTCATCGCGTCACCACTCTTGCCGTGCCCGCCACGCACAACGTACGTTCCGATGATCGAGGACAGCACGCCGATGCCGCGAACCAGCAGCGGGTAGATGATCCAATCGAGGTTGCCGGTCAGGTGCCATAGCGCCAGCCCGAGAATCAATCCAGATACAATCGTGACCTCATAGGATTCAAAAATATCGGCTGCCATACCGGCGCAGTCACCGACGTTATCTCCGACCAGGTCAGCAACGACGGCCGGGTTGCGAGGGTCGTCCTCCGGGATGCCGGCTTCAACCTTGCCGACCAGGTCAGCGCCGACATCAGCCGCTTTGGTGTAAATTCCACCGCCAACACGCATAAAAAGGGCCAACAGCGTTCCACCAAATCCGAACCCCAGCAGGGCATCCGGCGCTGCAATGCCGAAGATGATGAAGATAATCGTGCCCCCGAAGAGGCCGAGGCCGTCAGTCAACATGCCGGTGATGGTTCCTGCCCGGTAGGCGATGCGCAGCGAGTCGCCAAAAGAGCGGCGCGCCGCCGAGGCGACGCGCACATTTGCCTGAACCGCCATGCGCATGCCGATTTGTCCGACAGCTAGGCTGAAGGTGGCACCCATGACGAACGCAATCGCGCGTCCCAAGCCGATGATCAGTCGGACGCGAGCGTCATCCATTCCGGCGAAACGCTGGAGCGCTTCCGGGGAGGGCTCGACGATATAAACCGAGAAGAAAAGCGCCAGGGTCAGAATAGCAATCAGCGGGAGGATCGATCGCAGTTGCCGCCGCAAGTATGAATCGGCGCCATCGCGAATGGCATTCCATACCTGCTGCATCGCCTGTGTTCCCTTGTCTTCCTTAAGGATTTGAGATCGCAGGAAAAGTGCGTAGAGCAAACCAAGGATCGCGATGCCGAGAACGATCCATATCGCCACCTGCTCAAATGATGTCAGACCTTGCATACTGAGCATGGAACAGCTTTCCTCCTTTTGTGATCGGTTGTGTTGCGGGGAAGCCGGGTGATTGTACTGTGCTGAAATTCTGCCGTCAAGCGCCCCCTTATACGGATTGGAATTCCAGAAAATTGCTTATTGACTTGCCTTCTTCAATTATGTATATTGTTCTCCGAGGTCAGCACAACATCAATCCAGCCCTGATTGAGCACGTGCCGCCCCGGAAGACTGGCTGCCGTGCTCTACTTTTTTCTTTCGAGGCGGGCTGGGTGATTGATGTAAGCCCGGACGGAATACCTCGCTCGAGTCATCACCACGGACATCATCGTTCGGGATCCCGAACCAGGACCTGTAGACGAGAGCTCCAGAGGGACATCAAAGTGCCCATCAGCCAGGGCACTGGCTTGCTGACGCGGTATAAAGGAAGTATGCTGAATTACGGAAGGTTGGATTGAGCAAACGTCGAACATCGCCACAGAACGGCAAGAAGCCTGAAGCGGAAGCTGTGCGTCAACTTCCGCTGGAAGCATTTAACGAAGCGTCTACAGACCCGGAAATAGAAAATCCACAGATCGAGCAGCTGATTGAGCAGGGTAAAGAGCGCGGATACGTGACGCTCGATGAGATCCTGTCGGTGTTTCCCGAGGCGGAACGCGATCTCGATCAGCTCGACGACACCTATGCTGCATTAATGTCAGCCGGATTGAATGTCCTCGACCAGAGCCTGGAGGAGGAAGAGCACAACGATGCGGCGCATGAAATGG
>JBJYWH010000251.1:0-2855 GCA_046259355.1 Anaerolineales bacterium
CAATAGATACTGCGCTGGAGGGAGCATCCGATGAATATCTCAATTTCCGAGCTGATCGCCCTGGGTGGGTTCATGCTCAGCCTGGCTGCCATGGGTGGCTTTGTCGTCTGGCTGATTGGGACGGCCAGGAACGAACGCTGAGGCCCTCCTCAACTGGATGAAAAGGATCAGCGCATGACGTCGAATCCAATCAGGAAACCTGCAGGGCGGGCGCATTTTGCCCGCAGCCTGGGGATCGGGGCCTTCATCACACTGCTTTTGAGCTTTGGCGGCTGCCTTGCGGAACCACGGGCGGAGCGCCCGAATCAGGCGCCGACGAAGACCCCCAATCCGTACAACATCTCGAGCGGCATCCAGGGCGCACTGTCGTTTCCCTACCTTGCAGCCGATGCCGGGAATTTCAGCCTGCAGGCCGGCGATGAGATCACGATCACCTGGATCGACGCGCCGGATGATGCTCGGGCTTACGAGATTCGCTTCATCGCCGCGGATGGGACCGTCGAAAGCATGTCCCTGCTCGGCGATCCGGCAGCCGGCGAGGTGTGGGCTCACTGGCTTGTTCCCCCGAGAATGTCGGGTGAGCTCGAGGGCCGGGCGCAATACAGCGATGGTCATTGGGTCCGGTCAGGATGCTGTGCGCACATTTACACCGGGGATCTCCCGCCGGAAGGAATCTGCAGCCTGCGCACTCGCGGCCTGGAACCCCAGCATCTCTACCGGGACCGAGACGAGCACAGCGAACGTCTGGTTGGCGTGGCACCGGGCATGTACATGCAGGTGCTGGAGCGCTCGCCCGGTGGCTGGTACCGTGTGCGGGTTCCTCCGGCGGCAGCCGACGGCACGATCGATCCGTCGAGCACCACGGGATGGGTCAAGGGCTGGAACGGAGTCAGCTTGTTGGGTCCGTGTGATGACATACCGGTCGTTCATCCTCCCGGGGAAAAAGAACGTTCCACACTCAGCCCGGGTTGGGATGAGATCCAGGATCCGATCTCCGGGGTACGGATTGCGATACCCTGCTTCTGGCAGGCTGAGTTTCAAAACCCAGAGAACTCCGGTCGGGCGAGTTTAACCAGCTCCTTGAGGAACTACTCCCCCTTTGCTTTGGATTTCACGCTCGAAGAAGATATTTTCGACGCGGGCGCGATCGAGATCAAGCTGGTGCACACACGGCGTGCGGTCCCCGGCCGCACGGCCTTCGAGAGGCTGGAAGCGTTCGCGAACACGACCGCGGCTGATCCGTCCGACGGAAAAACGATCGCGGTCCATGCGCATCACCTCAACGGACAGCCTGCTATCCAGGTTGATTATGAAAATGAATTCGGCTCAGGTCGATACACGATTTTCGAGCTGCCGGATGGCGCATTCCTTCTCTTCATACCCAATCCGGCTGCGGCAGACCGTCCGGATGTGCTTGCGATCCGTGATTCCATCACGGTTTCACCTGACTCCATCATGAACATCCCTCAAATCAAGCCGGCTGCACCTCCGTTCGAGGAAGACGCCTCCTGCCTGTGGGGAGATCTTGAACTGCGCAGCCCGCAAGCATCCGGTGGATGATGAAAGGATTCCCCGTGAAACTCCAGGACTTAAGATTTCTTGTTACCCTCGTGTTCCTTGTTTCGCTCACGGGCTGCCAGGCGGGGGAGGTCTCCCTTACGCTCGAGATCGAATCGACGCCGACCCATTCAAGCCCGGCCACCCCTGTACCGGCTGCTCCCAGCGCGGAACCGGCTCCCAGCCCGACGGCTGAACCGGATGTACAGGTGCCTACACTCCCTGCCATCAGTGAACGTCCCTGCATTAACCAGGCGGAGTATGTCCAGGATATGAGCGTACCCGATGGCAGCCAGCTCGAACCCGGTCAGTCCTTCATCAAAATCTGGCGCCTGCGCAACGCGGGCAGCTGCACCTGGAATAAACAGTATGCCTACTTCTTCGCGGCGGGTGAGCGCATGGAAGCCTATGAAGTGCTGCCCATGCCGCAGGATGTCGCTCCGGGTGATCAGGTCGACCTCGTCGCTGCCATGACGGCCCCTTCCAGCCCGGGAACCTACCAGGGGGACTGGCTGCTGCGGGATTCAGCGGGGGTTTCCTTCGGGATGGGTCCGGAGGGTTCCTCGCCATTCTGGGTGCGTATCGTGGTTCCGGCAGAGGCAGCCCCTGTAAAAGCCACCCCGGTCTCCGATACCCCCGCAGCGGGAATCTGTCCCGGGGTCGAAGGTCCGCTGGTCACGATGACGATCAACCCGGATATGCCCGACCCGCGCTGCGTCACGGTCCGGTCGGATCAGCGCCTGCGAATCGTCAATGGTCGGGCGGAGGAGATCCACGCCACGCTCTTCAACCGCTCAGCCGATATCGCTCCCGGGGGTGAGTACACCCTGGATGCATCCTTCGGCGAGCTGCTGATGCCGGGTGTGCACCTGCTTGATGTGAACCTGTGCTGCGGTGGAGCGATCTGGCTCCAGGTGCCTTGAGGTGCAGCTTGAGTGGGTATGTTCAGGCAGCAGCGTTCGGGCATATGATGGATCTGTAAACCCAATGATTGGAGGGGATGGTTCAAGGATGAAAAAGTGGCTTCCGCTTCTGCTGGTCACGGTTATGCTGGGTGGATGCTCAGCCATCTTCTCGCGGCCGGAGGAAGGGATCGTCGTTCGTGAGCGCGCCTCGGTCTGCTTCCGGCAGTCACCGGAGGCGCATGTATTGGCATCGGTCATGCCGTCCGACTGCTACTCGATGCGCTGTGCGAGCCCATACCTGATGTCCGGGACGGCGGTCCTTGACCAGCGTGCGTTTCAGATCGATTTCGAGACCACCTTCAAACTGCGTGAAACGAAGCCTTTCCTGGTCGG
>JBJYWH010000252.1:0-1996 GCA_046259355.1 Anaerolineales bacterium
CCATCCAGGTCGAAAATCACGCCCCTCAGAGGCACGAAAAACTCCTTGCAGGAGAACTCAGTTCAACGTGTCCGAAAGTCAGGTCGCACGTCCCAGCTGATTTGCCGCTGCGGAAGCGGTGCGCCGAACCCTATCGAATCGCTGCGATCGACGACGCTGATCGATGAGACCATCTATCTCGTGAACGTTATCTCGTGTATCCATCGATGACCAGAACCGGCTCCGATCGCTATCACAATTTACAGCTGATGGTAGACGATCTCGCCTCGGACGATCGTCAGGCGGACGTTCACCTGCTCGTCGATTACGACGATATTGGCTTCCTGTCCAACCGCCAGCCGGCCGAGCCGGTTCGAGGCACCGAGCACCCGGGCCGGGTTCAGCGTGGCCATCTTGACGGCGTCCTCCAGCGGAATCTCCACCTTCTGGTGAATGTTTCGAACACACTCATTCAGAACAGCCGCACTGCCGGCGATGGTGCCATCTTCCTGGGTCGCCTTGCCTTCGCGTACGGTGATCTTGAAACCCAGCAGTTCGTAGTCGCCATCCGGAAGGCCTGCCCCGGCCATCGCGTCTGTTACAAGCACGACCCGGTCCGTGCCCACACAGCGGATCAGCACCTTCATCGCGCCCGGATGAACATGGATCGTATCGGCGATCAGCTCCGCCGTGATCTCCTTCGAGGTCAGCACGGCGCCCACGATTCCCGGGTCACGGTGGTGGAGTCCGGTTTGCGCGTTATAGGTATGCGTGATGTGGTTCCAATCCCCTCGCAGCGCCCGGACGGCGGTGTCGAAATCCGCTGCACTGTGCCCGATCGCCAGCACCGCTCCGGCCCGGCGGAAGAGCGCGGCGACTTCCTCGGCGTGCGGCAGCTCGGGCGCCATCGTCATCTGGCGGATCCACCCCTTTCCTGCCTCCAGGTAGAGCTTGGCCTCGTCCACGTCCGGGTCCCGGATCCAGGCCGGGTTCTGCGCTCCCTTGCGCTCCAGATTCATGAAGGGACCCTCGAGGTGGATCCCGAGCGGCTGCGCTCCGGGCTGGCGCTGCTCAAGGAGAGGAACATAGGCCCGAATCAGCCCGGCCAATTCCTCGGCGCTGGGCGCGGTGATCGAAGGCAGAAACCCGGTTACACCATTCTGGACCACCCACTTGGAGTATTCGGCCAGATCCTTTTCGAGCGTATTCGGATGGCCGAAAGTGATCCCATGTCCGCCGTGGACGTGGATATCGATGAAACCCGGTGCAACGAACAGGTTGCGCAGATCCAGCCGCAACCCCTCCACTGCCGGGGCGGCTTCCATCGGACCAAGATAGGCGATCACCCCCGCATCATCGATGACGAGGCAGGCTTTTCGGAGCTGTTCGTCCGGGGTGAGGATATTTGCATAGTCCAGGTGAATCGTCATGATCATCTATCCTTCCTGAAAATGTCCGACGATCAAAAAGGCGAGCGGTGATCCCTTCCCTGCAACCTCGATCTCCCGAACGAATTCGTCAACCGGCAGCGTTTCGCATCCTGGTTCGTCCAGGCCATCTGCGTCCCGCCTGCCGTCCTGCAGCCTGATCGGGCGGATCGGTTACCCCAAGTCTGCGAGTTGTTTGGACCTCTTCTCCAGGGTGGCGGCTGCGATAAACAACGCGGCCGGCGGAACCAGGACCAACCAGACCAGCAGGAAACTCACAAGCCAGGGGCCCTTCAACACGACCCATACCACTTCCCGCACGGCCAGGATGAGAATGACCGCCGCGCCACCAATCAACTCCCATTTCCAGGCCAACAGCAAGGCCAGCACGGCTGCGAGCCATAATCCCAGGAGGAATAGATCATCGAGTGGGACAGGCTCGGTCGCATAAGGGTCGGGCATGATGATCCGCAGACACACAAAAACCAGGACCGGGATGGTCCATATACGAGCGATCCATCGCATGATGGTCGCCGAACGGAATCGTTTCTCGGGCATCGTCATTTTCCTTGGCTCTCCAGCTTCAACCG
>JBJYWH010000253.1:0-1747 GCA_046259355.1 Anaerolineales bacterium
CCGGATTGAGATCGATCCGGATGAGATGGCTCGACTTGCTGAAACCTGGCCGAGCCCACGCGGAGACCCGCTCACGATCCGCTTGGAGTATCCGCTCGTCGTGATGCTGCCGGTCAGGATAGAATTCACACTTCGATCACAGGCCGTAAGTCGAATCGAATATTCGAATCCACCATGAACCGGCGCGGGCAGGTTCTCCTCATCGTCGCATTCCTCATTCCCATCATGCTGCTGTTCCTGGCCGTGGCAGTTGATGCCGGTCGCATCTTTCTCGAGCGGGACAGGATGCAGCGTTCAGCCGGTGCGGCTGCGAATGCCGGGATCAGCGTGGTTGCAGATCGAATGGTGGCGCTAGCTGCAGATCGAAGGGCTCACGCCGCGGCCACTCCAGTTCCCGTGGGGAATATGCCGGTCACGTCTACTCCACGGCCGGACGATGTGGTTATCTGGCTCGAGAATGAAGATCGGGCGGTGCTTGTTTCTCCAGCAATGCAGGCGGAGGTTGAGCGGGCTGCGCGAGAGTACCTGGAGAGGAATGGATTCCGATCTGAAGCGGACGTCAACCTCCAGGTGCAGATCGAATATCCGCAGCCTGGCTACGACCCACAGGCGGTCCAGGTTAAGGTGCTCTCGATAAGGGTGCATATCGAGCGCAGGATCGAGGTGCTGCTGGCCGATCTACTGAACGAAGACTGGGTAGTCCTGCGTGTCGATGCCCGGTCGCAGATACCGCAGCGGTGAATCGGGTGCTGGTGAGTTTCACGCTTCGGCCCGCTCCCATCGTTCTCCTGGGCTTCACATGCAGCATGATGGGATATGGATTCGCTCCCCACGACATGAATTCGGTTGAGCGGGTTATGGCTGCCTTTGGATTAATCGCTATTTATGCAGGTTGGCTGGTTTTTCGAGAGGTATCGCGCTGGAACTTGATTTTCCTGCTGGGTCTGACGTTCCTGGTTGGATTCAATGTGCGTGGAACGCTGGGATTATCAAGCGGGGCGAAATCCGTCCTGATCGCAGCCGGGGCGCTCTTCCTGGCTGTCGTAAGTGGCCGTGCGTTCTCGGTCGGGTTTGTGCTTTTCGGCCGCCTGCTGTGGGGAGGCAGCCTGCTCTATTGGTTGGGCCTGCTGTTCATCTCCTGGTTCGGGCTGGAGCCCCTGCTGCGCGATCTCTGGCTCGGTGGTGGATTCGTGCTATTCACCGGCATGGCCGCGTCCTGGTTCGCCCGACTGGACGCAGAGGTGATTAACAGGGCCTACGTCCCGCTTGCTGCCGATCTGTATTTCCTGGCGCTGAACCTGTGGCTGGCGGCTCGGCTGCTGGTGGCTGGGTGATCCGGTCGAGTTACCCCAGCAGTTTCCCAAAACGAACTGCAGCAGCCACACGGCGATCGGCACGGCCAGCGCCGCATCGAGGCCGCGCGAGACCTCCGGCCGCCAGGGCCAGGTCGGCAGCCCCTCCAGCCGGTCCCCCTCCGGTTGGGGGCGATTTGGTTTCAGGGCCTGTTTGCTGGATAATCATGAATGAATGCCCCGGCGCCTCGATCGAGGCGGTTGGGCAATGAAAATGACAGGAGCGGATGAACCTGCAATGCAAATAAAATACGAATTTTCTAGTATCAGGATGGACCTGTCTGACCCGTCGGACCCGAGGGACCCAATGGAACCCATGAAGCCGATGGAGCCCATGGAACCGATGAAGCCGATGGAGCCCATGGAGCCGATGAAGCCGATGGAGCCCATGGAGC
>JBJYWH010000253.1:1847-37287 GCA_046259355.1 Anaerolineales bacterium
GAAGCCGATGGAGCCCATGGAGCCGATGAAGCCGATGGAGCCCATGGAGCCGATGGAGCCGACAGACCTGCCGGACTGACCCCCCACGGTCTTGCAAGCATCGTGGGCTTTTCCTCAGCCGGTCCCCCTCCGGTTGGGGGATCTTTCTTGTGACTTTCCAAAATTTCACATTTCGCTGATTTCGAGGATCTCTTTACCCCAGCAGCTTCCCCAACACGAACTGCAGCAGCCACACGGCGATCGGCACGACCAGCGCCGCCACGAGGCCGCGTGAGGCCTCCGGCCGCCAGGGCCAGGTCGGCAGCCGATCCAGCCGCGCCCGCTCGAGCTCGAGCGCTCCGAGCATCTTCTGCCAGCCGTCGACCCCGGCCGGGTCGCCTCCCTCGATCGCGGCGTGCAGCCGTCCGACGACCGCCTGGAAGTGGCCGGCGTTGTTCCCCAGGGCGTGCTTCTTGGCTGAATCCAGCAGGCGGTGCGCGCCCCACAGCGGCCAGACGAACAGGAACACGCTCAGCGCGGCGAAGAAGACGTTCACGCTGATCGGCCCCGTAAGCGGGATCGCCCCGGGGGTCTCACGGGCGACTCGCAGCAGCACACCCACCCAGCCGTAGCTGTTGAGCAGCATCATCACCGCCGTCAGGGCTGTCACGGACGAGAAGGCGTAGAGCGGCTCGGGCTGGAAGGGGTTGGCGGCGGCCACGCCGGCATACAGCCGCCGGATCTCACCCAGCTGGCGGACGGTGTGCAGCACGGCCACACCGACCACGCCCCACAGCGCCAGGTAGATGATGAAAATGACCCAGCGTGATACGGCCGAGGTGCTCATCCCGAACACCTGCAGCGCCATGCTGCTGATTTCAACCCGGAAGGGCTCCTGGCTGATCTGGAAGGCGCTAGGACCGAGCACGACCAGGAAGACCAGCACGCCGGCCAGCGTCGCCCAGCGGACCGGGCGGGCCGGCAGGGTCGTCAGGCGGTAGTATGCGTTCCTGAACTCCGCCTCGCCCCCGGCCAGCACCGGCCGAAAGCGCTCGAGCGCGGCCGCGGCGGCGTGATCGAGATAATGCATCAGCGCCACGTAGAAGACCGGCTGCAGGACGAAGAAGGCATGCCACGGGTCGATCCTGCGGCTGGAATAGGCGCCCTGGCTAGCCTGAAGGAGGATCATGGCTGCAGTGCTGAGAACGGCCAGTCCGAGGTAGACCAGCCACAGCGGCGCAGGCAGGGATTCGAGCCAGGCGCTGAGCCGGTCGAACCACGACGGAGGGTAGGGAGCGCCCTCCTGCGGCAGGTCAAGGGCTGCTTGGGTCATCGCGTCTCTCCATGGAGAAGTTTCAATTTGCCTTTCGGGGCTCACTCCCCCCGCAGCACGCTGTACATGACCAGGTCGTGCCAGCCGCCGGCGCGCCACTGGGCGGCGCGCAGCACGCCCTCGCGCGTGAAGCCGGCTTTCTCCAGCGCCCGCTGCGCGGCGCTGTTCTCGACATCGGTCTCGGCCTCGACCCGCTGCACGGGGTAGGTCTCGAACAGGTAGCCTGCCAGCAGCGCCGCCACCTCGACGCCGAGGCCCTGGCCGCGGCGGTCCGGGGCGAGATGGGTGCCGATCTGGTAGGCGTGACCGCCGTTGCGCGGCCCGTGGTCGACACGCCAGTAGCTGGCCATGCCGACCACCTCGCCCCCCGAATCAACGACCAGCAGCTGGCCGCGGTCGGCGTTCAGCAGGCCGTCCTTGGCGAACTGCTCCTCGCGCCCCTGGCGGCCGTGCAGGCCGAAAACGTTGAACTCGCCCAGCAGTTCGGGATCCGATTTCCAGTGCTCGAGCTGCGCCAGGTCGTCGCGTTCGACCGGCCGCAGCGCAATCTTCCCGCCTTGAATCATGTCCACCTCCTCGAGCGTTGTCGTGAATATCGTATCGCCGATCCTCGAAGGATCAAGGATCCATCTCGAAGCGCATGATCGTACGCCGCCCGCCGGCCGGCGTGACATCCCGGAAGCCGGCTTTTTCGAAGCTGCGGCGGAAGCCCATGAAGCGGAAGGAGGCCGGTACGCCGCGCTTTCCACTTTCATCCGGAAGCGGGTCGACCGGGAAGCCCTCCACCACTTCGGCCCCGTTGGCGGCGGCGTACTCGATCGCTGCCTGCAGCAGCTTCACGCTCAAGCCGCGCCCGCGCGCCGCCGGCGCCAGGAAGAAGCACACCACCGACCACGTGTTGCGACCATCCAGCCGCGGCCGGGCCGGCGAGCGTTCCAGCCGGGGGTAGGTCGGCCGCGGGGCGACCGAGCACCAGCCGACCGGTTCGCTGTCCTGGTAGGCGAGCAGCCCGATCGGCAGGCCGGCGGCCAGGGTGGCGTACAGCGCCTCCCGGCGCTGGTCGCTGGTCATGGCCCGGAAGGCACTGCTGGCTGTGCGCCAGGTCATGCACCAGCAGTAGTTCGGATTACCGTGAGCCTGGAAGAAGCGCTCCAGGTCCGGCCAGCGATCTTCCGTAACGGGGAAAATGTCCTCCATGTCAGCATTCCTCTTCAGCCGGGTGAAGCGGCATCCAGTGCATTCAAAGCCGGGCTTCGACCCAGGCCACCATCCCCGGCCACAGCCTTTCGGCCTTCGGCAGGAAGAATCCCAGGTGCCCGAGCTTCGCCGTGCCGGCATCAGACGGATGCAGGTGGCGGCGTTCGATGCGGGCCGCCGAATAGCCGGCCATCATCGCATCGACTGCCGGCGCCGAGCCCCACACGTCGTCATCGACGCTGTATGCCAGGATCGGGGCCGTGAAGCGGGTGAAGCGCCGGCGGGCATCGAGCGTCGGGTCGCTAAAAAGATACTCCGGCGAGCGGCACCAGCGGGCCCACTCGAGCGCGGCGCCCTTCGGCAGGTCCTCGCCGCGGGCGAAGCGGCTCCAGGGCAGGTAGCCGTACAGCGCGCACAGCGCCGGGAAGATGAGCTGGACGTAGAACCAGACCTTGACCTTCTCGAGTCCAGGCTGCAGGCCCCAGTAGCCGCTCTGGGCCGAGACGGTGACCATCGCCCGAACCTGGCCCAGGTCGGGCAGCAGCCCGGCCACCTGCCCCCCGAAGCTGTGACCGATCAGAACCAGTTTTGTGCCGGGATATTTGTCCATGGTCCAGGCAACAGCGCCAGCGATGTCCTGCTCAACCCACTCCCGGGCCGTGGCCTGGAATCCCCGCAGCCGGCCGGGGCGTGAAGCGCCAACCCCGCGGTAGTCGTAGGTCAGGACAAGCCAGCCCTGGCGGGCCAGGTACCCCGCCAGGTGGCGGTAGAAGCTTTGCGGCACGGCCATCGCCGCGCTGATGATCGCCACCCGCCTGACCGGAACGGCCGGTTCATACACTGTCGCAGATAGGAAAAAGCCGTCGAGGGCAGGCAGTTGAATCTCGGTTGTGTCCATCGGCTCTTTACGTCCCAGAGCAACGGGATCGGACAGGCTACCCCCCGCGTCCCGTGCGCCGGCAGGGGTCCTGATCGCCATCCGGGTCAGGCCTGGGGAGCGTATGCCTCCAGGAAGCCGCACTCCTGGCAGCGGTAGGTGAAGACCTGGATGCCCTGCGATCCCCGCAGCACCCGGGCGGCCGTGAAGCTCATGCCGGGCAGGGGGCTGACATCGCTTTCGTGGGAATCGGCGGGGTAGAGCTGCCACCAGGCGTGGCTGCCGCCGAGCTTCATGCGCGGGCCGTACGCCGGGTGTGGGTCGTTGATTACCTTGGCGTTGTCGACCGTAAAACCTTCGACCATATTTCCACTGCACTTCGGGCACACTGCCGGGGGTTGGAAGCTCATCATGACCTCACGTTGGCGAGCCCCGCGGCGCTCAACGCGTAGGGGCGAATGGCGAATTGTCTCCTGGATTCCACGCCTATACAAGTCCTGCGTGCGAACGACGCATGTGCTCGACCGAACGCGCTACGAGCTCCCGCAGCACGTCCCGGTCGACAGCTTCCAGGTCCTTGATGTACAGGCAGGATTTGCCGATCCGGTACGTTCCAAGCCGCTCCAGCAGCGGCGCATACTCGTCGAACCCAGCCATGATGTAGAGCGTCAGGTTCTGCGCCCGGGGCGAAAAGCCGGTGAGAAACCACTCGCCTTCCCGCCCGGAAGCATACTTGTAGTGGTAGGAGCCGAAGCCGACAATGCTGTCGCCCCACATAGCAGGTTCCTCGCCGGTCACCTCCCCCATCAGGTTGAGGATCTCGAAACAGTCGGCGCGTTTCTTCTCGCTTTCGACCGTCCGCAGGAAGGCCTCCACGCTGGCGTCGTTCCTCTGGGTCTTCAGCTCAGACATGCGCATCGCTCCTAACGGGAAGTGTCTTGCCGTTCAATTTGCGGCGGCCGCCACCTCGTCGGCACGCTCGTGAATCCCCGCCGCGGCCGGTCCAAGCAGGTCCTCGATGGTCCTGGCTTGAAGGCGGGCCGCGTTTTCCACCTCGGCCAGCGCGGCGTAGATCAGCCCGAGCAGCAGCTGGCTCTCACTCGGCGGCCGGCCGATCGCGACCCGGGTCTTGTACAGCTGCACGGTGTGCTGGCGGCCGTGGGATTCGAAGCGGCCGAGCCGGAAGCGCAGCGGGTAGGGGCTGGCTTCCCAGTAGTAGCTGGGAGTCTCGAGCTCTTCGGCCGTGATGCCCGAGAACTCGTCCAGGATGCGGGCGTGCAGTTTACGATCGAACGCGAGCACGGGTTCGCTCGGGCCGCTCATCAGAGTCTCGTAGTCGTCAGCCATGGAGCGGGTGACCCGTTCCCAGGCCGGTTCCAGGTTCCCATGCGGCGGCGGACCGCCTGCCCGCACGATTCGCAGCGTCTCCGAGATCACGGTGTAGAAACCGACATCGGCGTCGACGATGTGGGCGATCACCCTGCGTAGCGGCCATTCGCCCGGCGCCGGAACCTGCTCAAAATCATCTTCCTCGAGGCCGAGCAGCATGGAATGCATCCCGCGCCAGGCGGCGTGGTAGGAGTCCAGGATCAGGCCGGCGGCGGAGGGCCTGGCGCCACGCAGGAAGGCTTGCTCCCTGACCGTCACGGCCAGGTCGCGCAGCTCCTCCAGGGTGCGGAAGAAGGCGAAGCGCACGCCGTCCGAATCGTAATCGCGCCAGATCCAGGGGCGATCGAGCTGCGGCTCGGATAGACCGACGGTGCAGCGGGCGAATGAATCCACAGAATCTGCAAGCGCTTGAATGGACATGAAGGGTATGCTCCGATACGAAGTGGACGCGCAATCGCTAAAATCAGACCATAGGAATCGGATTTTGTCCATCGCGACCCGCCCGCGCCTTGCCCTGGTGTTTACAGGAGCAGACTATGGGCTGGGCCGGGTAGTCCTGCAGCGTGGGAAGTTGCAGGGTGCAGCGAGCTCACGCAAAGGTCTGGTGGTCGCCAGGCTGCACCAGGGGAATCTCTCGCCGCTGGAGGGGAGCTTCGGGTCCTGCGAGGGGCGTCGATTTGATTTCGAAGTGTAAGCCGATTGAAACGTCGGACGGCGCGTTTATCCGGTATGCTTGAGATAGAGAGAAGCAATCCCTGCCCGGACCGAAGACCGATCCGGGTTCAAGAACGAGCGGTTGCCAGAGGGGGATCCGGAAGGGATCGCGATGAACCGCTCGCTGTTTGCTGCCATTCTTCAGAATACCGGTCCGTTGTCCTCATGCCGGCCTGAATCCCATCCCCCGCCAGGTTGGTTTTCGATCAGGGTACCTTCCCGGTTCCAGCGCTTGAGCGAAGATTGGGTGACGAAACTGATCTACCTGGCGGCTACGGCGCAGGCGATCAACCTGCTGGTTGCGATCCATGTGACGCAGCGCCTGGGCTACCAGGACGTCCTGCTGTCGGTTTTCGGGACCTGGGGGGTGGCCGTGCCGCTCAAACTCCTGGCACTGGGTTTATGGCTCAACTATCGTGAGTACGTCGAGGCCAGGCTGGTGGCCTGGTTGATCGCGCCGCTCTCGGTGTACGCGCTGCTGCACGATCTTCTCCTGCTGATCTGAGTCCATGCACCAGGATATTGGCCGCGGGCTGCGCTGCCCCATTGTGCGGCAGCCCGACATCCTGGGCCAGGGATAGCTCAATCCCCCCCCAGCATACGCTCGCGGGCGCTTTCGACATAGGCCAGCGACTGGTGACGGAAGTAGGTGTTGTACAGCTCGGCGTAGTGGCCGGCGGCAGCCATCAGCCCGGCGTGGTTCCCCTCTTCGATGATCCGACCGTGGTCGAGCACGATAATGCGGTCGCTGGCCCGCACCGTCGACAGGCGGTGCGCGATCAGGATCGAGGTGCTTTCGGCCAGGATCAGTTCCAGCGCTTCCTGGATCTGCGCCTCGGTGAACGGATCGATGCTGGCGGTGGCTTCGTCCAGGATGAAGATCGCCGGCTGCTGGATCAGCACCCGCATGAGCGAAACCAGCTGGCGGGTGCCCATCGAGAGTTGGCTGCCGCGTTCGCCGACCTCCGTGAGCAGACCCTCCGACAGGGTCTGGTACCACTCACCCCCGCCGATGCGGCGCGCAAGGCGTTCGATTTCCTCCTGGCTGGCCTCCGGTTTGGCGTAGCGGATGTTGTCGGCCACCGTGCCCGAGAAGAGGAACGGTGTCTGGGAGACGATGCCCAGCTGGCGGCGGAAATCGGCCAGGTCGAGCGTGCGGATATCCATCCCGTCCACCAGCAGCTCACCGGATTGGAATTCATAAAAGCGCGAGATGAGCTTGACGATCGAGGTCTTCCCGGCGCCGGTGTGCCCGACGAGCGCCAGGTTCTCGCCCGGATGAATGCGCAGGCTGAAGTGCTCGAGGACTGGCTCGCCGGTCTTGTACTGGAACGACAGATCGCGGAACTCGACCTCACCCTTCAGCGGTGGAACGGGGCGCGAGTCGACCTGTTTGACGGCCGATTCAGCGTCAATCAAGGCGAAGACGCGCTCGGCAGCCGACAGTCCATTCTGCACGTTCGTCCAGAAGGCGGACAGGTTCAGCACGGGTGACCAGAAGCGGTCGAGGCTCTGGATAAAAAGGTACCATGCCCCGGCGGTAACCACGCCCTGTGCGGCGCTCATCCCGCCCAGGTACACGATCAATGCCGTGCCGGCCCCGCCGAGGGCGTTCAGGCTCGGGAAGACCATCGCCAGCACGAAACCGCGCCGGACGTTGGTGTGATAGGACTTCACATTGACCTGGTCAAATTCCTGGTAGATGCGCCCTTCCTGGCGGAAGTTCTTGGCAACGGCGATGCCGGTAACGGCTTCCTTGATCGAGGCGTTCACGTTGGCCATGGCGCGAAAACCGCGCCGGGTGACCGTACGGGCCAGGCGCCGGAAGCTGACCGCCACCAGGAAGATCACCGGCAGCATGGCGAACAGCCAGAGCGTGAGGGAAAGGTCGATCCGCACCAGCACCACGAACAGGATGAAGGCCTGCACCAGCTGGCTGAACAGGTCCGTCACGAGCACAACGACCTGGGCGAACTCCTGCGTGTCGGAGGTGATGCGGCTGACGACGCGCCCGGAGGCGATCTCGTCATAGAAGGAAAGATCGTGCTTGGAGGAGGCGATGAACGCATCCTGGCGCAGCGCAAGCATGACATCCGCCACCGAGCGTACGATCAACCGCCGGCGGACCCAGTTCGCAGCCCACACGAGCACGCCGGTCGCGAAGAGCGCAGCGGCAAACAGCAGCATGAGCGAAGTCGAATCGTGCTGCGACATCAGGTCGACGCTGCGCGCCACCAGGATCGGGGTGAGCGCGCCGGAGGCGGCGATGATCAGGATGCCGACCAGCGCCCAGGCCAGCCGCTTGCGGTAGGGCTTGAAATACGCCACCATGCGGGCGACCAGGTCGCGGTCACGGTAGGTGCGGTCGTAGGATTCCGCATCCAGCCCGGAGAAGAAACCCATCGCTACTCGCCTTCGTACCGGGTGAAGATGCGCCGGTAGGCATCCGATTCGGACATTAATTGCTCGTGCGTCCCCATCGCCGACAGGCGGCCCTTGCGCAGCACCAGGATCAAATCAGCCCAGCGGATCTGTGAGAGGCGGTGCGTGATGATCAGGGTCGTGCGTCCCTCGGCTGCTTTGAAGATCGCGCGCTGGATCTGGTCTTCGGTGGCGCTGTCGATCGAAGAGGTCGAATCATCGAGGATCAGCACGCGCGGGTCGGTGAGGAAGGCGCGCGCCAGCGCCAGCCGCTGGCGTTGACCTCCGGAGAGTGTGACGCCGCGCTCCCCGATGACCGTTTCGTAGCCATCCTGGAATGAGGTGATGAAATCGTGGGCCTGCGCCGAGCGGGCTGCCGCCTCGATCTCGGCGCGGGTGGCGCCCGGATTGCCGAAGGCGATGTTCTCGGCGATGCTGCGCGAGAAGAGGAAGACATCCTGTTCGATGATCGAGATCTGCCGGCGCAGGTTATCCAGGTTCCAATCCCGCACGTCGACGCCGTCGACCAGCAGCTGGCCGCCCTGGATGTCGTAGGTCCGGTTGATCAACTTCGCCAGCGTGGTCTTGCCGGTGCCGGTCTGGCCGACGATGGCCACGGTCTGTCCGGGTTCGACACAGAAGCTGATGTCATGCAGGCTGCGCTCGGTGTCGTGGTACCCGAAGCTCACGTGTTTGAACTCGAGTTCACCCCGCATGGGCCGGCTGTAGCCGGCCGGATTGTGATCCAGTTCGGTCTTGCGCTGGATCAGCTCGAGTATGCGGCGGGCGCTGGCCAGGCCGAGCGAAACCTGGGAGTAGGCGAAGAGCGAGGCGAAGACCGGAAACCCGAAGAGCTGGATCAGGCCGACGAACGCGACCACATCCCCGATCTGGATCAGCCCGGCCCGGAAGAGCAGGATCGCGTGCAGGAAGGATCCGGCCTCGGCCAGGCCCATCAGCAGCAGCGGCAGAAAGCGCGCCTCGACGTCACCCTGGCGGACAAAGGCGTCGCGGAAGGAGCGGGCGTTGCCTGTGAAACGCTCGACTTCCGCACTCTCCTGTGCAGAGCCCTTGACGATTTCGATCCCGTCGAGCGCCTCCGCCAGGTGCGAGTTCATCTGCCCGAAGGATTTTCGCACCGAGTCGGCGATCGGACGCAGTTCATGCAGGTACTGCGCCAGCGAAAGAAAGTATCCAACGATGAACAGGGCCGGGACCAGCACCAGGCTGGGGTGGTAGCGCGGGGCGAAGAAGAGCGGCATGATGAGGAAATTCACCGAACCGATGACAAGGTTGAAGCCGGGGTTGAACATCAGGTTGATTTCCCGCACATCGTTCGTCGCACGCGCCATCGTGTCGCCCACCGGCTGCAGGTTGTGGAAGGTCATGCTTTTACCGATCAAGCTGACGTACAGCTCTTCGCGAATGTCGCGTTCGAGGCGCTGGCCGATCAATTCGGCGCCGAAGTTGCGCCCGAGCTGCAGCAGGCCGCGTATAAACTGCGAGACCAGAATCCACAGCGCCAGCGTCAGCAGCTGGTCGGTCTGCGGCGGATCGGCCAGGATGGCTTGAAAGGCCGAGCCGGTCAGGACCGGCACGAGCGCCGCCAATGCGGCGTTGCCGACGGCGCCGATGGTCGTCATGAGGACCAGGTACCAGTACGGTCGGACGTGCGAAAGGATCCAGCGGGGGGCTGAACGGTGGTCGAGCGGGAATCGCTGGGGCAGGACGAATTCGGCGGTGGTCATCGGCAGATGGATGCCTCGGGCCATGCCCTGGTGCCTGGCCCGAAGAACACGAACAGGATACCACAGGTGGGTTGGACGAACTGATGCCCACCCGGGATACTCGTGCTATAGTCTCGAGGATGATGACCTGCGGCTGTCACAGTTTGAGGTCGCAATCCGTTACAGGGGTGAGACGCGATCGTGAAGATGACAGGTGGCACGGACGAATCCATGGTCGTGCTGGCCAAGCGTGCCCAGCGCGGCGACAGTGAGGCCTTCGCGGAACTGTTCAATGCCGTCCACCAACCGGTGCTGAACTATGTCTACCGCATCGTTGGCGACCAGCAGGCAGCAGAGGATGTCACGCAGGATGCATTTATTCGCGCCCATGAGCGCCTGCCCCGGCTCGGACCCCCATGGGATTTCAAATCCTGGGTCTTCCGCATTGCCGGGAACATGGCTCTTGATTATCTGCGGGCGAACAAGCGCTTCGTCGACCTGGAGGAGCCGGGCGAAATGAGCGGCCCTCCCACCACCCGCCGTCCGGCCGAGAAACGCGTACAACGGGAGGAAGCGCGGCGGGATGTTGAAGCGACGCTGGCGCTGCTCGCCGTGCCGTTCCGGCAGGCGTTGGCCCTGCGCGAGATGAGCGGGATGTCCTACCAGGAAGTCGCCCAGGTCATGGATGTGAGCTATGACAACGCCCGCCAGCTGGTGCACCGGGCCCGGCTGCAGTTTCGTGAAGCGCACGGCCTGCGCATGATGGCGAGCAGCGGCGCCGCCCGCTGCCAGGTGCTGGACGATTTGTTGTCGGCCTACCTGGATGGGGAGCTGAGTCCCGAGCGGCGCAGGGCGATTCGGGAACATATTGCCAGCTGCGAAAACTGCCAGGAAACCGAGCGCGACCTGCAGAAGGTCGCCGGCCTGGTGGCGGGACTGATTCCCATCCTGCCCTCGCCGGGATGGGCACAGGGTGTGCTCGATCAACTCGGTATCTCCCCTGGGAGCCCCGCGCCGGCGCAGGCCGAATCGGGAGCTTCAGCCGCCGGGAGCGGCGGGGGCAGTGCCGGTGGGGCGGGGGCCCTGGAGAGCCTGGCGGGAGGGTGGAGTGCGAAGCTGATCGTGGGTGGGCTTGGAGGCTTGATCGGCCTGAGCGTCCTGCTGATCGCCGGAGCCTATGCGCTCGGGCTGCTGCCTCCATCCAGCACAATTCCACCGGCGACCGCCGTCCATGCCACGGTCGAGGCTGAGATGGCTAGATCGCCGCTGCTCCTTCCCGAGACGGCACCGACCTCCACGCCGAACGAGGCTCCGCCGCCTCCACCGCCGATCGACAGCCCGACGCCGACCCCGACGCTCACCGAGGAGCCGGGCCCCCCGTTTGTCATCGCGCGCATGAACGCGAACTGCCGCTTTGGTCCGGGGAGCATCTATGATGTGGTCGGCTACCTGCTCGAAGGGCAGCGGTCGGCCGTCGCCGGGCGGGATGCTGCCTCGACTTGGTGGTGGATCGAGCGGGTCGAGGGCTACGGCCGGTGCTGGGTCTGGGACGACCTGGTCGAGCGGGAGGGTGACTTCAGCCAGGTGCCGGTGGTTCCGGCGCCGCCCACACCCACGCCGCCCGATGAAACGCCCCCCGCCGTGAGCGTCAGCCACCGGCCGGCGGAGCGCGGGCACCCGAACAGCAACGAGCCGGTTACCTTCGAAGCCAGTGCAAGCGATACAGGGGGGATCGCCTGGATCGAAATTTACCTCCAGGCGCCGGGAGAGACGGCTGCCTCGCTTGTCAAGCGCTGTGAGAATGCCACCACCTGCAGCTACCAGGGTGGGCCCTATACGGCCGGCACAGGCAGCTACTATGCTCGCGCGGCTGACCGGGCCGGGAACGCAGCCCAATCCGGATTGATGACCTTTAATGTCACCTGGTATCTGGGGTAGATCGAAGATTTGTAGTGAGCGGCATAGACATCAAGGAGGGTGCACCGATGAGCGGGAAGAAAAAGCTGCGTTGGGCTGGCGTGATCTTCATTTCGCTGGCGCTCTTGCTGGCAGGCTGCGACATGCCGGAACGAGCTAACCCTCCAACCAGGACGCCGACCCCCACATACAAACCGCCTGCGGGTCCGGATGAGAGCGCGGAGCAGCCGCAGCCTGTGAATCCAGCCCAGCCAGAGGAGGGAATTTCACCGACGGACACCCCCGTGCCACCGACACCGTCTCCCACTCCAACGCTGACGGAAGAGCCGGTCGATTTCATCGTAACGGCCGAGGGCAACTCGAACTGCCGGACGGGCCCGGGAACCGTTTTCGATCAGTACGGGTTCCTGCTGGATGGGGAAACAGCCACCGCGCAGGCACGCCTGGCGGACAGCACCTGGCTGGTGGTGCAGCTCGTGGATAAGCCGGCACCGTGCTGGATCGCCGAATCGCTGCTCGCCTACAGCTTCGATGCTGCGCTGCTTCCAGTGATGGCCTCTCCGCCAACCCCCACGCCCGCGCTGGGATCGGTCAGCGGCATCCTGTGGCATGAGATCTGTGAATTCACCGGCGGGCAAGCGGGAGAACCACTGGTGCTTGGCCAGGGCTGTGTCCAGTACGGTCCCGGGCCGGCCGATTTCGGGCCCAATCAGGTAAAGGATAGTTTTGAGAGCGGCTGGTCGGGGGTGACCATGCGTCTCGGGATCGGAGCCTGCCCTGCTATCGGTTCAACCACTGTCGTCACGAACGGTAGCGGCGCATACAGCTTCAGCGGTCTGCCGGCCGGCACCTACTGCATCTACTACAATCCGCTCGCGGATGGCAATGACTCGATCCTGATCCCGGGTGGGCCGACCTACCCAATACGCGGATCCGGCGGAAACCAACAGACGGTCGAACTCGACCCGGGGGAGAACCAGGGTGGGGTGAACTTCGGCTGGGCCTGGCAGTTTTTCAACTAGGGAAGGGGATGTTTGTTTCGGGGAGATAGATCTTGGCGCTGTCTCCCTTAATTAACGGGCGAGAAACTGGCTGTCACAAAATGCATGCTATGCCCGTTACATGGATGGAATGATCCGATATCAAGGCACAAGGAGTGAAGCAGATGTCCCGTAAAAGATTAGCCCTGATCCTGCCCGCAATTGCACTCATTTTCTCCATGCTGGCCTGCAACCTTCCAGGCCAGGCAGCAGGAGTGGGTGGGGCTTCAGGTGAAGCGCGAGCGGAGGTGGAGCGACGCGTGAACGAGGCCCTGGCTGCGACCGATCAGGCCGCACCGGATATACCGATCGTTGAGGACGAAGGACAGCAGGAGGCTGCGCAGACGCCGACCAGCGAGCCGACGGCCGCTCCTGAGCCGACGCTCGTTCCAACGGCCACCCCGATCCCGCTCGAGACCGGCTGTTCCGACCGCATTGACTTTGTCGCCGATATCACGGTCGAGGACGGGACGGATTTCGAGCCCGGCGAGCACTTCACCAAGACCTGGCGGCTGCGAAACGCCGGCAGCTGCACCTGGAGCTCGTCCTACGACCTGGTCTTCAGCCACGGTGATGCGATGAGCGGCCCGGCGGCGATGGGGCTGCCCGGTGTCGTCAGCCCGGGTCAAACGGTGGATTTGTCGGTGGACCTGGTCGCCCCGGATACCGAGGGTGGCTATCAGGGATACTGGCTGCTGCGCAACGGCGATGGTGCGCTGTTCGGACTCGGTCCTTCGGCGGACGTGGCCTTCTGGGTCGAGATCGAGGTGATCGATACGGACTCGGGCATGCTGCTGATGGTCCCGATCATCACACTTCAACCGATCCTCCTGTTCACATCCAGTGGAACCGGACAGAACCTGGCGGATGGCTGGTGCTTCGATCTGGACGCGGGTTCAACCTCCTCGTGCGGCAATCCGGAGGCGGACTTCCAGTACGATGCGAGCATTACCATGGAAGGTTTCCCGCCCCACATGGTGGTGCACACGATTGTAGACCCCGGTCATGATGCGCTCTTCGGTGGCAAGCGGGCCGAGGTTCCGACCGGCGTGGATTGCCAATCATCGGTGCTGACAGCAGCCGATCGAAATATCGAAAACGGGATCTACTGCTACCGGACGAGCGGTGGGAAATACGGCTACCTGCGGGTGACCCATGTCAATACCAGTGCGATGACATTTGATTGGGGGACGTATAATTCGCCTTAGTACCAAGCGAAGGGTCAAGGGGCCAGTCCCCGGACTGGCCCCTTTTTGATTCCGGTGTGACCAGCTACTCGATCGGTTCAAAGCGGGCAGTGAAATGCCGCAGCAGCCTCGGGGCTTCGACGATGCGGAAACCACGCAGCGAGTCGCGCCGGGCGCCGATGCGCCTCATGGTCTCGATCACATGGTCCATGTGAGCCTGGGTGTACATGCGGCGTGGGATGGCGAGCCGGACCAATTCCAGCAGGGGGTATTCGGTCTCACCGGTATCAGGATCGGTATGGGCGAAGGCGACCGAACCGAGTTCAACCCCCCGCACGCCGCCCTCCAGGTACAGCTCAACGGCCAGCGATTGGCCCGGGAACTGGTCGCGTGGAATGTGGGGCAGCAGGGTTCCGGCGTCGATGTAAACGGCATGGCCCCCGGGCGGTTGGACGACCGGGATGTCCGCATCCATCAGGCCCTGCGCCAGATAGGCAGTCTGCCCGAGGCGGTAGGCCAGGTAATCCTCGTCGAGGCCCTCCCACAGCCCGACGGCAATGGCTTCCAGGTCGCGTCCGGCCAGGCCGCCGTAGGTGGGGAAGCCTTCGCGCAGGATCAGTTCGTTCTTCGCCCGCAGGAAGAGTTCATCGTCATTCATAGCCAGGAACCCGCCGATGTTGACGATAGCATCCTTCTTTGCGCTCATCGTGGCCCCGTCGGCCAGGCTGAAGATCTCACGTGCGATGTCGAGCGGCGAAGACTCGGCGTAGCCTGGCTCGCGCAGCTTGATGAAGTAGGCGTTCTCGGCGTAGCGGCAGGCGTCGATGAAGAATGGAATGCCGAATTCCCGGTAGATTTCACTCGTCTCATGCAGGTTCTGGAGCGAGACCGGCTGACCGCCGGTGGCGTTGTTGGTAATCGTGATCATCCCGAAGGGAATGTTTTCCACACCGGTCTGCTCGATGAAGGTGCGCAGCTTGGCGGTATCCATATTGCCCTTGAAGGGGTGCGGTAGTGCAGGATCGGCCGCTTCATCAATTACCAGGTTGACCGGGCGGCCGCCGCGTGCGCGAATATTGGCCTCGGTCGTATCGAAGTGGGTGTTGGAAGGGATCGAACGTCCTTCCGCGACGAGCAGGGTGCTGAGGATATGTTCGGCGGCCCGGCCCTGGTGGGTGGGCACGAAGTGCTTGAACCCGAAAATGGCGTCCATCGCTTCCTGCAGGTGGAAGAAGGAGCGGGCGCCGGCGTAGGATTCGTCACCCTGCATCAGGGCTCCCCACTGGTGGTCGCTCATGGCGCCGGTGCCGGAATCGGTGAGCAGGTCGATGTATACCTGTTCGGCGCGCAGGCCGAAGATGTTGTAACCAGCGGCCTTCAAAGCCGCCTCGCGCTCCGCTGGCGGAATGCGCTGGATCGATTCGATGGTCTTGATGCGGAACGGCTCAGGGGGATAGCTGGTCATCCATGCCTCCGGATAGGATTCTGCCGAACCATGCAAGCGGTTTTCCGAGGGCCGTACTATAGCAAAGGCAGGCCGTTTCGGCCAAGTTTGCGCTCGCTCCCGAGAGCGTGCAGACGGGTCCAGCATGATACCGACTATCATCCCAGAGCATCCTTTGCCGAGCGATCCTCAGAGCTAGCCTCAACATGACTCGGCTCATGGGTCAGCGCCTGCCAGGGGCCGGGCTGGAAGCGTCTTCCACCATGAGCCGTGAATTCCTGTGGCCTGTATCAGAGGTCCCCTCGGCTTTGCTTGAGCCGGCCGGTGGGGGCGTTGTGAGCGGATGCCGGATAGGTTTCCTGAGCTGGAAATCTCCCATCATGTCTCAGCGACTTGAGGCGGGTGCGCAGGGGTCTGCCCGCAGATCATTCATCGCGGGTACAATCCCAACTCAGGGCGTCGGAGCAGCCCGGGAAATGGAGGCAGTGCGTGGCGGTGGAGACATACCGATTCGGGACGCTGGAAATTGTCCCGATGCAGCTGGGCATGGTGCAGACCAACACCTACCTGGTCGGTGACCCCGAGTCTGGATCGGCGATCGTAATCGATCCAGCCTGGCAGGGGGACCGCATCGCCCGCATGGCGGCTGACCGCGGCTGGCGTATTGGCACGATCTGGCTGACCCATGCTCACTTCGACCATTTCGGCGGCGCGGCGGGTGTGGCGGATGCCTATGATGTCCCGGTTCCCGTGGCGCTGCATTCACTCGACCAGCCCTTATGGCGCGCGATGGGTGGAGCGGCGCTGTTTGGCATGAGCGCCTTCGATCCCGGACCGGAGCCGACAATCGACCTTCAGCATGGCACACAGCTCCGCCTGGGTGAGGAGAGCTTCGAAGTACGGCATACCCCCGGTCATACGCCCGGGCATGTCATTTTTGTTGGATCGGATCTTGGAGCGGTTTTCTGCGGAGATCTGATTTTCCAGCATGGTGTCGGCCGGACGGACCTTCCCGGTGGAAGCTGGGAAAGGCTGCTGGAAAGCATCCGGGATGAAATTCTTACGCTGCCGGATGAGACCTTGCTCTTCTCAGGGCATGGTCCGGCGACGACGGTGGGTGAGGAACGTCGCGCCAACCCTTTTCTTCAAATGTCGTCCTAATCGTCTCCGGCCTGCCCGGCGGTTTCTGCATATTCGAAGAACGGGTGCAGGTCGCTGATCAGGCAGCCGCCGAGCAGGATCGTGACCTGATCCCCCGGCTCCAGCACTGTGTCACCGTGCGGGATGATTACCTCGCCGTTGCGGACGACGCTTACCACGACGCACTCGCGCGGGAAGTCGATCTGCGCCAGGCTCCTCCCGACCGAGGCGGCATTCTCCCCGACGATGAATTCGACCACTTCTGAGCCCGGTGGCTTCGGCATGCCGGGCAGGACTTTCTCGCCCTGCATGACGCTGGCCCGTTCGTAGGCCCGTACGATGTCATTCCGCCGGATCACGCCCACCAGTCGGGTCGGCTGGGTTCGGTCCAGAACCGGGACTCGCGAGAGATCAGCCGGCGCCATGCGACGCAGCACGACCCGCAGGCTCTCGTCGGGGTACGCTACGAGCGGCTTGCGGGTGGCGATATCGATCACCTTGAGGTCCTTCAACGGAATGTCGCCATCGGTCGCACGCCGGTAGTCGGCCAGGGATACCATGCCCACCAGCGTTCGGTCCCCATCAACCACCGGGAAGGCATGGCTGTTGTGGCGCAGGAAGAGGTCGGTGAGCTCAGAAACTGGCAGGTCCGGCCCCACCGTCTTCGGGTCGCGGGTCATGACTTCGCTAACCTTGACCGAATCCATGATGTCGATATCGCGGCCTGAGCGCAGCCGGATGCCGCGCCGGCTCAGCTTGAGGGTGTAGATGCTTTCGCCCCGCAGCCAGTGATGGGAGAGAATGGTCGCGATTCCGGCCGCCAGGATGAGCGGCAGGATGATGCGGTAGTCATCGGTCAGCTCGAACAGGATCAGGATGGCCGTGATGGGGGCATGGGCTGCGCCGGCGAACACCGCACCCATTCCCACCAGGGCATACGCCCCCTGCTGTCCGGTGATGCCAGGCAGCCAGCGGGTGAGAAGGGCGCCGACGCCGGCTCCCAGGGTTGATCCGATGAAGAGCGAAGGAGCGAATATACCACCGGAACCTCCCGAGCCGATCGTGAGGGCGGTGGCGATGATTTTGATCGCCATCAGGGCGAAAGCGGCACTGATGGTTAGTTTTCCAAGCAGCGCGATGCTGATGGTGTCATACCCTACACCGTATACGTGGGGGATATTGGTATCCGGGAGTCCCAGGAAACGAATGTAGAAGATGCTGAAAATCCCGAGCAGCAGTCCGCCGAGCGCGGGTTTCGTCATTTCGGGCAGTTTGATGGTTTTGTTGAAGAAATCTTCCGAACCGTAAATCACCTTGACGTAAATAGTTGCGACCACCGCCGCGAGGATGCCCAGGATTGCGTAGAGCAAATATTCCCATTGGCTGACCAGCTCATAGGTCGGGATGGCGAAGGCTGGCAGGTCGCCGAAGGCGATCCGTCCAATCACATCCGCGGTCACAGCCGCCACAGCTACGCTGCTGAAGTTGCGGACGCCGAAATCCCCCAGTATGACTTCCAGTGCAAAGATAAAGCCCGCGATGGGCGCGTTGAAGGTCGCGGAAATGCCTGCGGCCGCGCCGCAGGCGACCAGGTTGCGGATTCGTTCCTCGGAGAAATTCAGCTTCTGGGCAAGCGTCGATCCAAGCGCCGAGCCGATCTGGACAATGGGCCCTTCCCGGCCGACCGAACCACCCGTGCCGATCGTGATGGCGGAGGCGACCGATTTGATGACCGCCACGATCGGACGAATCCGGCCGCCTTTTAAGGCAACGGCTTCCATCACCTCCGGAACACCATGGCCTTTGGCTTCCGGAGCGTAACGAGTGATCAAGAATCCAACAACGAGCCCGCCCACTGTTGGTGCCAGCACAATATAGAAGAGGCCCATGCCGTGAGTGATTTCTGGCAGCCAGGTGAATGAGATTCGCGTAAACAGGTTGATTAACCAGCGGAAGACGATTGCGCCCAGGCCGCCACCCAAACCGACCAGGAATGCGGGTCCTAGATGAGAAAGAATTTCTGGAATTTGTAGACGATTGCCCCAGGCGCGAACCCATTCGCCCCGGTAGGTGGTTTGCAGCTCGTTGGTGCTTTCAGGCATTCGAACGACTCCTGAGTCTTGGTTTGGATGACGCGCGGGTTGATTTCCGCGCATTGTCTGCCGAAGCGCGGCCCTCAGAGTCGGTCAACGACAAACGAATCTTTTTTGGTGGTTGGCGAAGACAGGCGAATTATACTCTGCCTCGAGCCCATCCGCATCGAAGGTTGAATAGCCGAATGGTCCCTTCGCGCTGGGGTGGGCCTCGGGACTTTGCATGGTCTCGTTTCGGTGGGATCGTGTGTGAGAAAGGGGCCTTGGGAGAACATACAGCAGCCGTGGGTACGATCGGAACTGGAGCAGGCTACTCCTTCTCTTGAACCCACCCCAGCCACTCGCGAGCCAGGCCTTCGGGTTCTTGCGGCGCAGTCGCGACCCAGGAAAGCGCCAGTGGGTAGCTGCCATTCGCAAGGTTCGCAGCGTTCGCCCTGTGGCCATCCAGGCTGAGCACGGTGAGACCTGTGGTCGGCGTGGTACCCGGCAGAATACCGATCGCCCCCGGCGTGCCGGCTACCGCCTTCGCCATGCTGGCCGGATCGGGCAGCAGGCGGGCGTTGGGCGTGAGGCGGTCGCTCTGCAGCACGATAGCCTCGAAGGCGGTTCGCAGCTCATCGCCCTCCGGATAGATCATGGGTTGGATCGGCCATTCCGGCCCTCCCAACTGGGACCAGTTTGTCTTCTGCCCGATAAAAATCTCCCGCAGCTCGCGCAGGGTCAATCCAGATAATCCGGGGTTGCTGGCGGCGACGATGAGCACGGCACTTCTTTCAAGCGGGGTGGCGAACCAGCCATCCGGAGGGTCGGCAGCTGTGATGAGGAAGGTTATCTCACCCGCGCGGGCCGCTTCCAGCCCGGCTTCGAGCGGCAGCACCTGCAGCGTGAGTTCGCGCGATGGGTCGTGGGACGCAAATCCTTCCAGCTCGGCGTAGGCTTGATCGGCATAGGCCGGGGTGACGCCGATGTGGGTCGTCCGGGCCTCCGGGGGTTCGGTCGGTGGGGACGCGCAGCCGGCACCCATTGCGAGCAGCAGGAACGCCAGCAGCGTGAGGTCAGCCCGCAAGCGCATAGCGCAGCAGACCTCCCAGGCCCAGCAGCAGGCAGTAGAGAGCGAAAACCGTGAGCGGGTGTTTGCGAAGGTAGCCGAGCAGGAAGTGGATCGATGCGAACCCCACGACGGCGGCTGCCAGGAAACCCGCGATCAACGGGGCAATCTGGGCCGAGGCGTTGGCGGCTCCCCTGAGATCGAGCAGCGCGATCAGGCCGGCGCCGATCATGGCAGGAATGGCGAGCAGGAATGAGAATCGGGCCGCATCCGTCCGGTCCAGGCCTCGAATCAGCCCACCGGCGATGGTCGAACCGGAGCGGGACACGCCCGGGAAAAGCGCCAGAGCCTGGGCGAAACCGATGATGATGCTGTCGAGCCAGCTGATCGAGAAAAGCGGGCGCGACCGGCGATGAAGGCGCTCGCTGGCAAACAGCAGTCCGGCGGTGAGAAGCAGAAAGGCCGAGACGGCGGCCGGCCGCGCGAAGGTGCTTTCGACGACCGATTTGAAGAGTAATCCAATCAGTCCCGCCGGGACGCTGGCCAGCAGGATCATCCAGCCCAGGTGCGCATGCGGATCTTCCAATGGGCGGCGTGCGGCCAGGCCCCGCACCCAGGCGAGCCCGATCGCGAGCAAATCCCGGCGGAAGTAAAGCAGCACGGCCAGGATCGTGCCCCACTGTACGAGGACATCGAAGATGAACCCGGCGCGCGGCTCGAAGCTCCATCCGAGCAGCCAGGGCACCAGCACCAGATGTCCGGAGGATGAGATCGGCAGGAATTCCGTCGCGCCCTGGACAATCCCGAGGACGATCGCTTGAAAGAGGCTCATCGCTACAGTTCCTCCGGTCGGTGGATCTGGTATCCGGCCCGGAATTCGGCCGCAAAGGAATCCATCCGGCCGTCCATGATCGCGCCGCGCAGGTCACCCGCCAGCGTGATCAGCATGTGAATATTGTGCATGGAAAGCAGGCTCCCGGCGAGCATCTCTTTCGCCAGGCACAGGTGCCGCAGGTACGCCCGGCTGAAGTTCTGGCAGGTGTAGCAGCCGCACTCCGGATCGAGCGGGCGACCGTCGTCGGCATAGATCGCCTTACGGAAGTTCATCCGTCCCCGCCGGGTCAGCGCCGTGTGATTGCGGGCCATGCGTGTCGGCAGGACGCAGTCGAAGATGTCCACACCCCGCGCCACGCCCTCCACCAGGTCCTCCGGTGAACCGACACCCATCAGGTAGCGAGGCCGGTTGGAAGGGAGGGCGGCATCCACCACCTCGAGCATGGCAAGCATCTCTTCCTTTGTTTCACCGACCGACAAACCGCCGATCGCATTCCCGGGCAGATCGAGCGAGGCGATGGTTTCGGCCGACTCCCGGCGGAGATCCGGGAAAACGCCGCCCTGGGCAATGCCGAAGAGCGCTTGATCCTCCCGCTGCCGGGCCGCCTTGCAGCGGCGTGCCCAGGCATGGGTATGGATCAGAGCCTGTTCATTCGCCTCCCGGTCGTACGGCTCCGGACAGACATCCAAGGCCATGATGATGTCAGCACCGAGCAGCTGCTGGGTTTCCATGACGGTCTCGGGCGTGAAGCGGTGCTTGGAGCCGTCAAGATGCGAGCGGAAGGTCACCCCATCCGGGTCGATCTCGCGCTGCGAAGCCAGCGAGAAGACCTGAAAGCCTCCCGAGTCGGTCAAAATCGGTCCCGGCCAGGCCATGAATTCATGCAGTCCGCCATGCCGGGCGACCCGATCGGCGCCGGGCCTGAGATAGAGATGGTAGGTGTTCGCGAGCACCAGTGAGGCGCCAGCTTGAGAAAGCTGCGCCGGCGTGAGGGCTTTCACCGTGGCCTGGGTACCGACGGGGGCGAATACCGGCGTCTGGAGATCCCCATGCGGAGTGCGGAATCGCCCGGCGCGTGCGTGGCCGTCTTTGGCTTGCTCTGTCCATTCGAACATCGGCTGTCTCGAAGGGCTCCTCTGCCGGCTTGGACCGTCTTTCAACGGGCCGATTATACCCGTCGATTTCGGGGGTTGTCACTTTCTCTGCGCCTCCATATACTGATGCGTATGAGCTCAAACGAGCTGTACGCCTGCTGGGCTGAAATCGACCTCTCCGCCATTCGCGGCAACGTGCAGACCTTCTGCATGCTCACCGGTGTCGACGTGATTGCCGTCGTCAAGGCCAATGCCTACGGGCACGGGGCGGTCGAGTCGGCCCGGGCAGCGCTGGCGGGCGGCGCCAGCCGGCTGGCCGTGGCGCGCGTGGAAGAAGCGCTCGAGCTCCGCCGGGCAGGTATTGAAGCGCCCATTCTGATTTTAGGCTGGACCCCACCGGGCCGTCTGGTGGAGATGATTCTGGAGAGCATATCGCTCACGATGTGGAGCAAGGACCAGCTCAAGGCGGCCTCCTCGGCTGCGGGGCATGCTGGAAAAGAGGCCCTGATCCATATTAAGGTCGACACCGGGATGAGCCGAATCGGCGTTCAACCGTCGGTTGCGCTGGAGGTGATTCGGGCTTGCGACCGGCTGCCGGGATGCCGGCTGGAAGGTCTATTCACGCACTTTGCCCGGGCTGACGAGCCTGAAACCGCAACAACCCATGACCAGCATGGACGGTTTCTGAGCCTGCTCGAACAGATCGAGGCGGACGGTATCCAACCGGAGGTGATTCACGCCGCCAACTCGGCCGCCTCGATTCGATTTCCGGAGACCTGGCATTCGGCCATCCGGGTGGGCATCGCCATGTATGGTCTGCTGCCTTCCCCTGACTGCCCGCTCCCCGAGGGATTCCGGCCGGCCTTGAGCTGGAAAAGCGCGCTGGTGCAGGTCAAGGATCTCCCGCCTGGCCGGGGAATCAGCTACGGTCACATCTATCACACCCGGCAGGCCGAGCGCATCGGCACGGTCGCGGTCGGTTATGCCGATGGCTACCGTCGCACGGATGGCAACGAAGTGCTGGTGGCGGGCCGCCGCTGCCCGGTCGTTGGACGTGTGACGATGGACCAGATCATGGTCAACCTGGACGCGGTTCCTGAAGCCCGCCCCGGGATGGAGGTCGTCCTGCTGGGTGAACAGGACAACGATCGCATCTCGGCCGAGGAGATCGGGGAACGCTGGGGGACGATTAATTACGAAGTTACCAGCGCGATCGCCCAGCGCGTGGTGCGCCTCTACCCGTGAATGCCGGATATTTGCGATACAATCGGACGATAGCTTTCCATGCCTCTTCCTTTGCCTGGACCCTGGAGAATGTGCCATGACGCTTGAGATCGGAAAACCTGCCCCTACCTTCACGCTCCCGTCCCACCTCGGCGGTGAGGTTGACCTGCGCCAGCTGCGTGGGAAAAACGTCGTGCTGGCGTTCTTCCCGCTGGCCTGGACACCGGTTTGAACGAACGAGATCCAGGCGTTTGAGGCCACCAAGGCCGAGTACGCCGGATCGAATGCCCAGGTCCTGGGCATCAGCGTTGACCATATCCCCTGCCTCAAGGCCTGGTCAGAGAGCCTGGGCGGGATCACGTTTCCACTGTTGAGCGATTTCTGGCCCCACGGAGCCGCGGCAAGCCGCTACGGCATTCTCGACGATGACGGGGCGTCCATGCGGGCGATCTTCATTCTCGATCACGAGGGCGTCCTGCGATATCAGCGCATCTATGAAGATGAGGATGAACAGCCGGATAACGACCTGATCCTGAAGCAAGTGCGGGAGATCGATTCGACCGGCGTAAAGGCGGAGGTCGACGAACCCAGGTCGCAGCCCGAGCTGCCTCACGGCGGGCTGGTGATGTATTGTTCGCCCTACTGCACCGATTGCCGGCAGGCACGTGCCTGGTTGAATGAGCGCGGGATCGAGTACACCGAGGTCGATGTCTACCGTATGCCGGGCGCCAGCGACCAGGTGCGAGCCTGGAACCAGGACAACCTCGTTCTTCCGACCTTCGACGTAGAAGGCGAGATCTTCTCGAACTTCGACGCGGAGCATCTCAAAGCGGTTCTCTTGAAATATCACTTGATGCCGGAGGGATGATCCTCCCGCGACCGGGCGAACGGCGATAGGAAGCTGCGATCTCCCGCACAGCGGGAGATCGTTTTTTGTCCTGACGTTTGGTAAGCGCGAGGGCGCTCGATCAGGGATTGGAAGGTGAGCGAACGGATGAACCTGGAGAGTAGCGCATCGGCTTGATCTCCCGCATAATCCCCATCAGCCACATTCTGAGGGTCATTCTTCGGGAAACGAGGGCTGGTGCGTATGGCAGATGAGAGTGTCTGCCCGTGCATCGAACCCGATCCTTTCGCCTGTCACAAAGTGACGGGTATTTCGTTTCATGGATGACGGTTGCCGGTTTCGGGCATCGCGGCCCGGCCGGCCCGGGAGGTTGGACATGCGAAAAATCCTCGCAGGCATGCTGCTTCTTGTCCTGATCGCAGGATGCAACCCCGAGTCAACATCGGCTGCTCCTGTCAGCTGGATCGATCAACCGCTGGATGGTTCCAGCTTCGAGCCGGGCACGGTCGAAGTGCTCGCCCACGCGAGCTCGCCCGGGGGTGTCTCGCAGCTGCGGCTGAGCGTCGATGGTGTCGAGGTGGAAAGCGTGCCGCCGGAGGATCCCGGCCAAGCGCTGACCACGGCTCATTTCACCTGGGACCAGAACATCCCGGGCAGCTACACCCTGCAGGTGAGCGCCCAGAGCTCTGCCGGAGTATGGGGCACACCGGCCGAGGCCATCATCACGATTGCGGCCGCGGTGACGCCGACGCCCGTTCCCTCCCTGGCCTGTTCGTTCACGGCCGATGGGCCGACCACGATTTACACCCGTCCAAGCCTGTCGGCGGACGTGTTTTATGAAGCGCCGGCCGGCTTTGAAATTCCCGAGTTCCAGGCCCAGACCAGCGACGGCTGGCTGGGTTTCGATCCGGCGATCGCGCAGGCGGCGAATACCGGCCCATTCCGCCTGCGGTGGATTCCACCCACCGCGGCGACAGTCTCCGGCGATTGCAGCGGGCTGCCGGTGGTGTGGGGGCCACCGCCCGGGATCTGCTTCTTGATGCCGATGGGGCCGGTTGACGTGCACGATGCGCCCGATGCCGCCGCCAGCGTGGTTGCCACACTCACGGTCGATGATTATGTCGCCATCGACGGTGTCAACGCTGCGAGCTGGTACCACGTTGACTTCTCTCCCGGCAATACGGGGCTGAGCCTCACCGGCTGGATCTCGCCGACCGATGTGAATTGGAATGGCCCGTGCGAATTCAACCCGCCGACGCCGACGCCGGTCAGTGCCGCCATCAGCAGTCTCGGTCCCGATTCGCCCCAGGTCTACTCCGGCATCGGCGCCTGCTCGCCCAAATCCGTCACCTTCAACGCCCGGGCGGCAAATCCAGCCGCCGCCAAAGTGGTGGTGTTCTTCTACCGCCTGCAGGACGTGGACAGCGGCGAGCAGAGCGATTGGTCACCCGGCCAGGCGATGCAGCTTCAGGGCGGGGGGAACTACAGCCTGACCCTCACTGGCAGCGAGCTGGCGGGCAGCGCCGGAATGACCCATGCCCGCGTGCGCTACCAGTTCGCGCTGCAGCTTCAGAGTGGTGAGATCGTGCGAAGTCCGGTATACGAGGACGTCGAGCTGGGGCAGTGCGGGGTCATCCGGCTTCCCCCCATCATCAGGATTGGTACACCAACCCCGACGCCGATCATCATCAAGTAAATCCCCGATACAGACCGGCGTGCGGATTTGCGCCCGCACGCCGGCATTATGAAAGGCCCGTTCCCCGGGGCGAGGGACATCAAACCCTCGCCCCGGGAACATAGGGCTGCGGGTTCCGGCGCGGGAGCCAGGCTGCCTGCCTCCCACCCGGTGAAGGATCGCTGTCGCTTCTGTGCTCAGGGTACCGACCGGGGACCATTGGAATCTATGCTAGACTTCACGTAGGGCATCGGCTTCCCGGAGAATTTGAAAACCTATATGCGGTCGATCAAGGTGCGCGCATTCCATGCTGGTATCGCATCACTGCTGATCCTGGCCGCGCTTCCAGCCGCCTGTGGAAGCGCGGCCATCCCGCTTCTTCCACCCGACCAGATCGTCGCTCAATCAGCCCAATCGATGGGACGGCTGGCTGGCTTCCACTTCCTGATCGAGCGTACGGGAGCTCCGGCCTTCCTGCCGGGAGTCGAATCGGTCAGCCTGCGGCGTGTGGAAGGTGATTTTATCGCACCGGACAAAGCCCGCGCCGCGGTGCGCCTGATCGCGCCGGGTGTGATCCTCGATGTGCAGGCGATCAGCACGGAAGGGCACTACTGGGAGACGAACCCCGTTTCCGGCGCATGGCAGGCGTATCCGGCCGAGCAGGGTTTCAACCCGGCTGTGCTGTTTGCGCCGCAGTCGGGGATTCCGGAGATCCTGCGCTCGGACCTCACCCGGCTGACGCTGAACGGCGTGGTCGAGCTGGAAGACCTGCCAGGACTCAAGCTGTACGAAATCGAAGGCCAGCTTGATGGCAGGCGCATCTTCGAGCTGAGCTATGGGCTTATCGGACCGGAGACGATCGCCGTCCGGCTCTGGATCGAACCAGAAACCTTCTATCTCCGCCGTATGTCCATGGCGGAAGCGGCCGCACCGGATGAGGAACCCACCGTCTGGTTGGTCGATCTGTGGGATTTCGGACAGGTGGTCGAGATCCAGACTCCGGAGATCCCGTGAGCACCGTTTCAGGAATCGCCCCGACGGCCTCCAGACGCTGGATCCTGCTGTGGATCAGCCTGCCGATCTTCATCGGGGCGCTGGATTTGACGGTGGTCTCCGCCGTCCTGCCGCAGGTTATCTTCGATCTCGAAATTCCGCTCCAGACCGGCCTGGATGAGGCAGCCTGGGTGGTCACGGGATATCTGCTGGCCTACAGCGTGGCGATGACCTTCATGGGGCGCCTGTCGGATCTGTACGGGCGGCGCCGGACCTTCCTGCTGGCGCTTTCGGTCTTCGCCCTCGGTTCGTACCTAGTCGCCGTGGCCGACGGGTGGCCGGCGCAGCTGGTGATGCGGGCCATCTTTCGCCTCACCGCCGGCCGGCCGGATCCCTCGCGGATCGCCCTGCTGACGCTGATCGGCGCCCGCATGATCCAGGCCTTCGGCGGCGGCGCGATGGTCCCGGTCGGCATGGCCCTGGTGGGAGACATTTACCCGGCTGGAGAGCGTGCCCGGCCGCTGGGCTTCATCGCCGCCGTGGATACCGCCGGCTGGGTGGTGGGCCATCTGTACGGCGGCATCATCGTGCGGGCCTTCAACTGGCGCCTGATCTTCTGGCTGAACCTGCCGCTCTGTCTTCTGGCGTTCGGGCTGATCCTGGTTGCCCTGCGGCGGCTGCCGCAGCCGAGCGGGCGCGGGCGCATGGATTGGTCCGGCGCCCTGCTGATCGCAGCCAGCCTGACTCTCATCAACCTGGGACTGGGTTCGCCCGAAGCGACCGCGGATTCGCTCGCTGTCGCGGGCGATACCGCCGGTTTGAACGTGCCGCTGCTTTTGGCAGGCGGGCTGCTGTTTATCCTGTTCCTGGCCTGGCAGGCCCGGGCGAAGTATCCGCTCGTTCCGTTGGGCATCTTCCGGCGGCCGAACTTCACCCCTGCCGCGCTGTCGAACTTCCTGGTCGGTTTCAGCCTGTTCATCGCCATCGCCAATGTCCCGCTGTTCATCAACACCCTGATCGCGGGCAGCCTGGAGCAGGGAGCCTGGGAGAGCGGCTGGGTGCTGTCCGCCCTGACCGTGCCGATGGCACTGACGGCGCTGCCGGGAGGCATATGGACCTCCCGGCGCGGTTACCGCTGGCCGGGCATCGCCGGTGTGCTGCTCGCGCTGGCCGGATTCGGGATGATGTCGACCTGGAGGGCGACCACCACGTATGCGACAATGGTTCCGCAGCTTGTGCTCACCGGCATCGGTTTTGGCCTGACGCTGGCCCCGATCGCAACGGCCGCGGTCGATGCTGCCCCGGAGACCGATCGGGGGGTTGCCTCCGGGCTGGTGATCATCCTGCGGCTGGTCGGGATGACGATCGGCGTATCGGCCATCACGACCTTCGGGCTGCACCGGACGGATGTGCTGTACGATCAGATGCTGGATCCCTCGATGGCGATGGATGAGGTGCTGCGGGCTGTGATTCGCGCCGCCGAAAGGGTCATCAGCGAAAGCTTTCTCATTGCCGGCGCCGTATGCGCGCTGGCGCTGTTGCCGATCGCAAGATTAAGCAAGTCCCCCGAATACGGGTCCAATGGAGGACAGGACGATGGATGAGCAAGAATTCCCCAATCAAGAAGACGAGAAGAATCCAGTGGAACAACCGCCGCAGACCGGTCCGGAAGGCGGAATGGAGCAGGCTGCCGGGCCGGTAGCCCCAGATCAGGCCCGGGCGCGAGCCACCCGGGCAGGGATCATCACCGGCGTGGCGCTGGCCGTGATCGCGGCCCTCGCCATCGTCCTGTTTCTGGATCCATTCAACCTGCACCTGATCGACCGTCTGACGGGACGGTACGATGCCGCCATGACGGCCATGCCCCCGGATACAAAGTTCTACATCGGCTTTGATCTGCGCAACGTCAGTCCGAACAAGCTGGACCGAGTCATCGAGCCTTTTGCGTCGAAAGTTGAAGGGGCCGAGATCCAGGAGTACGAGGATCTTCTCAAGCAGATCGATGAAGGTTTGGAGCAGGACCTGGGGATCACCCTGACGGACGACGTCATCCCCTGGATCGGCCAGTACGTCGGCCTCGGCGTGCTGGAACTGGACATGCAGGGGGTGGATCTTTTCGGGTATTCCGGCACAGAGCCGGAGGTTCATATGGTCGTGGCGCTCGAGGCCCGCAATCGTGCCGGGGCTGATGCGTTCCTGAGCAAAATCGGTGATTACTGGACCCGTGAACACGATCTGCAGAGCCGCACCCTGGAGCACGGCGGCGCGACCATCACGTACTGGCCGGCCGAAGACCCGTCGGAACTGCTGGCCTACGCACGCGTCCGGGGGCTGGTGATTATCGGGCAATATGCCGATGATGTCGGGCTGGCCATCGACGCGTACCGGGGCGATTCGCTGGCCGATGACCCCGCGTACCGCGATCTGGTCGGGGATCTCCATAAGGATCGCGGCCTGACGATGTTCACAACCGGGACCGCCATGGGGACGATCTATGAAGATGTGCCCGCCTTTGAATTCGCGGCCGACCAGTTTGACATCCTGCAGGGCTATGCGATGACGCTTGCGGTTGTCGATGCGGGTCTGCAGCTCGACATCGTAACCCGGATCGATGACGCGCAGTATACGGAGGAGTTCGGAAAGCCGTATCCCATCACGACCACACCGCTGGCGCCTCCGGATCTTGTCCCCGCTGACAGCGTCATCTACCTGGGCGGATTCTCGATGGACAGCTTCTGGCAGAATTACCAGACTTCGCTCGAGCAATCGGGAACGGCCGCAGACGTCAACGAAGCCATCCAGCTGCTCTCGGATGAAATCGGCGTGGATCTGGAGAAGTTCTTAACTGCCCTGGATGGGGATTTCGCGATGGCTGTTCTTCCGGTGGGATTCGGGCTGGAGGCTGAACCTTTCAGCGTGCTGCTCCCCTTCGACCTGCTGCTGATGATTGGGACCAGCCAGCAGGCCGCAGTGCTGGAAATGCTGGAGCCACTCGCAGCGGCGCTGGGGGATGCGCTGGGGGTGGGGTTGGAGGCGGAGGGACGCGGCGACTTCACGATCTATGATGTGTACGACCCCTATATGGAAACTTCCGTGTTCCTCTTCGGCGCCGGGAAGGATCATCTCGTGCTGACGACCTCCGCGGACCTGCTTGACGAGGCTTTCGGTGGTGGCCCCTCGCTGGCGACGAGCGAACGCTACCAGCAGGCGGCGGATGCGCTGCCCGGGACGATGGATCCGTTCCTGTTTGTCGACGTGCAGGGATTGGTCGGGATGATCCAGGAGTTCCAAAATTGGGTCGGGACGACGGATGAAACGGAGGAGCTCAGCCAGCCGCTGGAGGCGCTGATCTCGGTATCGGTCGGCGCCGAGGTGCGGCCGGGCCCCCTGGTGCAGGTCACGGCGCTGGCAATCCTCGAGCAGCCCTAGCGAATCCTTCCGCGCCTGACCGAATCGGAATGCAGGCGAGCCTTAGCATAAAGCCCCGCGATAAGCGGGGCTTTCAATTCCGGACGATCGGACGCCGGACAACTCGGGTTTGAAACCAGCCGGCTTTAGGGGATTGCCATCAACCTCCGAGATAAGCCTTCTTCACATCCGGGTTTTCGAGCAGATCGTGGGATTTCCCTTCGAGGACGAGATTGCCGTTCTCCAATACATAGCCGCGCTGGGCAAATTGCAGAGCCATACGGGCGTTCTGCTCGACAAGCAGGATGGTTGTCCCTTCCTGATTGATATCCTTCAACGCGGCGAAGACGTCCATCATCAGCAGGGGCGCCAGGCCCATCGAGGGTTCATCGAGCAGCATCATGCGCCGGGCACTCATCAGCGCACGGCCGACGGCCAGCATCTGCTGTTCGCCGCCGCTAAGGGTGCCGGCTTTTTGGTCGATGCGTTCCTTCAGCCGAGGGAAGACTGAGAAAACCTGCTCCCGGTCGCGCTCGATCGCGTCGCTATCTGTCCGGGCGAATGTGGCCAGTTTGAGATTCTCGTTGACGGTCAGGTTTTCGAACAAGCGACGGCCTTCAGGGACGTGCGAAATTCCCAGCTCCGTCACGACCTTATCTGCGGAGTAATCCAGCAAATCTTCACCCTGGAACAGCATGGTCGATCCGGTCTGCGCGGGGATCATGCGTGAGATCGCGCGCAGCGTGGTGCTTTTTCCCGCCCCGTTGGCGCCGATGATGCAGACGATCTCACCTTCTTCCACCTCGAAGCTGATGCCATGCAGGGCTTTGATGTTGCCGTAGGAGACGGCGAGGTTTTTAACCGTGAGCAGCATCAGATCACGACCTCCTTGCCCAGGTAGGCATCGATCACTTCAGGGTCGTTGCGGATTTCCTCGGGTGTGCCCTCAGCGATTACCTCGCCGAAATTCAATGTCTGGATGATCTCGCACAGCTCCATGACAACCTTCATACGGTGTTCGATGAGGAAGATCGCTATGCCGATCTCGCGGTGCACCTGCCGGATGATGTCCATCATTTGGATCAACTCCTCCGGGTTCATTCCGGCGGTGGGTTCGTCCAGGAACAGCACCTTAGGTTCTGTTGCGAGCGCGCGCGCAAGCTCAACTCTCCGTTGGGCACCATACGGAAGGTTGGTGACGATTTGATCTGCTAGGTGGGGGATTCCGACCAACTCAAGCAGTTCCATCGCCAACTCATCGGTGGCCTTCTCTTCTCTAACACGATTGCTGGTGCCAAAAAATGCCCCGACAAGCCCATAGGTGAGCTTGGAGTAGCGTGCCATCTTCACATGGTCGAGCACGCTGAGATAGCGCCACAAACGCAGATTCTGGAATGTGCGCCCCAGGCCGCGCGCCGCAATTTCGTTCGTCTGCAGACCCTTGATCGAACCGCCGTCGAGCAGAATCTCCCCCTCAGTCGGGGTGTAGATGCCCGTGATCAGGTTGAAGATCGTGGTTTTACCAGCGCCATTAGGTCCGATCAAGCCGCGTATCTGACCTGGCTCGAGGGCGAGGTTGTAGTTGTACACGGCGCGCAGCCCACCGAAGAAGTGGGTCATATCATGGACTTCAAGCAGCGGCATGTTCCTCTCCTTCCGAGGCTTTTTCCTTGGGGTGGAACAGCCTTTCCACGTTGAATTCAGTGAAGGCGATCAATCCAGTCGGCCTGTAAATCATGATCAGGATGAGCATGATGGGGATGATGATCCATTTGAAGATATCCAGCGGGCGTAGAGCTTCGCTGATCAGGCTCAATCCAACCGCGCCGACGATCGATCCGGAGACCGAATTCAGGCCGCCGAAGTAAACCATGGCGAGAACTTCAGCCAACTTGCGGATGCCAAAGCTATCTGGGTTGATATACCGCAGCACATGTGCGAACAACCCGCCAGCCACACCCGCCCAGAACGCCGCGAAGAGGAAAGCCGTCATTTTGGTTTTTCGGGTGTCCACCGTCATGGCGGCGGCGGCAAGCTCACCATCTCGAACGGCATTGAGGGCTTTACCCATCGTCGAGCGCACGAAGTTGTTGATGATCCAAATGGAGAGGATAGTCCATATAAAGACAATTGGCAGAGTGGCATAATCGGGCTGGTTGCTGATCCCGCGCGCGCCTCCGACGACTTCCATGTTCTCAAAGAAGCTCTTTGTAATGAACATGAAGGCCAGCGAGATGATCGCCAGGTAATCGCCACGCGTGCGGAAGGAGGGGATCGCGACCAGCAGAGCTCCAAACGCTGAGACCAAGCCACCAAGTATGAGGGCCAGCGGAAACATGAAAGGGCCTAACGCAGGTGGCAGCAGCGCCTCTCCAAAGCGGTTTTCCGAAACGAATAATACAATCGTAAAAGCGGAGGCGACGTAGGCGCCGACGGACATGAAACCCGGGTGCGAACATGAGAACTCACCCATGTAACCGTTTACAACATTGAGACTGAGGGTGAGGATAATCGAGATCATCGCTAAGCGGGCGACAAGCACACGATAGTCGCTGATGTCGCACCAGATTTGAAGCACAGCATAGAGCAGCACCAGGTGGGCGAGCGCCGTGACGATCAATGGATAACTGGTTAATTTCGCCGCGATCCGGTTGGCGACCGGTAAGGTGAAGCGCGCTACGATCCCGATCGGAAGAATATAAATCAGAGCCATAAACAGCAACACGCTGGGTGTGAGGGCTGGTTTGCTCAGGATCGCAACTGCGCCGAAGAGGGCCGGGATCTTCGATAACCCCAGCACGTGTGCAAGCGGGAGACCGATGAGCTGTTCGAGACCGACAGTGACCAATGCGGCGCTTAGCCACCCGAGGAGAGGGACTGACCGGTATGGTTCCCAGATTTTGGAAAGGAGCGCACGCATTCGCTGCCGTGTGGAGGGCGTAGAAGCTAAGTTCGTTGTCATCGCTTATCCTTTCTGGAGATTACCAACCATCATCACAGCCGCAGTTGAGCGCTGAACGGTTCACCGAAGAAGCCGTGCGGCCGGAAGGTCAGGATGATCAGGATGATTGCGAAGGCGATCAGATTGCGCATGGTGGAGGGGAAGATCACCGCTGTAAAAATCTCGATGAAACCCAGCAGGAACCCCGCCAGGCCGGCACCGACGATCGATCCGCGGCCGCCGAGGATTGCCGCTACGAAAGCCTTCCATCCAAAGAGAATACCCATATTGGGGTCCAGCACTGGATAGGCTATGCCGTATAAAATCCCCGCCGCTGCTGCAAGCGCAGAACCGAGGGCGAAGGTCATCAGGGCAATCTGATTAGTCGAGATGCCCATCAGCGGTACGACGACGTAGTCGTAGGCCATCGCGCGCATCGCCATGCCCCATTTTGTGCGGCGAACGAACTGGTGCAGCACCAGCGTGAGCAGGATCGAGACAAACACGATCAATATCTTCTTGTTTGTAATGCTCACGCCAGCAATCTTGATCGTGGCTGACTGGATTAACTGCGGGAAAGACAGGCGCTGGGGACCCAGGATCGCCAAGTTGCCAGTCTCGAGAATGATGCCGATCATCAGGCCGGTGATGGCGGCCGAGGCGCGCGGGGCGCCGCGCAGGGGGCGATAGCCGATGCGCTCGATCAGCATCCCAACCAGCGAGTTGAGGAACATGGAGATGATCAACGTCAGCACCAGCACCAGGCCGAGCAAAACGCCGGACGGCAGGCCGATCAGGCCGCCCAGGTCGAGCGCCAGCAGACCGCTGGAAACGAAGAAGCCGATATAGGCGCCGACCATGAAAACATCGCCGTGCGCGAAGTTGAACAGCAGCAGCACGCCGTAAACCATCGAGTAACCTATTGCAATCAGCGCGTAGAAACTACCCAGCTGGAGTGCGTTGATCACTTGCTGAAAGAAGAATTCCATAGAGGGCGCTCCTCCTCATTGAAAGAGGGCGGGTCAAGGAAGGTCTCAATGACCCGCCCTCTTCGATGCTTCCCCACAACGTGGTTGTGAGTGATCACATCAGCTACTTACGGGCATACCTGCTTGTAGAAGGTGAACTTCCCTTCTTCGCTGATGCGTACGATCACGGCGCACTTGATCGGGTCGCCTTGCTCGGTGAAGGTCATATTGCCGGTGATGCCCGGGAATTCCTTGATATTTGCCATGGCATCCCGCACGCACTGGCGGTCGGTCGCGATGTCGCCTGTGATCGTGCCGCAGTCCTGGATCGCCTGCTTGACAATGTTGAGTGAGTCCCAGGTCAGGGCGGCGACGTCATCCGGCACATAACCGTACTTGGCGTTGTACTCGTCGATGAAGTCCTTGGTCGCGCCGGTGGCGCCTTCGGCAGCATAGTGCGTGCTGAAGAACAAGCCATAGCAATCTGCGCCGCACAGGTTGACCGTCTCGGCCGAGCCCCAGCTGTCGCTGCCGACGATCGGCTGGTTGAAGCCGAGCTCATGCGCCTGCTGGACGATCAGCGCCACCTCGTTGTAGTACTGCGGGGTGAAGAGGAACTCCGCGCCCGAGTCGATGATGTTCGTCAGCTGGGCGCTGAAGTCGGCGTCGCCGGTCGTGAAGCTCTCGTACGCCACGACCGAGCCGGGCCCGTTGATGTCCTCCCAGGCGCTCTTGAAGAACTCCGCCAGACCCTTGGGGTAGTCGCTGGCGACGTCGTACAGCACGGCGGCTTTGGTAAAGCCGAACTCGTCACTGACGAAGTTCGCGACCACCGGCCCCTGGAAGGGATCCAGGAAAGGTGTGCGGAAAACCCATGGTCGGTCGAGGGTAGTGGCGGGGTTGGTGGACCAGGGGCTTATCATGGGCGTTTCCTGGTCATTGGCCACAGCGCCGGCCGGTACCGCTTGCTTTGAAGCCTGCGGACCGACGATCACCAGCACCTCGTCCTGCGTGATGAGCTTGGTGTTAACGGCTGCTGCCGATTCACCTTTCGATTCGTTGTCCTCGATGACCAGCTCAACAGGATAGGTCTTGCCGCCGACGGTGATCTCGTTCCCGATGTCTTCCAGCCACATCTCGGCAGAATACTTTGTGCCTTCTCCAACTTTGGGGATGTCGCCGGTAATCGGGGCGTTGATGCCGATCTTGATCGTCTGTGCTGCGCCGCCACCACATGCTCCAAGAGCCAGTGTGGCAAAGATCAGGATCGCTAATACTTTCTTCGACATGGCTCGCTTCTCTCCTCTCGCGGTTAATGGGGGTTGACAATGGTTTCAAGGGGCGTTGGTCCTGATGCGGCATCACCTCCCTTCATGTAGGCTTGCTGCAAACGGGTACAACGAATTGAACAAAGTGAGCGGACCGTTTGAATGGGTCCGCTCCTTGTGTAGTTACGTCAGCTTGCTGTCCGGGGATGATCTCCTCGGCGAAGCTCCGTGCGATGTGGATGAGATGTGAGAGCTGGCATCGTGAGCGAGCCTGCGTCCATCGCCTGTCCGTAATCCCCGTCGATCGATCTGGTTGGGACGGTTTAGAAGCCAGATTGCCGTATGCAAAATCATTATATACCGGCTTGCTGCGCGGTAACGAGTTGTGCCCGTTAGTCTAGACCAGGTCTGCTTGATTGGTCAAGTGAGGCGGAGGGCCGGGCCTGCCAGCTGGCTGTTCGCTTGACACCTGCGCAGCGCCTCTCGTAGAATGTCGGTGCAGCTTTGCACAAGGCGGGAAGAGATCCGTTCAACGGACGCCGAAGGGGCAAGTCGCATGTACTCGTGCGGTCATGCGGTGAAACTCTCAGGTACAAAGGACCCGTCCTGGCCGCGACTCTGGAAAGTCTTCGGACACCGACGGGGCAAATCCCGCGCAGGGATGAATCTCTCAGGTAAACG
>JBJYWH010000254.1:0-8519 GCA_046259355.1 Anaerolineales bacterium
GTGATCGCGAAGCCGAACGCCTCGCGCCAGAAGGCGAGAGCACTTTCCATGTCCTCCACGTTGAGCTTGAAGAAGGCGAGGCTGAGCTTGGGCCGGGCGGACACTGGCATTCTCCTGTCGCAGCGCTCGCAGCGCCTCCGAAAGGTTGATGACCTTGACCTGCCAGCCCGAATGATGAAAATATCGTTCCTCAACCTGGACCGCCCCGGTTCGCAGCTGCCGCGGAATGGGGTGATCGTACGGCAGGGTGAAAAAGGACAGGCTGTCGTAGCCGCCTTCCCGCACGAGATCGACCAGCACAAACATGGCAATGGCTGGATCGCCGGCTGCCTCCAGGCACTGCAGTTCGGCCCCATCCCGTGCCGGCGTCGCCCGCACATATCCCTCCAGATCCCCTTCGGCATTTGTCCAACCAAAGACCTGCATGTCCTCCGCATCCAGCATGCTGTAGGTCGGCCGGACAGCCGTTCCGCTGAATTCCCGGTGGGATACGTTGTAGAGGGTGTTGATTTGGGGCATGAAATCTGGCCCGAGTGCCTGGTAAGCCATCTCGGGACCAGTCTGCGGCAGCTCGTCTGCGTTCAGCCGGTAGGTGACGTAGTTCCAGGCGCGCACGTATCCAAAACGTGCATAGTGCCGTCCGCGCAGGATAGATAGCTGGTACCCAGCCTCCCGCATGGCCTGGAAGGATTCGAGTGCGGCCTGGCGCATCAGTCCTTGCTGGCGGTAGGATGCGCTCGTCACGACTGCACCCACCCCGGCCACGCGCAGCAGAATCCCGGCCAGGCGCATGTCATATCCCCACACACCCCAATGATGAATCAGCTGCTCAGCATCCCAAATCAGCCGCGTCACATCCCAGTCATAGTGACACTCCAGCAAATACTTGCGCATGATTTCAGGGATGTTCTCGCCGCCTGCGAACTCCTCCGAAACGATGCGCGCGACGACTTCGGCATGTTCGGCGGGGCTACCCGGTGTCATCCGGTATGCTGGCGATATGCTGTTCCGCTTCATGCCCGAGGCTGCCTCCCGATCTCGTAATGGCCCAATCGCATACAGCATATCGGAAGACACCATCGCCTGTCATCCCCCATCCAGGGATCGATCACAAGGCAAAACGCACCGCGGACCTGCAGTAATCCTGCTGCAGGTCATATCCCTTATTGATTTGCCGGGTCGAGTTCGCCTAGAATAAGGCAAAGAAAGCGACCCGGAGGGACGATGTCGACCATCAAACGCATCAACCACATCGCACTCGTCGTCGATGACATCGAGGCCGCACTGCATTTCTGGCGCGATACGCTCAAGCTAAATCTCAGCCATGTCGAGGATGTCCCGGATCAGGAATCGATTGTCGCATTCCTGCCGATTGGGGATATCGAAGTCGAACTGGTCAAGCCCACCACCCAGGACAGCGGCATCGCCCGCTACCTCGCCCGCCGCGGGCCAGGTATCCATCACATCTGCTTTGAGGTCGACGACATCGAATCGTGCCTGGAGCTGCTGGGTGAGCGGGACATTGAGCTGATCAATGAGGAACCGGTCCTCGGCACGGCGGGCAAGCGCATCGCGTTCATCCACCCAAAGAGTACCCATGGGGTTCTGATTGAACTCTACGAAGTCACCCCGCAGGAACCGGAAATTCGCCTGGCCCGGGCGCGCGGGCTTGCCGATCGTGCCCTCAACCAGGGTCAGGTTGTGGCTGCTGGCGTGCTGGGTTTTCTGCGCGCCTTGCGGGCAGATGGAAATTTCCCGGAGAATTGATTGACTTCAGGCGACCGGAAGTACCTGGCCGGATGTGATCTGCACCAGTTCTTCCGGGCGGAGCCGAAAAACGGCCCTGGGCGTGCCCGCCGCAGCCCAGATGTGATCGTACGACATCAGGTCCGCGTCGATCAACGTGCGCAGGGATTCCAGATGACCGACCGGCGGGACTCCTCCGATGGCAAAGCCGGTCATCTCCCTCACCTCGTCCGCCGAGGCCATGCGCACCTTCTGCCCCAGGTACGCTCCCAGCTTCGATTCATCCAGCCGATTGGCGCCGCTCACCATCACCAGCACAGGCTGCCGCCCGTCTTCCGTGACCAGCAGGAGTGATTTGGCAATCTGGCCCACCGCGCAGCCAACAGCCGCGGCGGCATCGACAGCCGTGCGTGTGCTGTGAGGCAGCTCCTGGACGGTGAGTTCCATGCCCTGCGCACGCAGGGCAGCCTGCACGCGCTGGGCGCTTCGGCTCAAACCAGGATGGGAACTCGACATCATGCTTCTCCAAGGGTGGAGGAAAAACACTCAACGAGATAAAGTCTACACCGGGGGTCCTAACGCGCCAACCCCGCCGGGCGGCGGGGTTGGGCTTATGGCCGGGAGGAGCCATTTTTACCTACGAACGAATTTGGACCGTCTCGGTTGCCTGGTCCGGGCTGCCTTCAAAACGCTCGGACAGGATCTTGGTCACGATCCCCAGGCACGCCGTCAGACCCATGCCAGCGGCCATCGCGGCACTGCTGTACATGACGATCATGATCGGTGAGACGAGGACGAATGAGAGCGGTGAGCCAACCTCTTCCCCCATCCCGGGTGCGACCAGCGCCGTCATGATCGCGATGGGAGCGAAGAGTATGTACCCGACATTGACCAGGATCGAACCTGCGCTGTCCTCGAATACGCGGCGCACGGTCAGAAAGATCACCCCGCTCAGCATGCCAGCCAGAAACAACCCGATTGCTTCGGTGAGCAGGCTCAAACCGGAGGGCAGCCAGTTGAAATGGAGCGCCATGAAACCCAGCCCCACGGCGGGCCAGGCCAGGCCGATCATCAAAATCGCACTACGCTTCGTCTTGTCCATCATTTCCTCCCGGCGCACGTCCTGCAGAACACGTTCCGATTGCGCCCTACCAAACTGATTGTGCCACAGCTCAATGTGTCTGTGCGCGTTCTGTAAGCCATCTGCAAGTTTGGCGCAAATGGGCACCGACGCCCCACGGGTCTCGAATCAGCATGCTATAATCCTCGCGATCCAATCACGCCGCCCGGAGGATTCGATGTTCGATGCTGAAATGCTGGCAGCACTGCGGAAAGCCATTGAGCAATGGGAAGAGACCACGCTCCAGCAGACGTTGAGCCGTTTTCCCGAGCGGAAGGAGACCTTCATCACCACCTCTTCCGATCCGGTGGAGCGGCTCTACACCCCGCTTGACATCGAACAGATGGACTACCTGCGCGACCTGGGGCTGCCGGGGGAATTCCCTTTCACCCGGGGCATCCACCCCACCCTCTATCGGGGCCGGCCCTGGACAAAGCGCATGTTCGCAGGATTCGGGACAGCGGAGGAGACGAACGAACGCTTCAAGTACCTCCTTGAGCAAGGCCAGACCGGCCTCTCGATTGCATTCGACCTGCCGACCTTGATGGGATACGACACCGACGCCCCGGAAGCGCTGGGAGAATTCGGCAAGTGCGGCGTTGCCGTCTCCTCGTTGAAGGACATGGAGCTCCTGCTGAAGGACATCCCGCTCGACAAGGTCTCGACCAGCATGACGATTAACTCCCCCGCCGCGGTGATCTGGGCGATGTACATCGCCACCGGCGAGAAGCAGGGAGTTCGACCCGAGCAGCTGCGCGGCACAACCCAAAACGACATCCTGAAAGAATACATCGCTCAGAAGGAATACATCTTCCCGCCGAGACCGTCAATGCGGTTGGTAGTCGACACGATCGAGCACGGGACCGGACAGCTCCCCCAGTGGAACACGATCTCGATTTCCGGCTACCATATCCGTGAGGCCGGGTCCACGGCGGCCCAGGAATTGGCCTTCACGCTTGCGGATGGGCTGGAGTACGTTCGCTGGAGCCTGGAACGCGGCCTGGATATTGATGACTTCGCGCCGAGACTGTCGTTCTTCTTCAATGCCCACAACGATTTCTTCGAAGAGATCGGCAAATACCGCGCCGCGCGTCGGATCTGGGCCCGCGAGATGCGGGATACCTTCGGAGCCCAGAACGACCGGTCCTGGTTGATGCGCTTCCACACCCAGACCGCCGGTGTCAGCCTGACAGCCCAGCAACCTGAAAACAACATCGTGCGGGTCGCTATTCAGGCTCTGGCGGCCGTACTCGGCGGCACGCAGTCACTCCACACCAACTCGATGGACGAGGCGCTGGCGCTGCCATCCGAACACGCGGTCACCGTCGCGCTGCGGACACAGCAGATCCTGGCGGAGGAATCGGGCGTGGCCAACACCGTCGATCCGCTGGGTGGGTCCTACTTCGTCGAAGCCATGACCAACCGTCTCGAGACGCAGGCGCTGGCCTACCTGAAGAAGATACAGGAAATAGGCGGCGTGCTCCCGGCGATCGAAGTGGGTTTCTTCCAGCGCGAAATTCAAGAAGCTGCCTACCGGTATCAGCGTGAGATCGATCGCGGTGATCGCAATATCGTCGGCGTGAATGCTTTTGAGGATGAAGCTCCATTGAAAATCCCGCTCCTGGAAATGGATCCAGCAGGATACGAGAGGCAGGCTGCGCGCCTGGCTGCTCTGCGGGCTGAACGGGACAACGGCGCCGTTGGGCAGGCGCTCGACCGACTGCGCCTGGCCTGCCAGGGCAGCGAAAACACCATGCCGTTCATCCTCGATGCTGTCCGCAGCTACGCCACTTTGGGCGAAATCATCAACGTCATGCGAGAGGTATTCGGCACATACCAGGAGCCGTCCTGGTTGTAGACAGCCTGTTTCGAGCCCGGTTCAAGGATTTCCCAGAAGACAGCGGAGTGGATTATGCGGAAACAACTTGCCCTTACCTTGATCCTGATCAGTGCAGTACTGCTGGGAGCCTGCGGGCTTCTGCCCGGTGGAAATGGTGATGCCGTCGCCACCTCGGTCGCAGCCACGCTGGCCGCGGGCGCTCCGCCTCCTGCACCGCCAACGGCTACCCAGCAGCCGGCGCCGGCCGAAGGAACCGTATCCGGACGGGTTTGCTTCCCATCCGAACCGCCCCTGCCGGAAATGACGCTGTACTTCATGGAGCCCTCCAGCGGGGCCGTGATTTCCGTGCCGCATACGGACGGCACCGGCACGTACTCCGCTCAGCTCCCGCCGGGCAGCTACTTTGCTTACGCCTGGGTCAACGGGAACACGACCCTGGGAGGATCGTATTCGCAGGCCGTCCCCTGCGGTCTGAGCGTCAACTGCACCGACCACAGCTTGATCTCTTTCTCGGTCGACCCCGGTGGCCAGACGACCGAAATCGATATCTGCGACTGGTATGGTGCGCCGGGCGATGTCCCGCTGCCACCGGGTGCCCCTACACTGCCATCGGCTACTGCGACCAACACCCCACCGCCCGGCGGCATCTCGTTCAACTGCGATGGATCGTACCAACGAATGCAGATTGCCGATTATGGAGCGACGGGCAAGGTGGTTACGGTCGACCGCTGGGACGGCAGCAAGTGGGTCAATATCTGGAACACATCCGGTGGAGATCCCAATCTGCAGCAGGTTTCGGACGACTCCGGCCCCTACACCTTCGGCAGCTGCCAGCAGCTGCTGGTGATCGCGATTCGGCACTCCAATCCTCAGGTTACGCTTGATTTGGCCGTCTATGCCTGGAACGGCAGCGGCCTGAACCAGGTCTACGCCATGCAGGGGGATTACGGCGAGTGGAATCGAGCCGAAAACCGCCTCATTTTCAAGAAGGCGAGCAAACTCGGAAATGTCGGTGACGGCCCGCTGCAGGCCTGCGAATGGACAACGACCGAACACACCTGGGATGGCGCAGCGTTCACCGAAACCAACCGGAGTGTCGAGACCGTTCCCAACTGCAACGTCACGGTGCCCTGAAGCCTGATCCTGGACGAACCCCCGTACGCAAAGTGGGGCGAGACGGTTGTCTCGCCCCACTCATTTTCAACCCGAGCACTCTCTCACCGCACGCCGAAATACCCCAGCGCGGTCTCCAGCAGCTTTCCTGCCTGAAAGACGAACGTGGCACGCGCCGTGGGCGGCAGCCGATCGAGAAAACGCTCGATCTCGACCTCCGGGTCTTCCATCGGCGACTGGGTGCAGCTTCGCAGCCACTCGAGTGCATTCCCCTGATAAGGGTCAGGTAAAGCCTTCAAACGCTCAATGATCGCCGCGCCTCCAACTCCATGCTCCCTCATGGCTCTCTCTCCTCCAGGTTCCATAGTGAAATGCACGGGGATTAATGCAAGGTTTGGACCACAGTACGGCCTTCGCTGAAACGGCATGTCCGGCTTGAGTCGATGCAGACCTCTGCTATCATCATGGCATGCCGGAGGCATCCTATCTTTCGCTGTTTCGATCGGGGGAACTCAAACGACGCGCGGAGGTGGCGCGCACCCATGAGGCGGCCTGTGATCTCTGTGCACGATCGTGCGGGATCAACCGCGCCGAACGCACAGGGGCCTGCCACACCGGCCTGAGGGCTCGCGTGGCTTCTTATGGCCCCCATCACGGCGAGGAAGATCCACTGCGGGGTTGGAACGGCTCAGGAACGATTTTCTTTTCCTGGTGTAATCTGCGCTGTGTCTACTGCCAGAATCACGACATCAGCCAGGCCCCTGCTGGTCATGAAATGACGAGCGCCGAACTTGCCGCGATCATGATCGAGCTTCAAGCCCGGGGCTGCCACAACATCAATCTGGTCTCTCCCTCGCATGTGGTGGCGGAAATCCTGGACGCCCTCGTGCTGGCAGTCAAGGCAGGCCTCACGCTGCCGCTGGTCTACAACACCGGCGGCTACGATTCGCTTGCGACACTGGAGCTGCTGGACGGGGTAATCGATCTATATATGCCGGATATGAAATACAGCCAGGCATCCGTCGCGCGCGGCTATTCGAAGATCAAAGACTACCCGCGCATCAACCAGAAAGCCGTGCGGGAAATGCACCGCCAGGTCGGCGATCTGCAGCTGGATCCGGATGGCATCGCGATACGCGGACTGCTGGTCCGTCACCTGGTCTTACCGGCCCGGCTGGCAGGTACGCGCCAGATTATGCGCTTCCTGGCTACCGAGATCTCCACCGATACCTACGTCAACATCATGCAGCAGTACCGACCGGCCTTCCAAGCCGGCGCGCATCCGCTCCTCAACCGCCGCCCCACCCAGCAGAAGTTCGATGAAGCCTACCGCTGGGCGCGCCAGGCAGGTCTGCATCGATTTGACCGGTCATAGGCTCGAAAAGCAAACGCCGGCGGCGGTGCCGCCGGCGTAGATGATTCGACCGCTGCCAATTTCAGGAGAGGAACATCGGCATGCCTTCGACCTTGCGGATCAAAGGGCGGTAATTCTGGCGATCATAAAGCGAATCCACATCCACCCGTTTAACACCCTCACGCGTTAGCGTCAGTGGGACATGGGTGTAGATCCCATCCCGCAGCGCGACCAATCGACCGGTATGACCACTGACGGCCAGATCCGCCGCCATGGTTGCGTAATTGAAAGCTACCATCAAGTCGAGTGAATCCGGGCTGCCAGACCGCATCAGGTAGGCCACCTGCTGGTAGATGATGTTCTCACCGGTAAGCTCTTTGATCAAATCGCCCAGCACGGCGCCGACGCCGCCCAGCTTCTTGTGCCCGAACGCGTCCTCCCGGCCGCGCAGTATCATCTCGCCTCCCTCCATCTTGGCCCCCTCCGAGATGGTCATCATGGCGTAATTGCTGGGGTTGGATTTCTTATCAGCGATCAGGAATCTCGCCACCCGCTCCGGATCGAAAGGAACTTCCGAGATCAATGCCCGGTCTACGCCGGCCAGATACGCTGCGACCAGGGAGGTCTCACCGCTGTAGCGGCCGAAGAGTTCGATGATGGCGATGCGTTCATGCGACCCCGTGCTGGTGCGCAGGTTGTGAATGAAACCGACGCTGCGGGTCACCGCCGTCGAGAAACCAATGCAGTAATCGGTGCCGAAGACATCATTGTCCATCGTCTTCGGTATCGCCACCACCGGTACACCCTCATCATGCAGCCGCAACGCGTAGGAAAGCGTGTCATCACCGCCGATCGGGATCAGGGCGTCCAGTCCGAGTTTCTCGATCACGTCCATCACATGCGGCGTGAAATCCTGCACCTCCCCATTGCCCGCCCTTCCCTGGCCGACGAGAAAATCCGGGACCCGGTCTGGTGCCACTTTGCTGGGATTGGTACGGGAGGTGTGCAGAAACGTTCCGCCGGTGCGGTCGACGGTACGCACCCGGACCGAATCCAACTCCATCAGATTCGCTTCTACCGATTCCGGGTTGTCGGGCTGGCACTCGAGCAGCCCGGCCCAGCCGCGCCGGATTCCTACCACCTGGTGTCCATCGTCGAGAACCCGGTTGACGGCGGCTTTGATGCATGGATTCAATCCGGGGACATCACCCCCGCCTGTCAAGATGCCTATTTTCATCGGTTCACCTCATCGTTCGAGTTGTGAGTCACCGGGAGATTCAGCGCGCAAGGATTTGAGCCATATCGAAGAATTCGAGGTTTACCTTGCGCGTTCTCTGGGTCACTTC
>JBJYWH010000255.1:0-1779 GCA_046259355.1 Anaerolineales bacterium
ATTCTCCAGAAACCCAGGGAAGCCAGGCCCAGCAGGGCAGCTGCGGTAAAAAACAGCCAGGCGTAGTTGTCGGGATACGCCTGTGTACGGAGGATCCGCCTGGCAAAAAACGCCGAGACCAATACACCCAGGCTGGAGACGATCTGGTTGACGGAAAAGAAACGCTTGCGCCGTGTGTCCAGAACGGATTTGCCCAGGATATCGGTATAGTTGATATTGGCAAATCCTCCGCTCAGGGAAAACAGAACGATGAAGACGAAAATTACGGCTATCACCAATGCGTCCGGTAGTCCTATGGAAACAACAAACAGTACCCCGATGCCGGCCAGCGAAACGATACGGGTGTTGATGCCCACCAGCAGCAGGTTCTTCTTGGCCGGTTGGCCGCTCAAAAACGGCGCGAAGAACAACTGCGAGAGCTTGCTTCCGCCGACCAGAATGGCGGTCAGCAATCCGATATGCACCGAGGTTCCGCCTGCGTCGATCATCATGGCCGGGACGACCGTATCCACATCCATGAAATTTTGCGTCAGAGCGAGAAGGGTCGCGTGCCACAGGAAACAGATGTAGTTGTTCCTCGACACTTTTTCCGTAAGCTCCATGGCTGCTCGGCATCCTCCGGGAATTCGGTCTCAACATAATCGATTTCGCTATCTTTTTCGACCGGCCGGCTGCGAGATCTCGCTCCTGAAGCAGAGGCCACACGGCGAAACAACATATCTTTTTCCGGGAGCATCGGGGAATAGAAGAATTGCCAGGGCTTGAGAAATAGACATATAATCGACGGACAATATGGCGCTGGAGTTGACCGCACAGCTCTCCCTTGATGACCTCCACCAGCTTGAGGGCCTGTTCCTCCATGCCGAGTGCGAGCTTGTTGACCTTGCCGTCGAGGTAACGGTGGAACAGGAGGGTGGGTATGCCCACCGAGAGACCGGCCGCCGTGGTGATCAATGCCTCGGAGATACCGCCGGCCAGCACACCCGGATCGCCGACACCTGCATTCATGATCACGCTGAATACGTCGATCATCCCGAAGACGGTACCGAGCAGACCCAGCAGCGGGGCCACCGATGCGATGGTGCCCAAGGCGTCGAGATAGCGCTCCATGTCCGCCACGACCTGGCGTCCGGTATCCTGGATCGCCTCCTTCATCACCTCGCGGGAATGGCCCCGGTTCACCAGACCAGCGGCGAGAATTCGTCCCAGGGGCGAGCCGTTGCGCAGTCGGTCGATACGCTCGGCGTCAAGCTGATTGTATCGGTACCATTGCCAGACTCGGCCCACGAGCTTGTCGGGCATTATCCTGGGGCGGCGCAGCGTCCAAAGCCGTTCGATGACGATGGCCATGGCGATGACCGAACAGGCAATGATCGGCAGCATCAGCCAGCCGCCCTCTTTTATCAGCTCCAGCACCAGGCATCTACCTCGGGTTTCGGGACCTTCTCCTGATCTCGCGGCGACACGGAAACGACCGTACGGCCCTGCGCACATACCTCACAACGGCCCGGCAACCGGCTCCGTCTTCCGGTGCCCATAATACTCGAAGCGTCAGAAGGATGCGCCCGCTGCGCGGAGGCGATGGCTCCAAAGGCGCTCATGCTCCCTGCGGTACATCCGGGGTCCTTCGATGCCGTTCGCATCCAGCTGAAAGGATATGGCGCCGGTACTCGCCGTATCGAGCTGCACCGCACCGGATGCCCCCACCCGCTCGCGAACCTCGTCCGCAGGAAAGCCGAAGCGATTCGCGTAGCCGCTGGAGTAGAGAACGAAGCGCGG
>JBJYWH010000256.1:0-7238 GCA_046259355.1 Anaerolineales bacterium
ATCCGGTCGAGGGCCGGAATTCTAGGGTTGAGATGGGGTTGGAAGGAAATCGTAAGGAAGGCAGCACACGTCGTTTACAGCCAGGATTCGCTGGCAATGGGCCCATCTGCAAGCCTGATTCGCACTGGCGCGAGCTGTGTTTTTTTGTGCATAATAGGCCAACCGCATATCTCCGTGATCATGGCACTGATTCTCTGCTCTCCCATCCGAACATGCACCCCGCTCCCCGCTGTCACAAACTCAGGTATTCAGCCGTTATGAATATGAAACGACGATAGGCGTCAGCTCAAGCCATGAGCACAGGGCGCGAAGAGCATCGGTATTGAGCTCGTCTCGAATTAACCTGCGTCAGTGCCTTACAAACTGGAAGACTCAAACGTGAAGGAGGAGACCGTGTCTCGCCCACCGCTGCATTTTTCGTTTGCACTGATTCCGTTCAGGGTCCTGGTGGTTGCCACGCTGCTGCTGGCGGCTTTCAGCTTCCCGACTCCGGCCGAGGCTTCAACCTTCGTCGTCAATACGCGTGACAATGACGACGACGGTGTATGTGACGTGACCCACTGCTCGATACGGGAAGCGATCAACGCCGCCAACGATCACGCCGGACCGGATACGATCTTCTTCAATATCGAGTCAGGCACGCCGCCCTTCATGATCAACCTGAGCAGCACGCTGCCCGCCCTGACCGACGACGGCACGACAATCGACGGGACCACGATGTACGAATACGAGGACAACCCGGCGGTCTTGATTCTGGGAGGCGGAGACGCCGAAGCTGGCCTGGTCGTCAGGTCGAACGGCAATACGATTCGCGGCTTGATGATTTCGAACTTCTCGGCCGAGGTTGGCGGTGCAGCGCTGTATGTTTCCGGTGATGAGAACCTGATCGAGAGCAACGTTCTCATCTCGAGCGATAACGGGATCTACCTGAGCGGAGCGAACAACGAAGTACGCGGCAACCGTATCGGCCTTCGAGGGATTGACTCGGCTGCTCCCAATACCGAAACTGGCATCTTCATCTCCGGCTCGGGCAATGAAATCATCGAAAACACGATCGCCTACAACGGCGGGCCGGGGATCCAGCTCGAAGACCGCGGCACGGTGAACCGCAATACGTTCTCGCGCAACAGCTTCCACGACAACGAAGGGTTAGCGATCGACATTGCACACAACAATGAGGACATCGACGCGCCCATGATCAGTTCGGTCAGCGAAGGTGAAGTGAGGGGTGAGGCCTGCCGCGGCTGTACGGTTGAAGTCTTCATCGCCGACCCCGATCCAAGCGATTACGGCGAGGGCGTGGAATTCCTCGCCGAGGGGACGGCTGACGCAGTGCGGCGCTTCACGGTGTCCCTGAGCCGCGATCTCGGAACCTGTGATGAGATCACGGCCACGGCGACCGACTCGCTCGGCAATACCTCCGAGTTCGCTCTCAACTGGACCTCGCCGCTCTGCATGACGGCCGCAACGACCTTCTTCGGCGAGCCCTATCTCACCGTCAACACCGAAGACGACCTGGACGACGGCACGTGCAACGAGGAGCACTGCTCGCTGCGGGAGGCGATCAACGAAGCCAACCGCCGGGCAGGCGCCGACACGATCCACTTCGACATCCCGGATGCTGCCCCGCATCAAATCCAACTGGAACGAATGCTGCCGCAGCTGACCGATGACCGCACCACCATCGATGGCACGACCGAGCCCGACTACTCGACCCGTCCGGTCGTGACGCTCAGCGGCATCAACGGCGTTTCAACCGGTCTGCGGATCGAATCCAGCCGCAACACCATTCGCGGCCTGGGCTTTATCTACTTCGGCGAAGCCGGCTATGACTACGGCTGGCATGACGTTGAAGGTGCCGGGATCGAGATACGCGGCAACCTGAACCGCATCGAGCAAAACCTGCTCTACCTCAACGGAGACGGCATTCGCGTCTTCGGCAACTACAACACGCTCACCGGCAACCAGTTCGGCACCATCGGCAGCGGACTGGCAGATTGGCCGAACGACGGCCACGGGATCTCGGTCAGCGGCGACTTCAACCAGATCGGCGGGAGCGGACCGGGTGAGGGCAACCAGATTGCCGCCAGCGGCGAGCACGGCATCAATGTCTTCAACAGCGAGGGCAATCGCATCCAGGGCAACATCATCGGCGGCGATTCCAGCGGCGAGGTCGCCGTCCCCAACAGCCGCAGCGGCATCTTCACGCAGGGCGTGACCGAGATCGGCGGCCTGAATCCGGGCGAGGGCAACATCATCATCGGCAATGGCGAGAACGGCGTTGAGCTGTATGACACTGCGCGCGATTCGCTTGTCGCCGGCAATGTCATTCACGACAATGCCGCGTACGGTATCCTGGTGGACCTGTTCGCCCCTGAAGTCCAGACCTTCACCCGCAACAGCATCTATAACAACGGTGAACTCGGCATCGAGAACCCGCTTCCGGATGACAACCTGCTGCGCATCGATCGTGCCAGCCTGACCGAGGTGAGCGGCTTCGCCTGCCGCGGCTGCCTGGTGGAAGTCTTCCTGGCCGAGCCCGATCCGACCGGCTTCGGGGAGGGCAGGACCTTCCTGGGAGAGGCCCGGGCTGATATCGCCGGCTCGTGGAGCGTGGAAATCAGCGGCGTGGACCGCTGCCAGGAGATTACCGCCACTGCAACCAAATCGGACGTCGGCACCTCGCGCTTCGCCGAGAACGCACTGGTGAGCTGCTACCGCCTGCCAGGCGCGCCGATGGCGGCCGCAAGCGCTCTGCCGCTGCTCATCATTGTGGGGATCATTCTTGTCGTGCGCCGCGTCCGCCCGGAGACCCCCGGCTGGTGGCTCCCGGGCGGCGCGGGATTGGGGCTGCTGTTCGGCATCGTGATGTTCTCCGTGCTGGTGTTCATTCCTGGCATCCAGCTGGATTTCGGCCCACGCGCCCCCTCTCCTCCCGAACCGCTGCCGGGCTGCGACGGGTTTATCGATCCGAAATCGCTCGCACCATCAAATGGTCATGTATTTGGGATCGACGAAGACCCACTCCTGGCATGGTCCGCCGACGAGGATCTGCCGCCAGGCGACATCCAGTGGCGCGTTGAGCTGCGGCTGCCAGACCAGCGGCTGATCACACTGGCCACCGCGGATGAGAACCTCCCGTTCTCAACCTTCAGGCTCGAACCGCAGCCGGGCGGCCGTTACGAGTGGTGGCTGACCGGGGAGGTCCGGGGCGACGAAAACGCAGAATACCTGTCTTTTTGCTCAGCGGAAAATCGACAGACCTTCTACTTCGAGAATCCACTGCTCACGCAGATCGGACAGGTGGAGCAGCCAGTGGAAGAACCAACCCCGGTCCCGCCACCGGAAGAGACAACCTGCACGCCATCGGTTACAGCGTCGATGAACGCCACCTGCCGCTATGGACCGGACAGCGCCTTCCACGAACTGGGCTACCTGCTGCAGGGTGAGAACGCGCCGGCGAATGCACAAACACCGGGTGCAGGCTGGTTCAGGGTGCTCCTCGAGAACAAGGTGGAATGCTGGGTCTGGAGCGGCGCCGTTGAGGCGGTATGCGCGGAAGATTTGCCCATCGAGCAGGGGCCGGAACCGCCGACCGAGGTGCCTGCGCCACCAACCCCGGTGGATGAGACCGCACCGCCTGCCCCGAATACGCTTACGCCCAAGAATACGCAGGAATTCGGGTGTGTGGGCTCGGTCACGCTTACCTGGAGTTCTGTCTCCGATCCGAGCGGCATCGCCTCCTACGAAGTTCGCGTGGAACGCAGCCCGGACCAATCCAGCTGGTCGGCTGCGCCCGGCAGCCCGTGGAGCACCAGCAACACCGGCCAGTCGATCCCGGTCGAATGCGGCTGGTACTACCGCTGGAGAGTTCGGGCGATGGATGGCGCGGGCAACGCCGGATCCTACTCGCCCTGGTCGACTTTCACGGTGTGGTTGGAGTAAGGCGGCAGGAAATTCGCAGCGGGCGGGGCTTTTCCCGCCCGCTTTCGTCTACAACCCTGCCCTCCTTTCGCATGCATTCCTTGCTGGAACACCAATCCGGGGTTGTTCCACGCCGGTATGCTGCGGCAGCCTGCGGGACGCCGATGCGGACCCGGCCGGTTCTTGTCACGGTGTATGCCCCTTCCGGCTGAAAATCTCGAGGCCGCGAGGAGATACTCAGGGCTGCAGGCGGATACGGGCAAGCTATAAATTCGGCCTTTTCCGCTGCGTGAAAGCCTTCCCGTCGCGGCAACCCGAATCCCCAGCAGACAGCCCATGAAATTTCATGACCGGAAACAACTATATTCACCGGCAGTCCGTCGACGGTTGGCTGCGATTTCGAATCGATCGGAGAGCCGCGACGAAGCACATCTCGCATTCCCCGGCACCGCCGGGAAGGAGGGGATGGTACAATAGACATAATCATATAGCTGGTTAAGCGCGCATCGATTGCCGCCGTATCCTCCTATGGGATGGGCGGCTTTTTTTCTTCCGTCCGTGAGCTTCCGCTCAAAGCGGAGATAAAGAAGGATGGCCATGGAATTTGAGATCAATCAGTGGGCGGTTCATCCCCGGTACGGAGTCGGGCGTATTGTCAGGATTGTGGTGAAACAATTCGATTCGGGCCCCGAGCGCCGCTATTACGAGCTCGAGATCCCGACGGGCACCGTCTGGGTGCCGGTCGACGGCTCGTCGTCCACGCTGCGCGAACTTATCGCGAAGAAAGACCTGGCCGCCTATCGCACGGTCCTCCGCAGCCGTCCAGCAGCGCTGGAGCCCGATCACCGCCAACGGCAATTGGCATTGGCGGAACGCCAGAAGGATGGATCCTTTAAGGCACGCTGTGAATTGGTACGCGATTTAACAGCTCTCAGCTGGAAGAGAAGTCTGAACGAGATTACCAGCATCATGCTGCAAGCGACACGCTCTGCGGTGTGCGCGGAGTGGGCTACCGTCCTGGATTTGTCAATCGAGAAAGCTCGGCTCGAAGTCGAGGCGCTCCTGCTGGAGGGTAGAAAGACCTACGAACAAAAAGGCTGACCGTGACGATGAACCCCGGTGCCCACCGGGAGATCGCGCGTGATGGCTGCGTGATCAGCCCGCTTCAGCCATGCCTCAACCGAACCCAGGCGCAGAACGTTGCCTTTAGCCGCCTGGTTGGCGCAGGGGTAATCGGGCATCTGGCCTTGCTGCCGCATAGTCAAAATCGGACAGCGAACGCTGCGGTAATTTTTCCTTCATGATTTTTTCAATCTGGTGCACCATCGGCAGATCTTCCGGTGTAACGAGGGTAAAGGCCTCACCGGTTCGTTCAGCCCGTCCGGTGCGCCCGATGCGGTGAATGTAGGCATCGGCCGTGTCGGGCATGTCGTAGTTGATGACATGCGAGATGCGGTCAATGTCCAGGCCACGCGCAGCGATGTCGGTCGCGACCATGATCTGAAAATGCCCGGTTTTAAAACCGTTCAGTGCCGATCGTCGCTGGCCCTGGCTGCGATCACCGTGCAGGCCGGTCGTCCTGTAGCCGGCGTTGGCCAGCTGCCGGGCCAGGCGCTGGGCGCGGTGCTTCGTCCGGGTGAATATCAGAACCGAATCGGTCCGGGTCTGCTTGAGCAGCCTCAGCAGCAGGTGCTTCTTCAAATGCTGTGGAACCGGGTAAAGGGTATGCGTAACCGTGTGCGCAGGCCTTGAAATACCGATCGCAACGCGCTCCGGCGAACGTAGAAACTGGGCCGCCAACGCCTCGACCTCGGCTGGAAACGTGGCTGAGAACAGCAGCGTTTGACGCCGGACCGGGACATGCCGCAGGATGCGCTTGATATCCGGCAGGAAACCCATGTCGAGCATCCGGTCGGCCTCATCCAGCACCAGAAAAGCGATCGTATCGAGTCGGGCGTGCTTGTTCTGGATATGATCCAGCAGGCGCCCGGGACATGCCACGATGATTTCCACCCCACGGCGAAGCGCCTCCAGTTGGGCTCCCGCGCCGACACCACCGTAGATGGCAGCGCTCCGAATTTTCGTTCCGCGCGCCAGGATGGTTATGGCCTGGTGGATTTGCTCGGCAAGCTCGCGGGTGGGTGTGATAATCAAAGCCCGAGTCCCCCTCCCCTCACTTGTGAGCAAGTTATGCAGGATGGGCAGCACGAACACCGCCGTCTTGCCCGTCCCCGTCTGGGAGGTTGCGATGATATCCTTCCCGGCCAGGGCGAGCGGGATGGCCGCCGCCTGGATCGGCGTCGGAATTTGATACCCGGCGGCACGAATCCCTGTTGTTAAACGTGAATCAAGATTGAACTGATTGAAGTTCATAACGATCAAATTTTCCTTATCTTCAGAAGTCAAGCAGATGTCTGGGGGATGGAACCAAGCCCGGAGGGAACTGCAGCGAGGACTGCTGGCGAATTTTGTTGATGGGTGGAACGATAACCGATCCGGGTGCGCTTGTCAAGCCGTTGCTTGCCGCCGTGGTAGATCCACGGCTCGGATGGGGTAGGCATATGCCCTGCAATCCTCACCCAGGGCCGCCCCCTCTTGCCGTGCAACCATACCCGGCCTAAGCTGCTATCACCCGGCACACTCCGGTCGGCGTCTTCGCTTCGCCGGCGGCAGACAGGACTTGAAGGTAACGCCGCTTTTGTTAAGACGCTCAACTCCCGGTTCGTCGCTCGATCGGGACGAGCTGGTTTTAGTTCACTGCAACCTCATCCTATATGATCGCCGCGGTGAGTCCCTGCCCAGCCCAACGAGTCCACGTTTCCGGAGCATCTTCGCAGGTCGCTTTGAAATCCGTCAGGTCGATGTAAAAAACTCTTGGCAATTTTCGGCCTCCCGCCCGTGATCTAGCCAAGCGTAAACGAATTTACACCTCTTGGGAGGAATGATGCATGCCACCCCGCTTCCTGCTTGCAGCTATATGTTGGTCCGACATGCGAGCACCATCGCGATACTGATATCGCCACATGGTGCTCCATCTTGAAGCACGTAAATACGCAGGGCGTTCATTCAAGAAATTTCGCACAGCACGGCATTGACAAATGTATAGCCTGTCTGTTCCTCCCCAATGAGGCTCTGTCCAAGAGTTTCCACAAGCCCATTCCCGCAGGCAGTCCAACTTGCTTCCAGGCAAGATATTTGCCACCGAGCACACGGCCAATGGATCCATAGAAGGAAAGATCGATGTGCTCCTAGGAGAGTATCAAGATCAGTAGTATTCGGCACGTTGCTTTTTCTTCGTAAATTAGTGTCAAAAT
>JBJYWH010000256.1:7248-7508 GCA_046259355.1 Anaerolineales bacterium
AAATGATGTGTCATTCGGAAAGGCATGACATGCAAGACAATTGCAGATACAAATACTTGCTTTTAGAAATCCGTATACTGTAAACTACTATCGCTTGAAGAAGAGGAAACGCAGGGACTTCGCACGCACTCCAACACTGTAAAGGAAACCGGATGATACACATTGCTACGGCTTGTGGTGCAGGCATGGGGAGCAGCCTTGTGCTCCGCATGTATACAGAAGATGTCCTGAAGGAATTAGGGGTTGAAGCCGATGTTGAA
>JBJYWH010000257.1:0-2521 GCA_046259355.1 Anaerolineales bacterium
GGTCCTCGGAGAGCTGCGGTCAGTTCCGATAGATCCGGGAATGGGCGAATTTCCGAGCCGTCCACCGATTTCAAAAGATCTCCAGCTTTGATCCCGGCATTGAACGCAGGGCCTTGCTCATACGGAGTCAGGATGACCTCGCCATTGCGGCCAATTGTGAGAAGTGCTCCAATTCCACCGTATTCGCCTGCAAGGTCATCAGACTGAAGTTCGTGCTCCACGGGCTCAACATATACACTGAAAGGATCATCCAGCGTACCGACGGCAGCATGAATCATCGCTCGCTCCATCGTCAGGCTATCCGGAAGTGGAACCAACGAATACTGCTCCAGCGCAGCCAGAGCCTCTTTCACAAGGAGGAGGTCCTGCCGGGTCAAATCGGAGAATCCCCGAAGCAGGTAGCCGCCCAGGAATGAAAATACCAACAGAGCCACAAGCAGCAAAGTCAATCCAGCCAGGTGACGTTTGGTTCCCACCGATTGATGTCTCTCCTTTCTCCGAGCATTGTAGCATGCTGTTCTATGATGGATTGTCGAGGTAGTGCAGCGAGCGTGTCCATGCTGGCAGGGGGTACGAAGGTCTTCTTGTCAAGTAAAATCATGCAAGACATAATTTAGGGGAATGATGGGTCGGCTAGGGTCTGCAGCAGGCTGGCCGCACCATTCCCGCGCACCCGTCAGGGTGAAGCGAAAAGAATCTTCGGGAGTTGTGCGTGGAACCGTCAACGAAACTACTCGTCGTCGAAGATGATCCAGCCATGCTCATCGCCTTCCGGGATGTCCTTGAAGGCGCTGGCTACGCTGTACTTACAGCCTCCAATGGCGAAGCCGCACTTACTTTGCTCGAAACTGAGCTTCCCGACTTGATCCTATCGGATATCTCCATGCCTGTCATGGATGGCTACAAGCTCTTTGAAGCCGTGCGGCAGCACCCCCAGGGCACAGCCATTCCGTTCATTTTCCTGACAGCTCGAGGCACGCGTGAAGACACCTTCTACGGTAAATCCCTGGGAGCGGATGATTACATCACCAAGCCCGTCACAACCAAGGAACTGCTCTCGGCCGTCAAGGCCAGACTCGAGCGCTCCGATGAACTCAAGATCGTCCAGCTGAAGGCGGCCTATAAGGACAGCCTGTTCGTTCTTGCTGGAGCGATTGAAATGCGCGATGCGTACACTCATGCGCACATGCACCGCCTGGGTGAGTACTCAAGAGCCCTGGCAACTGAGCTGCGGTGGGGCGACGATCAGCTGGAAGAACTTGAGTATGGCGCTATCCTGCACGACATCGGCAAGATATATGTATCTGATTCGATCTTGCAGAAGAATGGAAAACTGAACGAAGAGGAATGGGCGGAAATGCGGAAGCACCCCGAGGTGGGCGCGCGTATGATTCGCGACATTCCTTACCTGGCGCCTGCCGTACCCCTGGTCAAGCATCACCATGAGCGCTGGGATGGCAAGGGATATCCTGATGGTCTGCAGGGTGAATCGATTCCCGTTGGAGCACGCCTGCTGGCTGTCGCGGATGCCTTTGATGCCATGACTTCGGACCGCCCCTATCGGAAAGCCATGACCGGTGAAGCGGCCTACGAAGAGATTCTTCATGGATCCGGTAAGCAATTTGACCCGAGCATGGTCGACGCCATGCAGCGGTGCTGGTCCGAGGGGGTCATTCAGGGCATCATGAAGAATTCGAACGGCCATTCCTGATCGTCCCGGAACGAACGTTTTAACCTCACGGTTTGCTCAAGTCCGTGCTATCATCCCCGGTGGTTGCCTACCAGCGTGGAGTATGATGCTCGAAAAGTTCGGCTCCATCCTGCAGCGCATTCGGTCGACGCGATCAGGTCGGATCTTGCTCCGTTCCTTCAACCGATTCTCGGAAGAACGCGGGGGGGAGGTGGCTGCCAGCCTGGCGTACTACACTCTGTTCTCACTCTTTCCATTCTTCCTGGCGTTGATTGCGGCGGGAAGTTTTTTCCTCGAGCGGGAGCAGATTTTCAGGCAGGTTCAGGATATGTTCTTGAACTTGTTCCCGGGCTCGAAAGACATCATTCAAACCAATCTAAAAACCGTCCTCGATCTGCGCGGTGCCGTTGGGATCATCGGTCTGGTCAGCTTGTTCTGGTCGGCATCTGGCATGTTCTCCAGTTTGATTTACAACGTCAACCGGGCCTGGCCGGATACGCGTATACGCAATTTCCTCCGCAAACGGCTTGCGGGCCTTGCCATCGTCATCCTGTTGGGAGCTCTCGTTATCGTCTCGGTCCTGGCGACTACGACCCTCAGCGTGCTGACGAACATCGACTTTCAGGCATTGGGGGGCGCTCTGCTCAACAGCCTTCCGCTCAAATCAGCCTTCACGCATCTGCTTTCTCTGCTCGTGAAGGTGCTCGCATTTTTGGCGCTCTACCTCTGGGCTCCGAACCGTAAGGTTGCACTTCGCTATGCGGTGCTGGGCGCTGTCGTGGCCGGCGTTGGTTGGGAGTTGGCCACAGCGGGGTTCACGTGGTACCTCAC
>JBJYWH010000258.1:0-11739 GCA_046259355.1 Anaerolineales bacterium
CCAGTTCAGCCCGCAGCCGCGAGGCAGCATATGGGATGGACAGCGGTCCGAGCCAATGCCGGATGGCCGCCCGCATGTTGATGGCGGAAGCCCCTCCGATTGCCTGACCCGGAGCGCCCGGACGGGCACGGCCGCTGAATGCAACCGGGACAACGCGGAAAGATGCTAGTCCAGCAGGTTCTTCGCAGCGGAAGGTGGAAATAAAATGCACTTCATGCCCCGATCCCACGAATAGATCCAGCCAGCTGCGTGCAGTTGGACTGCGGCCGTCCGCGACAAAGGCCAGCTTCATTTCAGCCACCTGACACGGCGTTCATCGCCTGCACGAATACTTCCGACATCGTCTCGATGTTGAAGCGCTCCACCACCAGCCGGTAGGAGCGTTCGCCCATCGCACGCAGTCGATCCGGATTGGAGAATGCCTTCGTCATCGCCGCAATCAGGGCTTCCAGATCATCGGAAGGAAGCAGCCAGCCGTTATTCCCCGAAATCAGGTCGCGCTGGGTCCCATCCCCCCGGGCGACGATAACGGGCAGGCCGGCCGCCATGGCCTCCTGCACGGCCAGACCGCCGGTGCCAGGAAGGATAAAAAGGTCGGCCCATGCGAAGTATTCCTGAAGTTCCGCCCCGAATCTGGGCCCGACAAACTGCGCCTGCGGATAAATTTCGCTCGCGAACGCTTCAAGCCGGTCCCGATCCGGTCCATCACCCACGATCATCAGGTCGGGCGCGGTCGGGATCTGCGAGCAGGCCTCCAGGAGCAGGTCAACCCGTTTTCGCTCCTGCAATCTCCCCACAAAGAGAACCCGGGGGCGCCTCGACCGAAGCGGTGGTCGAACAGGCGGGGGAGCCGGCCGGGCAGCGACAGCATTCAGAGCGACAAACGTACGCTCGGGGGAGGCGCCCAGGCCGATGTACTCATTCGCTCCCTGCTCGCTGTACGCGATCATGGCATCGAATTGGCCGACGAATCGACGCCGAAGTGCCGTGCGAATATCAGCCAGCGGGCCGCTTGCCGGCGGCGCGCCCAACCCCCAGCCAATCACCGGACGTCCACGATGGTGCATCCAGCGCACTGCCGTACCGCTCGACAGGTAGCGTGGATTCGCCTCCATGATGAGCACCGACGGTGACCATCGCTCGAGCCATGAGCGCAGGCCGACCTGGTAGCAAAGGTAGCAGGAGCCTGCGAATAGGTGCAGATTGTGTGCGTGTGTGAGATCAGCGTTGGCAAGCGAATTTGCCGGTCTGATCGATTCGGCGGGGCGCGGAAGCCCGGCAAAGACACCCAACCCTTCCGGACAGAGGCGCGCAAGTCTTTCAAAAAAAGCCACCCGGTAGGTAGGAAGCACCCGCTGCTGAAGGCCGACGCGGCCAGAAAAACGCGTTTCCATGGATCAGATCCACTCGAGGGCGGAGAGGTAGCCAGCCAACATGCGTTCGAGTCCGAATTCCGCCTCCGCCCGGCTGCGGGCCGATGTGCGGTAGATGCGCTGGTTGTCGAGCACTTTCAGGGCGGCCCAGGCCAGTCCGCTGATATCAGGAGGATCCAGGTTCCATGGATCGCCTCCGTACGGTACCAACTCGCCAGCACTGTGCACCACAATCTCGCTCAAGGCGCCGGTATCGAAAGCCACGACCGGCGTGCCGCAGGCCATGGCTTCAAGGACAGCGTTCGGGCACGCAGGGTGCAGATCGGCTGCATACAGGAAATGAGCGGAACGATCGATCTCCGGGATCGCCTCGGGCGCAACCTGCCCGCGCCAGACAATGGGAACCTGGGACTGCCGTTCGGCTTCCGCTCGCAGTTTCGCGCCGGTCCGCCCGACGATGACCAGCTCCAATTTCCGTTCTCGCAAGTCTTGAATCCGGCCCGCCAATCGAAGCGCATATTCGAGGCCGAGTTCATAGCCGCCGCCCAGGGTGCCCTCAACGACCAGCATGCGATCATGGTCCAGTGGCGGTGAACCGCTGCCATGCGGCGTGTAGAAATTGAGATCGACCCCGTTCAACACCACCCGGGATTCCACCGGCGCCTCGCCGTGCACACGTTCCCACCAGTCTTTCGCAAACTCACTCTGGTAGACCACCCCGGTTGCAATCCGATCCCGTGTGGTGATCAGCAACAGGTTGCTCAACTCGGCCCGCAGAAAATGCCGCAGTCCGGTTCGGCGTTTACGATGGATCCAATTTATACCATCCAGGCGCTGGATCACTGGAATTCCGCGCCGACGCGCAGCCCATAAACCGGCCAGCTTTCGCGTTCCGCCGACCACGAGCACGGCGTCATAGGGCCGATCCTCCAACGAGAAGCACACCTCGACCCCACGCCGCTCCAGCGCGCCCCTCATTTTCGCCTGGAAGGAAACCATGCCGCCCACACCCGCCAGGCGCGGCAGCATGCACAGTTTTCGAGCTCGTGTACGAATTCCTGGCGGCATGAAATCACCTACCTAAAAAAACGATGGAGAAAATCACACCTCTTGCTCTGCGTAGCCCGAACGCGATCCCACCCGTTTGGCCGGGATACCCGCCCACAGCTCCTGCTCTCCGGTCGATTCGAGCAGGACGGCATTTGCCCCGACGACGGTGCCCCGTCCAACTGTCAGCACGCCACTCCCACATAAAACCTTGGCCCCAGGCGAAAGGATCACGTCATCCTCCACCACAACCGCCTGAAACGAGGACTCCTCCATGGGGCGGTAGATATCTCCCCGCCCGATGGTGACACCCGGATAGATCTTGACCCGGTCTCCGATGCGGGTCGCAGGGTGAATGACGACGCCGAAACCCCCATGAACCAGCTGAAAATCACGCCCGATCTCGACCGAGGCCGGAATCTCCACCCCGAGCATCTTTAGCAAGTAGTAAGCCAATCGGCCAATGAGCGGCCTTCGCCGGGCGTACACCAGGCGGGCGTAAACATCACGCTTCATGCTCAACCCACCTGCCGGGCCTGGAAAGCCAGCAAGGCTTCCACAATGCGCTCGGCTGCGTGGCCATCACCATAGGGATTCACGGCTTTTGCCATGCCCTGGTACGCTGTTTCATCATTCAGCAGCACTTTCGATTCCGCGATGATCCGGTCGGAATCGCTGCCCACCAGCCGGGCCGTCCCAGCCCGGATTGCTTCGGGTCGTTCTGTTACATTCCGCATCACCAGCACCGGTTTACCCAGTGCAGGGGCTTCTTCCTGCAAGCCACCCGAATCGGTGAGCACAAACCGGCAGCGTTGAAGCACAAAAACCATCTCGCGATAATCGAGCGGGTCGGTCAGCGTCACATTTCCCAGGCCATCCAGAATCTCATGCGCTGGACCCTGCACGTTGGGATTGAGATGGACCGGGTAGAGGACGTGTATACGATCCCGGTATTCTTCAGCCAGCCGCCGGACAGCCCGGAAGATGTCCCGCAAGGGTTCTCCAAAGTTCTCACGACGGTGCGCCGTCATCAGAATCAACTCACGATCGGCCGGCAGCCGGGCCAGCGGCCCATCCCGGGGTTGGAATCCCTGCCCGGCGATGAAAAGCAGCGCATCGATAACCGGGTTCCCGCTCACCACGATCGCGTCGGAATGCACCCCTTCAGCCAGCAGGTTGTCGCGAGCCCATTCCGTGGGTGCGAAATGCAGGTCAGCCACCACGCTGGCCACCCGGCGGTTGATCTCCTCCGGGAATGGCTGCCACTTGTCTCCGGTTCGCAATCCGGCCTCCACATGGCCGAGCCGAACGCGGTGGTAGTATGCCAGCAAGCCAGCCGCCATGACGGTTGTGGTATCACCCTGCACCAGGATCCAATCTGGCCGCAGGTCGTCCAAGACCGGGTCCAGCCCCTGCAGGATGGCGGCCGTGAGATCGGGCAGGTTCTGGTCGGGACGCATCAAATCCAGGTCAATCTGGGGTTCGATCTCGAAAATTTCGATTATCTGGTCCAGCATCTGTCGGTGTTGAGCCGTTACACACACCTGCGAGTCGACGCCTTCCGTCTCCTCAAGCCGGCGGACGACCGGCGCCATTTTGACCGCCTCCGGCCGGGTGCCGAAGATGCTCAGCACGCGCAATCTTTTTTCAGGCATCCTGTAAGCCCACGCCAAGCGTGATCACGCGAAAACCCGCCTCGCCCCACGCGGAACGGCTCCAGACACCACGGGTGTCGATGATCGTACGGGCCGGTGTATGGTCAGCCGCCCACGCCGGTTCGATCTCCTTGAACTGTGTGTGGTCCACCAGCAGCAGGACCGCCTCCGCGTCTTGCAGCGCCTGCTCTAGCGAGGCGGCCGGGGTGGATCCGGGGACCTGATGATCCGGGACGAACGGCTCCCAGGTCACCACCACCCCGCCAGCATGCACCAGCTGCTCCACCACTTCCAGCGCCGGGCTCTCACGCAGGTCATCCACATCGGCCTTGTAGCTCAACCCCAGGGCTGCGATACGCTTCCCTTCGAGCGGCCCCAATGCGCTCCGCACCAGATCAACCACAACCGCGGGCTGGCCGTCATTGACCAGGCGCGCCTGGCGAATCAGGGCGCTGATTTCCGGCGCTGCCTCGACCAGGAACCAGGGATCGACGCTGATGCAGTGCCCGCCAACGCCCGGACCGGGCCGCAGGATCTTAACGCGCGGATGGAGATTGGCCATTGCAATCGCCTGCCAGATGTCCACCCCAAACGATTGCCCGAGGCGCGAAAACTCATTGGCGATGGCAATGTTGACATCGCGGTAAGTGTTCTCCATCAACTTCACCATCTCGGCGGTTGTGGCGTCGGTCAGCAGGATGTCCCCCCGAACGAATGCTGAATACAGGTCGCGCCCAGCGCGGGCCGAAGCCTCGTCGATGCCGCCGATCACACGGGCGTTCTCGATCAGCTCGTGCAGGATTTTTCCCGGCAGCACCCGTTCGGGCGAATAGGCCAGGAAGAAATCCTGCCCGGCGCGCAGGCCGGATTGCTCCAGAATCGGCCTGACCAGGTCAACGGTCGTGCGGGGTGGGGAAGTCGATTCGAGCACAACCAGGTTGCCGGCGCGAAGGACAGGGTGAATCGATTCGGCTGCCGCCTGGACATATGTCAGGTCGGCCCGTTTGTCTTTCGTGATCGGCGTCGGAACGGCGATGATAAAGGCATCCGCGGGCGAGGGAGCTTCTTCCACGCTGAGTTTGCCGGATCGGAACGCGGCCTGGACCAGCGTGCGCAAGCCCGGTTCTTGAATATGGATCTCGCCGTTGCGCAGGACATCGACCACCCGGCGATCGACGTCGACGCCTATGACCTGCAGGCCATGCGTCGCAAAGGTGCTTGCAGTGGGCAGTCCAATATAACCCAGGCCCAGCACACACAGGCTGTTGAATCTCACATGTGCCTCCTGAAGAAACCGCGCCTATTATCCCATAACCGTGATGGGCTCGGAAATCCTCCGAATCGTACCATTACCCCCCGATTGGCATATCATGGGCCGATCCTCCGGTACAATCAGCGCATGCGAAACTACGGCCACCGGATGACATGGATTGCGATCGGATTCGGCCTGGCCATTCTATCGATCATTCTCGCAGCCGATCTGGGGTGGGGCGGCGCGCTGTTCGATTGGGTCGCATGCATACCTGGCAGGGATTTCACCGCTCACTTCATCCTGATCGGATGGCTGTCGCTCACGGTCAACCTCGCCCTGCACCGGCGTTCGGTGACCCTGGCTGGAAGGCCATTTCAACTCGGGAGTTTGATCCTGATTCCACTGGTCACGCTGGAAGAACTGAGCCAGATCTGGATCCCCACGCGTGGTTTTTCGCTGCTGGATCTGGCAGCAAACTACCCGGGAATCGGGCTGCTGGGCGGGTTGTTCACCAACTGGCTGCAGCGTAAGCCGGGCATCCCAAGAGAGGAAAGGGAGGTCAAGTCATGAAGCTCGCCGTAGGCTCAGATGAACGCACTGCGCTGACGGAATCCATCCTGGCGGAATTGAAGGCAGCCGGGCACGAATTGACCATCCGGGGTCCGCTTGGAGATCAGGAAACCCGTTGGCCGGAGGTTGCCCGGCAGGTCGCCGAGTCGGTTTTGTCCGGTGCCGTTGAGGGGGGAATCCTGTGCTGCTGGACGGGCACCGGTGTGAGCATTGCCGCCAACAAGGTGCCGGGGATTCGGGCAGCGCTGTGCGCTGATGCCGAGACGGCTCGCGGCGCCCGGCTTTGGAACGACGCGAACATCCTCTGCCTCTCGCTGCGGCTGACATCGATTCCCGTCGCTCAGGAAATCTTGAAAACCTGGTTTGAAACGAACTACGTTCCAAATCCTGAGGATGATGCCTGCCTGCAGGCTCTTCAGTCCCTGGAAACAACCTACAGCGGGCAGAGATAGGCTCTGAGAACCGGCCCTCCAGCGGGCGTCTGCTCAGCACCCGCGAAACCTCGCCGCGAGTACAATAGGTCGGTCAAGACACGGGAGAAACGATGACCTGGCGCGTACTTATTCCGGATGGACTTGCGTCGACCGGTGTATCGATCCTGCAGCAGGAAGCAGAAGTTGTCGATTCCGGGCTCGAAGAAGAGCTCGGGAACGTCGATGCTCTCATCGTGCGCAGCCGCACCCTGGTAGACCGGGATGTGATTGAACGCGGGCGGCCCCGATTAAAGGTAGTCGGCCGGGCCGGCGTAGGGGTGGACAACATCGATCTGAATGCAGCTGAGGAGCAGGGCGTGACGGTCATTAACGCACCCCAGTCGACCAGCATTTCTGTGGCCGAACACACCCTGGCGCTGATACTGGCCATTGCCCGCCAGCTGACGCAGGCCGATGCCAGCATGCGGCGGGGGGAATGGGAGAAATCCGGGTTTGTCGGCCACGAAGTGCGCGGCAAGACGCTCGGACTGATCGGCATCGGCCGCATCGGAATGCTGGTCGCAGAACGCGCGGCGGCGTTTGGCATGAACGTGCTGGCCTACGACCCCGGCCAATCGAAACAGACGATATCGGAGCGCGGGGCGGAATCCGTACCCTTGGACATCCTGCTTCAGCGCTCGGACGTCATCAGCCTGCACGTCCCGCTGACCGAGGGCACGGCCAACCTGATCGATCGGAATGCTCTGGCTCAACTCAAGCCTGGAGCATGGGTGATCTGCACCTCGCGCGGCGGCATCGTCGATGAGGAAGCGCTGCTGGCGGCGCTGAAGAGTGGTAAGCTAGGCGGGGCCGCATTGGACGTGTTCGAGCATGAGCCCTTGCAATCGTCCGAACTACGGGAACAGCCGAATCTCATCCTCACACCGCACATCGCCGGGCAGACCTATGAAGCCCAGGCCCGTGTGGCGGAGGATATCGCCCACGAAGTCCTTTCCGTGCTGCGTGGAGAAGCCCCACGCTGGCGCGTGATTTAGAAAACAGGAGAAATCATGACAGACAACCTCGAAAAACTTCGCGAACTGCTTGGGCTGGTGTCCGACCTCGGCCACGCAGCCGCCCTGCTCGGCTGGGATCAGCAGACTTACATGCCGCCGGGTGGCGCCGGTGCGCGGGCCATGCAGCTCGCCACGCTCAGCACCCTGGCCCACGATCATTTTGTCTCCGATGAGATGGGAGCGGCCATCGAAGGCGCCAAGTCGGAAGTCAAGGACCTCGATCCGGATTCGAATGAGGTCCGCCTGGTCCGCAAGGCCGAGCGAGACTACCTGAAGGAAGTCAAAGTACCTTCGTCTTGGGTTGCGGAATATTCACGCGTTACGGCCATGGCGCACCAGGACTGGGAGCACGCGCGGGCCGAGTCAGATTTCAAACGTTTTGAACCTCATCTCAAGAAGATCGTCGAACTCCGCCGGCAGTACGCCGACTTCTTCAAGCCCTATGATCATGTCTACGACCCGCTGCTGGATGATTTCGAGCCCGGGATGAAGACCGAAGAGGTGAAAGCGGTCTTTGAAACGCTCCGCAAGCGCCAGGTACCGCTCGTTCAGGCGATCCTCGAAGAGGGAAAGCCGGTTGATGATTCGGTCATGCACAAGGCGTACGACATCGACAAGCAGTGGGATTTCGGGATCAAAGTCATCAAAGCCTTCGGTTACGACTTCCAGCGTGGTCGACAGGACAAATCGGTGCATCCATTCACAACCGGGTTCGGCATCGACGACGTCCGAATCACCACCCGTTTTGATGAACACTACCTGCCCACCGGCCTGACGGGAACGATGCACGAAGCCGGACACGCGATGTACGAGCAGGGGATCGACAAAACCCTGGAACGAACACCGCTCGCCGGTGGTGCTTCGCTGGCGATGCACGAATCCCAATCCCGGATGTGGGAGAACCTGGTGGGGCGCAGCAAGCCTTTCTGGCAGGCCTACCTGCCCGAGCTGAAGAAAGTCTTTCCTGCCCAGCTGGGTGACATCTCGCTGGATGCGTTCTACCGGGCGATGAACAAAGTCGAACGAACCTTCATTCGCGTCGACGCAGACGAGGCGACCTACAATCTGCACGTCATGCTGCGCTTCGAGCTTGAGATCGCCCTGATGGAAGGTGACCTGGCCGTATCCGACCTGCCAGAGGCCTGGAACGAGACATTCGAAGCCTTCCTCGGCATCCTGCCGCCCGACGATGCCCGCGGCGTGCTGCAGGATGTTCACTGGTCAGGCGGCATGATCGGCTATTTCCCGACCTACTCATTGGGGAATTTGATCGCTGCCCAGCTGTGGGAGAAGATCCATCAGGACCTGCCCGACCTTGACGAACAGATCGTGAAAGCCGAATTCGACGGCTTGCTGGGCTGGCTGCGGGAGAACATCCACCGCCACGGCTCGAAGTACGAACCGATCGAGCTGCTGCAAAAAGTGACCGGCCAGGGCCTGGAGGCTGAACCTTACCTGCGCTACCTGGAGAACAAGTACCGTGACATCTACGAGCTGTAAGCCTGAAGAAGGGGACCGGCAGTGACCCTGACAGAGATCCATAACAATCTGGCGACATCCGTGCTGCTCTTCACGCTGATCGCTGGCGTTTGGGGCGTGGTGAGCTACGCACGCGGCCGCACCATGACCGGAAATTACTGGGGCATCCTGGCGGTCGGCGAATTGCTGATCCTGGGGCAGGCCGCGCTGGGCGCTGCGCTCTGGTTCTCTGGAGCGAGGCCGGGCCGACTCGGCATCCATGTCCTTTATGGAGTTGTTGCCGTAATCTCCCTGCCGGCATACTATGCCATCACCAGGGGCCGCGATGACCGGCAGGTCGTGCTCGTCTACGGGCTGCTGAATTTCTTCCTGGCGGCGATCAGCCTGCGTGCGGCCGCGACCGGAGTGTAAGCTTCAATCCATGGCCACGATCCTTATTGTAGACGATCAGATGTCCACGCTCGACCTGATGGCGGCGACCATCCGGATACTGGGACACGAGCCGCAAATCGCCAACAGCGCGCCGCAGGCCTTGAGGCTCATCGCCTCCAACCCGCCCGATCTGGTGCTGCTTGATTTGATGATGCCTGGAATGAACGGCCTCGAGATGCTGAAACAGCTGCGGACCTCCACCGAAAACAGTCAACCTCCTGTGGTCGTGATCACGGCGGGTGGTGAATACGATATTGAGGACCGTGTACTGGAGGCGGGCGGCACGGCCTGCCTCCAGAAGCCGATCAACGTCGAGCAGCTCAAGAAGACGATCAACAGCTTATTGAAGACATGACGGACACGAACGTTCGATCCCAGATTGCCATTCTCGAAGGTGATCAAACCGGCCAGGAACTGCTGGAAGAGGCGCTGCGTGTACTCGATCCAGAGGTGATCCGGGTGCCGCTCAGCTTCGAACGCTATGATCTCAGCCTCGCCAACCGCCGTGCCACGCACAACGAAGTCATCCGGGAAGCGGCACGAGCGATGAGCAACTGCGGCCTCGGTTTGAAGGCCGCAACCATCACCCCGGCCGATCCCGATGATGTCGGCAGCCCGAATGCCATCCTGCGGGAGGCGATCGACGGTAAAGTCATCCTGCGCACCGGCCGCCGGCTGCCCAATGTGCGGCCGGTGGGCGGTATCCACGCACCCATCTCGGTCGTGCGCATGGCCGTCGGCGGTGCCTACGGCGCCCAGGAGTGGCGGGAGGCCGGACCGGAAGGCGATGAGTTTGCGCTTCGCACCGAACGCATTTCGCGCCGGACGTGCCGGGCAGTGGCCGAGTTCTCGTTCCAGCATGCCGAGCGAACCGGCGCAAAGGTGTTTGGCGGACCCAAATTCACGGTCAGCCCGGTGTACGAGGGGTTGTTCAAGGAGGAACTGGATCGAGCAGCCAGCCGCCATCCGGGCGTGCGCTACGATCCCCAACTGATCGATGCCACCTACGCCCTGCTGCTTCAGAACGCCGGCGAATCGCTTGTCATTCCTGCCCTAAACCGCGACGGTGACTGTCTTTCGGACCTGGTGCTGCAGATGTACGGTTCGATCGCAGGCTCCGAATCGCTCGTGCTTGCCTTCGACGAAACGGCCACCAAAGTGTGCGCCGTGATGGCGGAGGCGCCACACGGGACGGCGCCCGCGCTGGAAGGTAAGAATATCGCAAACCCGCTGGCGATGATCCTGGCCGGAGCAGCCCTGCTCACCTACGTCGGCAGCCCGGAAGCTGAACGTGCCTCCCGGGCGATCTACGAGGCGGCCTTTGAAGCCATTTACGAGGGCGTCGCCACGCCGGATATGCGCGGCCAGGCCAGCACGAGCGAGTTTACCGACGAGGTGATTCGCCGGGTGAGCGCCAAACTCGAGGTCTGGTCCAGCCTGGTGTGAACGGTTCGTGCTCCTCCCGGAACACGGCATGCGAGCTGTCCATGCGCACGCGAAATCGTACCTTCAACCCCTGCAATCTCCACACATCTCCGCGACGGAACGGGGTGGTTGCGCTTTCCCTGCTCTTGCTCCTGGGAGCCTGCGCCTCCGTGCCCGGAACAGCGGGGATTGTCAGTGAAGTCTCCCCGGAAGCCATCTCGACCGCCGAGCCCACACCCACACTTGCACCGGGCACAACTGCGGCCCCCGCCAATCCATCCACACCGGCGGTCATCATCGAACCCCCGGTCCCGGTACCCACGTCCACCCCACCTCCGCCTTCGGTAGGAGTTCCCCAGGAAGAACTGGCTATCTTCCGACCCGGACCGGGCTCGCAGGTCATTTCACCGATTCAGGTGCAGGGCTACGGTGGCCCGAGCCGGGATAACCGCGTGGAGCTGCGCCTGATTGGCGAGGATGGCCGGATGATCGCGCGCGGCTATACGTTTCTCTATTCCTATCCGGGCCGGCCGGGACTTTTCTACGGCCAGATCCCATTCGAAACTTCCTCCCTGGCGGAACTGGCCTGGGTGCAGGTTCGTTCGTACGGCGATCGATACGGCCTGCTGAAGCACCTGACCTCCATGCCCGTGACGCTTCTCACCAGCGGCAGCCCCCGCATCGAAGAGAACCTGCACGGCCCCGAAAAAATCACGATCTTCCAGCCGGCGGACGAGGCCAACGTCCGGGGGCCGGCACTTCACATCGAGGGCGCGGCCTGGCTGGATGAAGACCTTCCATTGGGAGTGGAGGTTCTCGATCTGCGCGGGAACGTGCTGGCATCGAGTGAAGTCGAAGTGCAGGCGCCATCGGTCGGCGCATTGGGCACGTTTGAGCTGGACCTCGAGCTCTCGCTCTCCCGATCACAGTGGATTCGAATCGGGGTTTTCGAGCGCAGCAGCGGCCCCATCGAGCTGGTCCACTACACCAGCGTTCAGGTCTGGTTGATACGCTGAT
>JBJYWH010000259.1:0-6250 GCA_046259355.1 Anaerolineales bacterium
GAGATCACGCGCGAGTTGTTCCAGCTCTTGAAGCAGTTTTCGAGGCTGCGGTGGGAAAAGAAGGATTTTCAGGGCTTGAAGCGCAGCGAATTCGAATTCCTTGTCACGCTGGAATTGATGCTCCGCGACGGGGCGGAAGGGGTGACTCCCTCTGACCTGAGCAGCCAGATGCAGATCACCCCGGCCGGAATCACGCATCTGATCAACCCGCTCGAGGAAGCCGGCTACATCCAGCGCCTGCCGGATGCAAACGACCGCCGCATGGTGCTGGTCGGCCTGACACCCAAGGGCAAGGAGCTGGCGGAGGTGCTGCTGCGCGAGGCGCATGAAAGCCTGGTGGAGGTCGTTGACCACCTGGGCGAGGAGGACAGCCGCACCCTCATCCGACTGATGTCATCGATGATTGTTTACCTGGAGGCGCTGGCCGAGAAGAATTCGGAGTGGGTCTCCTGACTTCTTGTTGAGATATATGAATTTCATGAACGAAACGCACGACGTACTGATCCAGATGAAAGATGTCCATAAAGCCTATGCCACCGGCGATGGGCCGTTTCTGGCGCTGCACGATATCAACCTCGATATCAACCAGGGCGAGTTCCTGGGAATCACGGGGAAATCCGGTGCCGGAAAAACCACGCTGCTGAACATGATCTCCGGCGTGAGCCGGCTGACATCGGGCGAGGTGACCTATTTCGGGCACAACGGGAATGGAAACAGGGCCGTCTCGATCCACTCGTTGGACGAGGATGCCCGGGCTGCGTGGCGCGGGAAGAATGTCGGCATCGTGTACCAATCCTTCGAGCTGATGCCCTCGCTCACGCTGCTCGAGAACGTGATGCTGCCGCCTGATTTCCTCGGCACGTACCACCCGGTAATCAGCAGGGAGAAGGCGCTTTCGCTGCTCGAACAAGTCGAGATCGCCGAGCACGCATACAAGATTCCCGCCCATATCTCCGGTGGGCAGAAACAGCGTGTGGCGATCGCCCGCGCCCTGGTCAACGACCCGCTGCTGATTATTGCTGACGAACCGACCGGCAACCTGGACACCGTCACAGCCGAAACCATCCTGCGGATCTTTGAACGGTTGGTCGAGGACGGCAAGACGGTTGTGATGGTTACGCATGACGAAAGCCTGGCGCCGCGCTTCTCGCGCCGCCTGCACATCATCGACGGCGTCTTCGGGGCTCCGAACGGGAACGGCGCTGCCAGCGGTCGCTACAACGTGGACAGCGCAGCGCCCCTCTCGAAATTGGCGGTGGAGGGCGGGGTGATCGCAAGCGATGAGCCTCGCTCCGTTCCGATCGCCATGACGAATGCCGAACGCCCGCGCGCGAACGGGCGCGGCGAGCAACCGGCGATCCTGATGCGGGCTGTCGACAAGGTCTATGAAAGCCCGGCCGGCAAGTTCGTGGCCTTGAAATCGATCAGCATGCAGCTCAAGTATGGGCAGTTCATTTCGATCGTGGGTAAGTCGGGCAGCGGGAAATCCACGCTGATCAACATGATCACCGGCATCGACTATCCCACCGGCGGTGAGGTCATCGTCGGAAACGAGCGCATTTACGACATGACCGAAAGCAAGCGGGCGCTGTGGCGCGGCCGCAACATGGGCGTGGTCTTCCAGTTCTTCCAGCTGCTGCCCACGCTGACCCTGCTCGAGAACACGATGCTCCCCATGGATTACTGCAATGTTCATCCCTTTGGCGAGCGCATGGATCGCGCTCTGGGACTCCTGAAGCGGGTCGGCCTCGAACGGCAGGCGCATAAACTGCCCGGTTCGGTCTCCAGCGGGCAGCAGCAGTGTGCCGCGGTCGCCCGTGCGCTGGCAAACGATCCTTCGATCATCCTGGCCGATGAACCGACCGGGAACCTCGATTCACGCTCGGCCGGGGTGGTGCTCGACCTGTTTGAGGAGCTGGCCGATGAGGGCAAGACCATCCTGATCGTCACGCATGACCCGGCCATCACCAAGCGCACCGACCAGACCGTGATTCTCTCCGACGGCGAGATCATCGATTCCACCATCGCCCGGGCCCTGCCGCAGCTTTCCCACCCGCAGATGCTGGCCGCCACGCATGCCGCGAGCAAGCGTCATTTCAAGCCGGGTGAGCTGATCCTGCACCAGGGTGAGCCGGTCGAACATTTTTGCATGGTCGTGGAGGGCGCCGTCGAGATCATCGTCCAGAACACACGCTGCGGTGAGATGAGCCTGGCCTCGCTTGGTGCGGGCCAATTCTTCGGCGAGGTGGAGCTCACGCGGGGCGGAAATTCGATCGCCGGCGCGCGCGCTTCTGCACTGGGCGCAACGCTGGCGATGCTGCCCCGTGCAACGTTCTTCGACCTGATCGACGGCTCTCCACTCACCCGGAACCGCTTGAAGGATGTGGCCGAAACCCGTTTGGAAGAAAATCGACGCAAGGTGAACGGCGGATGCTGAACGGGGATCAGCTGGCCGGCGGCCTGAAGCCGCGCTGGCGCAAGGTGCTGTCCGACCTGTGGGACAGCAAGCTGCGCACGATGCTGGTGATCGCCTCGATCGCCGTCGGCGTGTTCGCCATCGGCATGGTCATCGCAACGTACGACATCCTGGGTTCTGATATCAACATCAGCTACGCTGCCGTTAACCCGGTCAACATCGATGTCACGACCGCGCCCTTCCAGGAGAACCTGGTCAGGATTATCTCGCATACCCAGGGCGTGGAAGACGTGGAGGGACAGCTCAAGTGGGAGATTCGGGCTCGTAAACCGGACGGCCAATGGCAGTACGTCAACCTGATTGCCAAGAGCGACTACCCGGGCAGCCGGATCAACACCCTGACGGCAATCGACGGCGTGATAGTCCCTGGCGAGGGCCAGCTGGTCATCAGCACCGATTTCCTGAATGACACCGGGTTTCAAGTCGGCGACCGGGTCGAGGTCGAAATACCGGACGGTACGCGCCACGATCTGGAAGTCGTCGGGGTGGTCACCGACCTGGGAACCAATGGCGGCATCGACCCCGAGTCGGGGGCCAACGCCTATGTAACCTTCGATACGCTGCGTCAATACGGTGTGCCGGAGGCCTATAACCATCTTCTCGCCACGGTGCAGGGGGATGGTGGGGATGAGATGCACATCCGCCAGATCGCGGCCACGGTCGAGGAGCGGCTGGACCGCAACGGGGTCATGCACTTCCGCACCGACACCAACCTTTCGACACAGAACTCGATGGCTTCCACGGTTCTGGCCGTGCTGGGCGTGCTGGGTGTGCTGGGTGGGTTGATCACGATTCTGAGCAGCTCGCTCATCATCAACACGCTCAACGCGCTGCTCACCCAGCACCTGCGCCAGATCGGCGTGATGAAGCTGGTCGGCGGGCGCAGCCGCCAGATCATGGGTATGTACCTGGCGCTGATCCTGGCGTACGGCGTCATCGCGCTGATCATTACGGTCCCCCTGGGGGCCCTGGCCGGGTACTGGCTGGCCGAGTTCGTGACGAACATGATGGGTGCCAAACTGCAGGGCTTCCGCATCGTACCGCTGGCGATCCTGGTCCAGGCGCTGATCGCGTTCTTGCTGCCGCTAGGAGCGGGCTTCTTCCCGGTCAACAAGGGCTCGCGCATCAATGTCCGCCGGGCGATCAGCGACGACCGCGGCGGCGACCAGCCCACCGAGCTTGATTTCATCAGCCGCATCTTCGCCCGAATTCGCTGGACCTCGCGCCCGATCATGCTCTCGATCCGAAACACATTCCGAAAAAAGGGCCGTCTGGTGCTGACGATTTTCACGCTCACCATCGCCGGGAGCGTGTTCATCGGGGTGTTCAACGTGCGCGCTTCGTTGGACAACTTCATGGATCAGCTGATGCAGTATTTCATGGGCGATATCACGATCGGTTTCAGCCAGCCCTATCCCATCGGTCGTGTCAAGCAGGTGCTGGAGCCGTTCCCGGGTGTGGCCGGGATCGAGGCCTGGGGCGGGGCCAGGGGTGAGATTCTGGATGCGAACGACGATCTGGTGGTGAACATTTCGATCCTCGCGCCGCCTTCGGACACCTTCCTGCTCAACCCGGATCTGGTCGCCGGGCGCTGGATTCGTCCCGATGAGCGTGATGCGCTGGTGGTATCCGATTCGATCTACGAGTGGTATCCCGACTTGCAGCCCGGCGACTTGCTGCGCATCGAGATTACCGGCAACCGCGAGCGGCCGTTCACGGTTGTGGGTGTGTTCCGCTTCGTGAGCATGCTGGGGGATCCGATCGCCTATGCCGATTTCGGTCAGATCTCACGGATGGTCAAGCTGCCCAACCAGGCGGCTTCCTTCAAGCTGATTACCGACACGCATGACGTGCGGTCGCTCGGCGCGATGAGCCTGGCGATCGACGACTACCTCAAGGACCGCGGCTTCGAGGTGAGCAGCGTCGCGACGGGCGAAACGCTGCGCAAGGATACGACCGAAGCGATCAACATCCTGGTCGTGTTTCTGCTGATCATGGCGCTGCTGACGGCTTTCGTCGGCAGCATTGGCCTGACCGGAACCATGGGCATGAACGTTCTGGAGCGCACGCGCGAGATCGGCGTCATGCGTGCGATCGGAGCCGTGGACCGGGTGGTGATGCAGTCCGTCGTCGTGGAAGCATTGATCATCGGTTTGATCACGTGGGTTCTGGCGATCGGCCTGTCGTTTCCCATCAGCGCCTTTTTGCTGCGCATTATCGGCGAGGCGATGATGGGATCGAAGATGGTCCTGGTCTTCACGCCGCTGGGAAGCGCGATATGGCTGGGGACCGTGATCTTGCTCTCATTCGTCGCCAGCATCCTGCCAGCCCGTAATGCAGCCCGGCTGACGATTCAGGAAGTGCTGGCCTATGAATAGGGCGGGCCGGGTTCATGGATGCTCGACCATTAAAAATTAACGGCTTGCGGTGTAGAGAGATCTGCACCGCTGGATGTGTACCAGGAGATGGAAGATGAAGGTTAATGCAAAGCTTGCGATCTGGCCCGTTTTCGTCCTCGCGCTGGCGTTGATCCTGGCCGGCTGCTCGGGGGCCGACGCAGCACCGGCCACCACCCCCGATCCAATGACAGGTTTCGAGACTGCCGTCAGCGCCACGGGCGTGATTGTGCCAACGCGCTATGCCACGCTCAGCTTTACCGGCGGTGGGCTGGTGCGGGAGGTGCTCGTCGAGCGCGGCGATCCGGTGGAAGAGGGTATGGTCCTGGCCCGATTAGGTAATGTGGAACAGGTGCAGGCCTCGCTCACGGCGGCAAAGCTCGAGCTCGAAAGCGCCCAGCAAGTCTACGATGCGCTCTTTGAGAATGCGGATGTAGCCAAGGCCCAGGCGCAGTTGGCGCTGGCGAACGCCCGTGATGCGCTGGACGATGCCCAGTATGACTGGCGGGTCCTGCAGCCGGGCAACCGGGCCAGTTCGGATACGATCGACGCGGCCGAGGCCAACCTGATCCTGGCGAATGAGGAAGTCGATCGCGCCCAGCAGGCGTACGACCATGCCAGCGGGGAAGCCGGCAAGGCCCTTGCGCTTTCGAACCTGATTGCCGCCAGGAAGCAGCGTGATTCCATCCAGCGCAATTTGAACTGGTACCTGGGCTCGCCAACCGAGATTGACCAGGCGGTCGAGGATGCCAAGCTGGCGCAGGCCGAGGCGCAGCTGGCAGCCGCCGAGCGCGAGTACGCCAAGGTTGAAAACGGCCCCGATCCGGAAGCGGTGGCGCTGGCGAATGCCCGTTTGGATAATGCCAGGGCGGCCGTGACGGCGGCTGAGAGGGCGCTGGCCGATTCCGAGCTGCGGGCTGAGTATTCCGGCACGATCAGCGAGGTCTACGTTCGGGCCGGCGAGTTCGTCGGCCCTGGCCAGCCAATTGCGCTGCTGGCCGACTTGAGCGAACTGGTGGTCGAAACGACGGATCTGAACGAGATCGATGTCGCCCGGATCGCCGTCGGCGATCCGGTGGAGATCACCTTCGATGCCCTGCCGGACAGCGTCATCCCCGGCACGATCACGTACATCGCTTCCAAGGCCGACCCCGGGGTGGGGGTTAATTACCTGGTCGAAGTGCACCCTGATGAACCGTTCCCGGAAGCTGTGCGCTGGGGCATGACCGCCTACATCGAGGTCGTCGCACCCTGAATCAGGCTTAAGAAGCCTGAGACTCTCTTGAGTGGGTCAAGCTGTCAAGCGGGTGTGCCCGGGCATGTGACATGGGATTGTCGAGACCAGGCGTGAATTGAAAACCACATTCGATCAAAAGGA
>JBJYWH010000260.1:0-18158 GCA_046259355.1 Anaerolineales bacterium
GCCGGCCAGGCGAGCGTCATCGAACCCACGCTCGAAGCCCTGCGCGCTGAATTGGAGAAGGGTGCATAGGAGCGATAAATGGCCGATGAAGGGGTGACCTACACGATCGCCGTCCCGGTCTACAACGAAATCGACTCGCTGCCGGAGCTTCACCGGCGCATCACGCAGGTCATGCAGGACCAGGGTGAGCCCTGGGAGCTGCTCCTGATCGATGATGGTTCGACCGATGGCTCGCGCGAGTGGATTGAAGCGCGAGCGGAGCAGGATCCACACCTGAGGCCGGTGATCTTCGCCCGCAACTTCGGCCACCAGATCGGGGTCACGGCCGGCCTCGATTACAGCCGCGGCGAAGCCGTCGTGATCATGGATGCCGATCTGCAGGATCCGCCGGAGGTCATACCGCAGCTGATCGAACACTGGAAGCAGGGCTACGATGTGGTCTACGCCGTGCGGACCGAGCGCGAGGGCGAGACCTGGTTCAAGCGCTTCACGGCGGCGTTCTTCTACCGCTTGATCAACCGCATCACCGATGTCAAAATTCCGGTCGACACCGGCGACTTCCGGCTGATGGACCGGGCGGTGGTGAACGCCCTGGCCAGCATGCGCGAGCAGCATCGTTTCCCGCGCGCGATGGTCGCCTGGGTGGGCTTCAACCAGATCGGCGTTCCTTACCGGCGGGCGGCGCGATTTGCCGGCGAGACCAAGTATCCTTTCCGGAAGATGCTGCGGCTGGCCCTGAACGCCATCACCGGGTTTTCCTACTTTCCACTCCAGATTGCGACCTATCTCGGCTTTATCAGCGCGGGACTGAGCATTCTGGTCATTCCCGTGGTTGCCATCCTGCGGCTCGCAGGCAGCCAGGCCTTCTTCGGCCAGGCCAGCACGTTGATTGCTGTGCTCTTCCTTGGCGGGGTCCAGTTGATTTCCCTCGGCATTCTGGGGGAGTACATCGGACGCATCTATGACGAAGCCAAGGGACGGCCGCTGTACATCATCCGGGAGCCGCAGCGGTCGAAAAACCGGGAGCAATCCACCTCTAAAGGAGAATTGAAGAACTCATGATCGACTTGACGATCTACGAAGACCGACTGGATCGGGCCGTAAAGCGGGCGCGTGAGCGGAACATCATCATTCCGACATTTGCCCAGATGAAGGACCCCGGCCTGATCCCGGATTCCATTAAAAAAGAACTCAGCGAGCTTGGGTTGTGGGATGTCGAACCGCGCAACCTCTTCCGCATTACATGGAAAAATGAGCCGGTTGCAAAGGGCGGTGGCTTCGGGGGCGTGAATTACCTCGAATTTCCCCCTTCGCTCACGGGTGTTGAGGCTCGGATTATTGGATTGGTCGGCAAATGGTTTCCGACCGGGGCGCACAAAGTCGGCGCTGCGTTCGGCTGCCTGGTCCCGCGCCTGGTCACCGGTCAGTTCGATCCCACCACGCAGAAGGCAGTCTGGCCCTCAACCGGCAACTACTGCCGAGGCGGTGCCTACGATTCGGCGCTGCTGGCGTGCGAATCGATCGCCATCCTGCCGGAAGGGATGAGCAAGGAGCGCTTCGACTGGCTGTCGAACATCGCCGGTGAGGTGATCAAAACACCCGGCAGCGAATCGAATGTGAAAGAAATCTTCGACAAATGCTGGGAGCTGCGGGCGTCCGGCGAGGATTTGATGATCTTCAACCAGTTTGAGGAGTTCGGCAATTACCTCTGGCATTACGAGATCACCGGCCATGCCATGCGGGAAGTCCTGGAGAAAGAACTCCGGGCCGGCGATACCTATGCCGGGGTGGCGCTGACCACCGGCTCTGCCGGCACGATCGGCTGCGGCGATTATCTGAAGCAGGTCTACCCCGGATCGCGTGTCGCCGCCGGCGAAGCCTGGCAGTGTCCAACCCTGCTCGAGAACGGTTTCGGCGCGCACCGGATCGAAGGCATCGGTGATAAGCACGTGCCGTGGATCCACAACATCCGCAGTACGGACATGGTGATCGCGCTCGATGACAATGTGATTGTCAACCTCTCCCGCCTTTTCAACGAGCCGGCCGGACGCGAGTACCTCAGCGCACAGGGCGTTCCGAATGAGCTGGTATCCAACCTTGATCTGCTCGGCTTTTCCAGCATCGCCAACCTTTCGATGGCGATCAAGTTCGCCAAGTATTACGAACTGGATGAGCACGATGTCGTGCTGACCGTCTTCACCGACTCGATGGAGCTCTACCAGAGCCGATTGAAGGAGATGCACGAGGAATACGGGACATACGATAAAACCCATGCAGCCGTGGATTTCGCTCGCTATCTGCAGGGACTGACCACCGATCATCTGCTCGATCTGCGTTACGAGGACCAGCGCCGTGTGCACAACCTGAAGTACTACACATGGGTTGAACAGCAGGACCGCACCTTCGACGAGATTCAGGACCAATGGTACGAACGGGAGTACTGGACCTCGGTGCAGGAGCAGGTACCGGAGATTGACGCGCTGATCGAGGAATTTAACCACAAGGTTGGGCTCTAAGGCCTGAAAGGCCGACTCCCGCGGGCATCGGCATAGGCCAGCGGGCGGTCGAAGGAGGGGGCAAGATGGATTCGATCCAGGCGGATGATCTGATCCTGGTGGCGATTCTGCCCGAGCCGCGCGATTTAGAGATCCTCCGGGTGCTGGGGTGGTACCGCATCCCGTTGGAGCGGGCACCGAAGAGCCCGCACGTCGATTGGCTCGCTTTCTACCTGCCGGGAGCCTTTCCTGAGGGGCGATGGTCGGTGCGCTATGCGGCCCGGGTGCTGGGTGTGGAGCTGGTTCGAAGGAAGGAATTGCTGCGCGAGGAGGTGGATCACCCGCGGGCGGAGGATCCCTACTTGAAGTTCCAGCTCGGACCGCTTTTCGAGCTCAAACACCCGGTCCCGGCCCGGAAGTGGAGGCGTTTCACCTTCCTCTACACCACCGGGGAGCGGCTGCTGCAGGCGCGTGATGTGCGGGACCTGCGCATCTCTGCCTCCGATGCCGGTTACCGGCTCTGAGGGACCGGGCCGGCGATGCCCGGCTGACCTGGAAGAACCGGGAGTGATGTGGAATGAAGCGAATCCTGATTCATGGTGGCACTCTCGTCACAGCGGATGAGGTAGCCCGGCTTGACCTGCTCATCGAGGATGAACGGATCCTCGCGCTGGGCACCGACCTTCCCCGGGAAGGGACCGAAGTCGTCGAAGCCGAAGGAAAGCTGATCCTGCCCGGAGGCGTGGATCCGCATACCCACCTCAACCTGCCCATGTTCAATACGGTTTCTTCCGATGATCATTACACGGGCCTGAAAGCCGCCGCCTTTGGCGGGACCACCACGGTCCTGGATTTCATCCCCCAGGAGGCAGGACCGCTGCAGGATTCGATCGACGCCTGGATGGCGAAGGCCGCCCCGATCGCGGCGGTTGACTTCGGACTGCATATGAACATCACGTCGCTCAGCCCGGCCGTGTTGGAACAGATGGGTGACTTACCCGGGCAGGGCCTCACCACCGTCAAGGTCTTCACGGCCTATAACGGACGCCTGCGGCTGCAGGATGGGGAGATCTTCCAGGTGATGCGCCGGGCCGCCGAGCTGGGCATGCTGACCATGCTGCACGCCGAAAATGGGGATGTGATCGAAATTCTGACGGCCGAGGCCCTCGCCGCGGGCCATACCGAGCCCGAATGGCACGCGCACACCCGACCTGCCTGGGGCGCGGCCGAGTCGGTCCTGCGGGCGATCGCCCTGGCCGAACAGGCTGAGGCACCGCTCTACGTTGTGCATCTCAACACCGCCGGCGGGCTCGACCAGATCCGCTATGGCCGGGCGCGCGGTGTGGCGGTCATGGCCGAAACCTGCCCGCCTTACCTCTTTTTCACCGAGGATGACCTGCGTCGGCCCGATGGGGCTAAATGGATCTGTTCGCCGCCGATGCGTTCGGCCGCCGACAATCGGGCATTGTGGTCCGGATTGGCCGACGGGTCGATCCAGACTCTCGGAACCGATCACTGTCCCTTTTTCTACGACGGCACCCAGCCGATTGAATACGAGGGCGTCCCCATTGCCATTCCCGGTAAAGAGCTGGGTGCAGGAGATTTCACCATGATACCGAACGGCCTGCCAGGAGTTGGTGACCGGCTGCCGGTGATGTTCACGTACGGCGTCGGCCAGGGACGGATCACGCTGAATCAGTTCGTCGCGCTGACGTCGACCCATCCGGCCAAGATCTTCGGCCTGTACCCGAAAAAAGGCTCGCTGCTTCCGGGTGCCGATGCCGACATCGTCATCTGGGATCCCGCCCGACGGCTGAAATACGGCGTTGCCCATGCGCAGCACAGGACGGATTACAACCTGTATGAGGGGTGGGACCTGGTCGGGTACCCGGAGAAAGTCTACCTGCGTGGACATTTGATCGTCGATCGTGAGGAATGGCTTGGAAAGCCGGGAATGGGCCGCTTTGTGGCTCGCCGCACCGGTGGGGAGATTCTCTGACTTTGCATTGGAACAGCCGTTTCGTTTCTGAGGTTGCGACGTGATACCGAAAGGATCCAACTGGTTGGCGTGGGCGCGTGAGATCGAGGCGCTGGCAGAGGCGGGCTACACCTTCGCCTCCAATCCCTATGAGAAGCAGCGCTCGATTCGATTGCGTGAAATTGCCGCTGAAATCATCTCCGACTACAGCCAGCTGGACCGAAAGGATGTGCTCGAAGCCTTCGCTGCCCAGCCCGGCTATGTCACGCCCAAGGTGGACGTGCGGGGTGCTGTCTTTCGAGAGGGCGAGCTCCTGATGGTCCGGGAGGCGATGGACGGCCGTTGGACGCTGCCCGGCGGTTGGGCCGATGTTGGAGAGACCCCGAGCCAGGCTGCGGAACGGGAGGTATCGGAAGAAGCCGGTCTGCGCGTAAAAGCCGTCAAGCTGGTTGGTGTCTATGATGCGAACCGCTACGAAGGGAAGCTGCCGCTGTTTCACGCCTACAAGCTTCTTTTCCTGTGCGAGCCGCAGGGCGGGGAACCGCAGACGGATTTTGAAACCACCGCGGCGGCTTTCTTTCCACTCGACGGACTGCCTCAGCCGCTCTCTTCGTTCCGCACCACATCCAAGCATCTGACGGATGCGATCGCGGCCTATAAGGATCCGTCGATGGAAACGGTATTCGATTAGGTGGAGGTGAAACATGCTGATCACGAACGCCCGCGTGGTGACCTGGGAAAAGCCCAATCGAATTCTCGATGATCATACCCTCTCCATCGAATCCGGCCTGATTGCCGATATCGGTCCCAGCCGTGAGATGATCGAACGCTACCCGGATTCCGAGAAGCTCGACGCCGGCGGACAGCTGCTGATGCCGGGGAATATCTGTGCCCACACCCACTTCTACAGCGCCTTTGCTCGCGGTATGGCGATTCCCGGCCGCCCACCGCGCGATTTCCCCGAGATCCTGCGCAAGCTCTGGTGGCCGCTGGACAAATCGCTTCAGCCCGAAGATGTCCACTACTCCGCGCTCGTCAGCCTGGTGGACGCCGTCCGGCATGGCACCACCACGCTGATCGACCACCACGCTTCACCGAATGCCATCCCGGGCTCGCTGGATCAGATCGCGAACGCCGTCGACGCGTCCGGTTTACGAGCCGTCTTGTGCTACGAAGTGACCGACCGCGATGGCCGTGAGAAGTCCCAGGCAGGAATCGCCGAAAATCTGCGCTTCCTCGAGCGCTGCGAGAGCGGTGAAGTGGCAGAGGGCCGCGTGCGCGCGACTTTTGGTCTGCATGCCAGCCTGACGCTCTCGGATGAGACCCTGGCGGCATGCCGGGCCGCCGTCCCCGATGGAACGGGATTTCACATTCACGTCGCCGAGCACGAAGCCGATGAATATGACAGCCTGCAGAAATCCGGACTGCGCGTGGTCGACCGACTGCAGCAGCATGGAATCCTGGGCCCACGCACCATCGTCGCTCACGCCATTCACGTCGACGCCCGTGAGATCGAATGGTTGAAAGACAGTCAAACGTGGGTCACCCACCAGCCCCGTTCGAATATGAACAACGGCGTGGGGGTGGCCGAGGTTGAATCCATGCTGCGCGCCGGTGTGCGGGTCGCCCTCGGCAACGATGGATTCTCCAACGCGATGTGGGAAGAATGGAAAACGGCCTATCTCGTCCATAAAGTCTGGCACCGTGACCCGCGCCGCATGCCGGGTGATATCCTGGCGGAGATCGCGGTGGAAGAGACGGCCGGGCTGGCGGGCTCCTTCTTCCCGGGCGCGGCGCTGGGGTCGATCCGTGTCGGAGCTCATGCCGACCTGATCCTGGTCGATTATCAGGCTACCACGCCGATCACGGCCGATAATTTGCCATGGCACATCATCTTCGGGTTCCATGACTCGATGGTGACGGGAACCATGGTGGCCGGCAGGCTCTTGATGAAAGACCGACAGCTCCTTACGCTGGATGAAGAGAAAATCGCAGCCCGGGCGCGTGAGCTGTCTCCGGGCGTATGGGAACGCTACCAAAGTTATGTTCCGGCTGATTGAAAGCCGCGAGGAGGGACGATGTCGGAGAAATTGATCCTGACGATTGCGCTGATGGGGGGAACGGGAAAGGTGGGGCCAGGACTCGCCATGCGGTGGGCGAATGCTGGATACCGGGTGATCATCGGCTCGAGGGACGAGGCGAAAGCCCAGGGCGTGGCAGCCGAATTGAATGAAACGCTCGGCATCGACAGTATCACCGGGATGGAAAATTCGCAGGCAGCGGAAGCTGCTGACATCTGTGTGCTGACCGTCAATCAGGAAGCGCATGAAGCCACGGTCAAGTCTCTCCGGCAGGCCGTCCAGGGAAAGATCGTTGTGGATACGACGGCGCGTGTCGACTACAAGGATCCTCACCCTCCGGGTCCACCTTCGGCGGCGCGCATGGCGCAGGAGGTGTTCGGTCCCGGAGTGCGTGTGGTGGCCGCTTTCCAGACCGTCCCCGCCCATGCCCTGAAGAAAGAGATCGGCCAGCCTCTCCCCATGAGCGTCCTGGTCTGCGCCGATGACGTCGATGCGGCCGAGGAAGTGATCAAGCTGGCCCGCGGGGCTGATCTTCGGGCGTATTACGCCGGTGATCTGGACAACGCTGGGACGGTAGAGGGCTTGACGGCACTGATCCTGGCGATGAACAAACACTACGGGTCCAGGACTGGCTCCCTGAAGGTTACCGGCATCGAAAGCGAATGAAGCCGCACCAGCTGATCTTCACCGCCCTTCCCAATATTCCCCTTGTGCAGACCGGGGATGACCTGGCCGCGATCATTCTGCAGGGCATGAACGATATCCTGCTTGAGGTCCTTCCCGGCGACGTGTTCGTCATAGCCCAGAAGGTCGTGTCGAAGGCTGAAGGCCGCATGGTTGATCTGCGCACAGTGCGTCCCTCGCCGCAGGCACTGGAGCTGGCCCAGGTCACGGGGAAGGCCCCCGAGTTGGTGCAGGTCATCCTGAATGAGAGCAGCTCCATCCTGCGTCAGCGCGAGGCGCTGCTGATCGTCGAACACCGGCTTGGTTTTATCTGCGCCAACGCCGGGGTGGATCGATCGAACGTACAGGGTGATCGCGAGCAATATGGAACCTGGGTGCTCATGCTCCCGGAGGATCCCGATGGTTCGGCCGAACGCGTGCGGGCTGCCCTTCAAGAGGCCACCGGTGCAAATATCGGTGTTCTGATCATCGATTCTCACGGCCGGGCCTGGCGTTTGGGCACGGAGGGCGTCTGCATCGGCGCGGCGGGTTTTCCGACCCTGTTGGATTTGCGCGGCCAGCCCGACCTGTTCGGTGAGCCGCTGAAGATTACCCAGGTGGGTCTGGCGGATGAGATCGCTGCGGGGGCTTCGGCACTGATGGGCCAGGCCGGAGAGAGCCGGCCAATCATCCATGTTCGAGGCCTGCCGTACCCGCTGCGGCCGGGCCATGCGGCCGAGTTGATTCGTCCGCACGAGGAGGACCTGTTCCGCTGATCGCGGCCCGATTCGGTCGAAAAGACCTGGCGGTCGGGTATCATTATGAATAGCAGGTTGAACGGCGCTGCAAGCGCTGGACCGACCCGTGGATGGCAGCCGTCATAGGCCTGTCTGACGGCATGTAAGGAGTATCGATGTCAGTCACCGTTCCAGATTCCCATAAAGATCTGCTGCAAGACGAAACCCGGGCGTTCGCTTTCCTCGCAACGAGCATGAAAGATGGCTCGCCGCAAGTTACGCCGGTATGGTTTGACATGGACGGGGAGCGCATCCGCATCAACACCGCCCGGGGTCGGGTGAAGGAAAAGAATATGAAAGCCCGGCGCCAGGTGGCGCTGGCGATCATCGATCCCGACGATCCCTACCGCTACATACAAGTACGCGGCAGGGTGGTTGAGATTCGTGAAGCCGGAGCGCGCGAACACATCGATTGGCTTTCGGAGAAGTACACCGGCAATCAAGAGTATCAGAATTACCGGGGTGAAACCCGCGTGATCTTCTACATCGAGCCGGAATCGGTCAGCTTAAATTGAATGAACGACCCTGCTGAAACCTTCTATGCACTGGCCCGGGACCGCCATTCCATCCGGCGCTTCAGGGACACTCCGGTTGCCCGCAATTTGCTGGAACGAGTCCTGGGTGCGGCACTTCAAGCACCTTCGGCGCACAATCGCCAGCCATGGCGATTCCTGGTCCTCACCGGGCGCGCCGACCGGGAGCTGCTGGCCGCCGTGATGGGCGAGCGTCTGCGGCGAGACCGGGCGAAGGACGGCGATGGCTCGGATGTCATCGAGCAGGACATCGCCCGCTCGTGGATGCGCATAACGGGCGCCCCGGCGGTCGTGGTCATCTGCCTGACGATGGAAGAAATGGATCACTACCCCGACGCCCGCCGGAATGATGCCGAGTACCAGATGGCCATCCAATCCACGGCGATGGCCGGCGAAAATATCCTTCTCGCTGCGCACGCTGAGGGTCTCGGCGCATGCTGGCTCTGCGCCCCGCTGTTCGCCGGGCGGGATGTTCAGCAAGCCTTCGACCTGCCGCAATCCTGGCTGCCGCAGGGTTTGATCTTGCTCGGCTACCCGCAGGAAGAGAGCAGGAAGCAGGGGAGGAAGCCGCTGGACGAGGTCAGCCGATGGCGTTGAGGGTGGCCGCGTTCGCTGGGGGTGTCGGTGGTGCCAAGCTGGCGGATGGCCTGTCGCGCAGCCTGCCCGACGATCACCTGACCATGATTGTCAATACTGGAGATGATTTTGAACACCTCGGATTGATGATCTCGCCGGACCTGGATACCGTGACGTACACGCTGGCGGGAATCGCCAACCCGGAGACGGGTTGGGGTCGGGCGGACGAAAGCTGGAATTTCCTGCAGGTCCTGGAAACGCTCGGCGGCCCGACATGGTTCCGTCTTGGGGATCGCGATCTTGCGCTTCATGTCGAGCGCACCCGGCGGCTGCAGGAGGGGCAAGCCCTCTCGGCGATTACCGCCGACATGGCACGCCGTCTGGGCGTGAAGCAGCGGGTTTTGCCCATGACCGATGACCGGGTACGGACCTTCGTCGATACCGATCGGGGCGAACTGCCCTTCCAGGAATACTTCGTGATGCACCGCTGCGAGCCGCGAGTGCGGAAATTCCGGTTTGCCGGCAGCCGCGTCGCCCGGCCGGCCCCGGGAGTGCTGGAAGCGATCGAGAGTGCCGATATCATCGTTTTCTGCCCCTCCAATCCCTGGGTCAGCCTGGACCCGATCCTTTCACTGACCGACATCGCCTGCGCGGTGATTGAAAAGCCGATTGTAGGTGTTTCGCCGATCGTCGGGGGGAAGGCGCTGCGCGGGCCGGCGGCAAAGATGTTTATGGAGCTCGGAATTGAGCCCTCGGCACGGAATGTCGCGGATCATTTCAAAGCGTACCTGAATGCGTTCGTCATCGACTCGGATGATAGGAGTTCAGCTGATGCTATTGAGAATCTCGGTATGGAGGTGCTCGTGACCAATGCCGTGATGCGGACGGTTGAAGATCGTGAGCGGCTCGCCCGGGACGTGCTCGGTCTGGCGAAAGGGCTGCTGGAAGGTCAGCGATCCTCATGACCTATTGGGCGATCGTTCCCATCAAACCGCTGCGCCGGGCGAAATCACGCTTGTCCGGAGTGCTCTCGCGCGATGAGCGCGCGACGCTCAGCCAGCAGATGCTCGAGCATACCCTCGATATTTTGAAACAAGTGCCCGAAATCGAACGTACGCTTGTGGTGAGTCGCGATTCCCATGCGCTGGCGATTGCACGCAAGCATGGCGCCCGCACGGTGACCGAGCGCGGTACGCCCGAATTAAACAATGCGCTGATTCGAGCGACGCTGGTTGCTAAAACCTACGGTGTGGCGGGCGTGCTGGTCCTGCCGGCGGATCTGCCATTGATCAAGATCGAAGACGTCGAGGCCTTGATCCGTCGCGCCGAAAACCCCCCGGTGATGGTGATCGTTCCAGACCGCCATCGCAGTGGGACCAATGCCTTGCTCACCTGCCCGCCGGGCTTGATCGAGTACGATTTCGGACCGGACAGCTTCCACCGGCACGTCGCCCGGGCGGAACAGGCCGGAGCGCGGCTCGAAGTCTGTGAAATCCACTCCGTGGGCCTCGATCTGGACATGCCGGAAGACCTGAATCTTCTCTATGATGAGCTCTCCGCGGAGATTGATCACCCCGTTCAGGAGGAAAAGGAATGAATTTTCCACGAGTAGCCCTCTACCTGCAGGATGCCCATGACTTGAGAGATGGGTTGGATTACGTGCGCTACGCCGAGCAGAAGGGTTTTGAGGCGGTTTGGCAGGCCGAGTCGCGGCTTGTGCGCGATGCCATTGTCCCCATGGCAGCCTATGCAGCCGTAACCGAAAAGATCAAGGTCGGCTCCGGCGTGATCAACAACTGGACCCGCAACATCGGCCTGCTGGCTTCAACCTTCCTCACCCTGGATGACCTCGCGCCCAACCGGGTGATCTGCGGGATCGGTGCATGGTGGGATCCGCTGGCGAAAAATGTCGGCATCGAACGCAGCAAGCCGCTCACGGCGATGCGCGAGACCGTGGAGGTGCTGCGGCGTCTGCTCAAGATGGAACGCGTGACGTTTCACGGCGAGTTCCACCACGTAGAAGGCATTGAACTCGATGTCGTCCATGGCCGGCGAGAGCCACGCAACGTGCCTATCATGATCGGCGCCACCGGGATGAAAATGATGGAGCTGGCAGGTGAAATTGCGGACGGCGTGGTGCTGAACTACTGCGTCCCACCCGAGTACAACGATCGCGCCCTCGAGCAGATCGAAGCCGGCGCCAGGGCCGCCGGCCGCAAGCTGACCGACCTGGATCTGCCGCAGCTCATCGTGTGCTCCGTCGATGAAAACGAGGAGCGTGCACTCGACATGAGCCGTGAACTGCTGACCCAATACATCGCGCAGCAGCCCCATATCGCCAAGGCAAGCGAGGTATCCCAGGACGTGGTCGACCAGATTCAATCGATCCTCGGCTGGCCGGCCACCCATGACCAGATTCAGCAGGCCAAGCATTTCGTCACCGATGAATTGGTCACCCGCATCACGGCTTCGGGTACACCGGAGCAGGCTCGTTCCAAGGTTAAGGAATACCTGGATCGCGGCGCGACCTGTCCGATCCTGTACACCGTCGGCGGGGATGTTCGCTTGCTGGTCGATACCTTCAGCCCGCTGGTCGGGGCGTGAACCCACACCAGGGGTAAGCAGGGGAGATTGCATGTCAAACGTCGTAAACGGAACCGGGTTTCGGAAGCAGCCAAATTCCCGCAGCTGCTTCGTATGCGGAGTCGAGAACCCGTTTGGCTTGAAGCTCACGTTTATGGAAACCCCGGAAGGTGAGGTCTTCTCGAAGATCCGGGTTCCCCGGCAGTACGAAGGCTACCCGGGGGTGGTTCACGGCGGCATCACGGCCGCCATGCTCGATGAGGTCGTCGGCCGGACGGCGATGGTGGGCAATCACAACCATTTCTGGGTGACGGCTAAGCTCGAGCTGCGCTACCGGAGGCCCGTTCCCAGCGAGACCGAGCTGACGCTGCGCGGCCGGCTGGTCAAATCGCGCGGCAAGGTCACCGTCGCTCACGGCGAGCTGCTGCTGCCCGACGGGGACCTCGCAGCCGAGGCCGAAGCGTTGCTTTCAGACTATGACTTCGGAGAACTCGATCCAGAGCAGCTGGAAGCACTCGGATGGAAGGTGTATCCGGATGGGCAATCGGGCTGACGGTAAAGGAGACCGAGCATGCAATACCATCGTCCACATCATTTGAAGGAAGCGATTGCGCTTCTCAAAGAAGGTCAACCGCTGGGAGGCGGCACGGCTCTGACGCCTGCCCGCCGGCAGATCAAGTCTGTGCTCGACCTGCAGGATCTTAATCTGGATGAAATTTCCGTCGATCCCCCGCAGATCCGATTCGGAGCTGGCGTTCGCCTCCAGCAAATCCTCGACTCGCAGGAAGGACTCCCCCCGGCGTTCCTCGAAGCTATTCGCGGTGAAAGCGCCTGGAATATGCGCAACGCCGCCACGCTGGGGGGCCTGATCGTCAGTGCGGATGGGCGCTCACCGGTGCTGACGGCGCTGATGACGATGGAGGCAAAGCTGGAGATTGAACCGGGAGGCAAGAAGGCCGATCTGCATTCGTTCCTGGCGCAGCGGGCGGATTCTTCACGCTCGCGCCTGCTGACCCGCATTACCCTGATTCAACCGGAAGCCCTGGCCTATGCCAGGGTGGCGCGGTCACCCATGGATCGACCGATCGTGTGCGCCAGCGCCGCGCGCCGCCCGGATGGTGCCGTCATTCTGGCGCTGGGAGGATACGGGGAATACCCGGTTCCGCTCCCAATGATGAAAGGGACGGTGGAGCTTGAAGCGGCGGGAGCCGCGGCGGCCCGCGCTTATGCCGACGCCGGGGATGGCTTCGCCAGTGGGGAATACCGGTCCGCGGTGGCTGCGGTGTTGGTGAAGCGCGTCGTGAAGGAGGTGCTGTCATGATCACGATCCGCTTCGAATTGAACGGCAATCCGGTATCGATCGAAGCGCCGGCGGATACCAACCTGCTGGATCTGTTGCGTGAGCAATTCGGATTGTTCGGCGTGAAGCATGGCTGCGAAACCGGAGAATGCGGCGCGTGCACGGTGCTGCTGGATGGCCGACCGGTGAACAGCTGCGTGATGCTGGCTGCGCAGGTTGACGGCCATGCGATCACAACGATCGAGGCCATCGGCGAACAGCCCGATCCCGGTTGGAAGGGAAGCGTGGGACTGCATCCGCTGCAGCAGGCGTTCGTCGAAACGGGTGCGATTCAATGTGGCTACTGCACGCCGGCGATGATCCTGGCTGCGAAAGCGCTGCTTGATCAGGACCCCGATCCCTCCGAGCAGCAGGTTCGCGAGGCGCTTTCAGGCGTGCTTTGCCGCTGCACGGGCTATCTCAAGCCTGTACAGGCCGTACTGCGGGCTGCTGCGGTTATGCGGGGTGAAACCGTTCCACCCATTGCCGCCCCGATCCCGGCTCCCCCGGAGCTCTTTGCGCCGGATACGCCGCTGGCTCGACCCGAGCCCGGCGTGGATCGCGGCACCGGCAGCCTGGTCCAAACCACGGTCATGCCGCGCATTATGACCGCTCCAGACAGCGAGACCCATTCCGTCGTCGGCCATCCGGAGCCGAAGGTCGATGCGCTCAAACTGGTGCAGGGCAACCCGGCTTTTACGGCTGACCTGGAGATGCGGGGCATGCTGGTGGCGAAAGTGCTGCACAGCCCGCACGCCCATGCCCGCATCAAGTCGATCGACGCCTCCCGGGCGCGCGCATTGCCCGGCGTAGCCGCCGTTTTGACCTGGGAGGACATCCCGCGCGTGGCCTATTCGACCGCCGGCCAATCCGACCCGATCCCCGGCCCGCTGGACAGCTTTTCGCTCGACCGGAAGGTCCGTTTTGTGGGTGACCGGGTTGCGTTCGTCGCAGCCGAAACGGAAGCGATCGCCGAGCAGGCCCTTGCGCTGATCGAGGTCGAATACGAGCCGCTGGAGGCGATCATCGACCCCGAAGATGCGATGAAGCCTGATGCGGTTCGAATTCACAACGAGCCCGAATACATCAATTTTGCCGACTCGGATCCGAGCCGGAATCTGGCGGCCGAGATTCGCATCGATATTGGCGATGTCGAGAAAGGCTTCGAGCAGGCCGACCGGATCTTCGAATCGATCTACCATGTTCCAAAAGTGCAGCAAGCTCACATCGAACCGCACGTTGTCATCACCTATTGGGACGAAGACGACCGGCTGGTGATCCGCACCAGCACACAGGTGCCGTTCCACGCCCGGCGGATGCTGGCGCCGGTTCTCCATCTGCCGCCCAGGCGGATTCGCGTCATCAAGCCGCGCATCGGCGGTGGCTTTGGTGGAAAGCAGGAGGTATTGATCGAGGACGTCGCCGCGCACCTGACCATCGCAACCGGCCGCCCGGTGCGCTACGAATATACCCGGGCGGAGGAGTTCTTCGCTTCCCGCTCCCGCCATCCGATGAAACTGGCCATGAAGACTGGGGTCAAGCGGGACGGCACGATCACGGCAAACGAAATGCGTGTGCTCAGCGATACGGGCGCGTATGGCTGTCACGCTCTGACCGTGACCGGCAATACCGGTCACAAGGCGATGGCGCTCTACGTGGGTGATGGGCCCTACCGTGCGGCCCCCAACATCCGCTTCTACGCCGATATCGTCTACACCAATACCCCGCCTTCCGGCGCGTTCCGCGGTTATGGCGTGCCCCAGGGCTACTGGGCCGTCGAGCGTCATATGGAACGCATCGCACGGGATATGAACCTGGACCCGCTCGAATTCAGGCTGAAGAACACGCTGCGGGCCGGTGAGCTGCATCCCTTCAGCACGGCCTGGTCGGAGGGTCGTGAGCCGCGGCCGGAGACGATCAACACCAACGGTCTGGAGGACTGCGTCAGGGCTGGATCACGCGCCGTCGATTGGTCGATGAAATACGACCAGCCGGATTGGCACCGGGTGCCCGATCAACCGCATCTGCGGCGCGGGATCGGCGTTGCATTGGTCATGCAGGGCACGGCCATCCCGTACCTCGACATGGGTGGGGCGAGCATCAAGCTGAATGACGATGGTTCATTCAACCTGCTGGTCGGTGCAACCGACCTCGGGACCGGCTCGGATACCGTCCTTGCCCAGCAGGCGGCCGAGGTGCTGGGGGTTCCGCTGGAGGACGTGATCACCTACTCCTCCGATACGGATTTCACCCCCTTCGACAAGGGCGCCTACGCCTCCAGCACGACCTACATATCCGGCGCAGCTGTGGTCCGGGCTGCTCAACAGGTAGCCGGGCAGCTGAGGCGCCGGGCGGCCAGGATGCTCAGCACCGATACCCATAGGGTGAGCGAAGAGGAGATATCCCTGCACGATCGATGCGCCTGGACACCCGAGGGCCGGTCTGTGACCCTGGCCGAGATTGCCCTCAACTCGCTCCATCATGAGGACCAGGAGCAGATCATGGGGATCGGTTCCTACATGTCACCGGTTTCGCCGCCGCCCTTTGCGGCTCAGTTCGCCGAGGTGACGGTGGATATCGAGACCGGTGGCGTTCAGGTGGACCGGCTGCTCATGGCGGTCGATGCTGGCGTGATCGTCAACCCCCTGACGGCATCTGGGCAGGTGGAAGGGGGGATGACCCAGGCGCTGGGCTATGCAGTCTGCGAGGAGATGCGCTACGACGAAGAAGGCCGCCCACGCGAGACGGACTTCACCGATTACCACATTTTTGCTGCACATGAGATGCCGGATCTCGGGACGATCTTCATCGAAACCGTTGAGCCTTCCCATCCTTTCGGGGTCAAGGCTGTGGCGGAAATCCCGATGGATGGCGTCGCGCCGGCGGTCGGCAATGCCGTCCTGGATGCGTGTGGAGCCGATGTCCACGAAGCGCCCATCACGCCCGAGCGGGTGTGGAGGGCGTTGAAGCAAATTTCGACCGAATCACAGGATGTTTGAGATGGGACGTATCTATGTCGTCGGGCATGTCAATCCCGACACCGACTCGATCGCATCCGCCATGGGGTACGCCTGGTTCCGCAACGCCAACAGCCCGGATGACGAAGTCGTCGCCGTCCGCGCCGGCCCGATCAACGAGCAAACGGCATGGGTCCTGGAAAAGCTCGGGTTGAAGGCACCGGACCTGCTGGCGGATGCTTCGCCCCATTTTGAGGCTGTGGCACATCGTTTTGACAGCGTCACCCCGGATCGCCCGCTGCGGGAAGCCTGGATGATCGCCAACCGCACCGGGACCGTCGCGCCGGTCGTGGAAGCGGATGGCCGGCCGTTCGGGCTGATCACGGGCTTCAGCCTGTTCCGGTCTTTGAGCCAGCTGCTGGGTTCCCATCCGGAACAGCAGGCGATGACGCTCTCCGAACTGTTCGAGCTGCCAAGCGGTGAGGCGGCGGACGCCGAAGTGCCCAAGTTCACTGCCGGCTCCCGTATTCGCGATGCCCTGCCGCGCATCCTGCGCGGCGAGCGGAACGATTTCTGGGTTGTGGACGAGCAGGGGCGCTACCTGGGCGTTTGCCGGCAGCGCGATCTGCTCAATCCGCCGCGGCTGCGCCTGATCCTGGTCGATCACAACGAGATCGGCCAGTCGGTCGGATCGCTTGATGAAGCCGACCTGCTGGAAGTGCTCGATCACCACCGGTTGAGCAACCCGCCCACCCGCCTGCCGATCCGCTTCCGGGTCGACCCGGTGGGCAGCACGAGCACGCTGGTCTCGGAACGCCTCGAGGATGAAGGCATGAGCGCACCACCCGCGCTGGCGGGGTTGATGCTGGCCGGGGTGATCTCCGATACGCTCATGCTGACCTCGCCGACCACGACCGAACGCGATCACCGGGCGGTGGAACGGCTGGCTCGCTGGGCATTTGTCGGTGGATCACCGCTGGAGGGAGAATCGGTCGACAGCTTCGGAAAGGCGCTCCTCAAGGTCGGCGCCGGATTGCGAACGCGCGAGCCGGAGAACGTGGTGAACGGCGATTTGAAAGTTTACGAATCCGCGGGCTACAAGTTCGGCATCGCCCAGGTCGAGGTGACCGATCTGGTCGAGATGGACGAGGAACTGGGCGTGCTGGAAGACGCCCTCGGGGAGCTGCGCGATCAGCGCGGGCTGGATTTCACCATGCTCATGGTGACCGACATTGTTGGCGGATCCAGCCGTATCCTGTTAAAGGACCCCCCGCCAGCACTCAGCGAACTTCCTTACAGGCGACTGCCGGATGGGTCGCTGGAAGCGCGCGGGGTGGTCTCGCGTAAGAAGCAGCTGCTGCCAACGGTGCTGGCTCTGCTGGAAGGGTGATGGGCATCTTTCAACGCTTGGCCGAGATCGAAGAGCAGGGCGGCGGCGCGGCGCTGGCAACCGTCATACGCGCCACGGGATCGGTCCCACGCCACGAGGGCACGAAGATGATCGTCTACTCCGACGGCAGCTTCGAGGGCACGGTGGGCGGCGGGAAGCTCGAGGACGAGGTGATCAAGGCTGCGCAAGCCGCGCTGCAAACCGGCAAACCGCAGCTGTTGAACTACAATTTTCAGGATCCTGAGCGGGGAGATGTCGGTGTCTGTGGTGGGGAGATGGAGGTGTTTGTGGAACCGCTTCGACCGCCGAAGACGCTGCTGGTCGTCGGGGCCGGCCACGTCGGGCAGGCCGTCGCCCACCTCGGGCACTGGCTGGGCTTTTACGTGGTGGTGAGCGATGACCGCGAAGGGTTTGCCGTCCCCGAGGCCGTTCCGGCGGCGGATGAGCTCTTCACCTGCGAGATGAAGGCGCTGCCGGAGAAGATCAACATTGGACCACAAACCTATATCGTTCTGACGACACGTGGGGTGACAATAGATGCCGAAGGTTTGCCCGCCCTCCTGAATTCCGGAGCCGGCTATATCGGCGTGATCGGATCCCGCCGCCGCTGGGAAACGACCAGCAAGGAGCTGCAGCAGCGCGGGGTGGAGGCCGGCCAGCTGGCGCGGGTGCATTCGCCGACCGGGCTGGAACTGAACGCCGAAACGCCGGAGGAGATCGCGGTCAGCATCCTGGCAGAGATAATCATGCAGATGCGCGGCGGATC
>JBJYWH010000261.1:0-1557 GCA_046259355.1 Anaerolineales bacterium
CACCGTTGGCGATATCCAGGCATTCATCCAGTATGTGCGTTCGTTCACCCAGCCGATCACCCAGATCGCCAATATCTCCAACGTGCTGCAGCAAACCGCTGCCGCTGCGGAGCGGGTATTTGAGTTCATGGATGTCGAGGATGAAGTAGAGGATACGGCTAACCCGGTTTCCCTGGATGGGATCCAGGGCAAGGTGGCTTTTGAGAATGTACGCTTTGGCTACGAACCGGAGAAAGTGGTGATCCACAATTTCTCTGCAGAAGTGAAGCCTGGACAAAGGATTGCTATCGTCGGCCCGACTGGGGCTGGCAAGACCACCATCGTCAAGCTGCTGATGCGCTTCTACGACCTGGACTCCGGCCGGATCACGGTGGATGGGCATGACATCAAGGACTTCACCCGTGAGGACCTGCGCAAGATGTTTGGCATGGTGCTGCAGGATACCTGGCTGTACAGCGGTTCGATCATGGAGAACATCCGCTATGGAAGGCAGGACGCCAGCGATGAGGATGTTATCGATGCGGCCAGGGCTGCCCATGTGGACCACTTTGTGCGCACGCTGCCGGAAGGCTACGGCATGGTGCTGAATGAAGAGACCTCCAACATCTCCCAGGGGCAGAAGCAGCTGATGACGATTGCACGCGCCATCCTGGCGGACCCGGATATTTTGATCCTGGACGAAGCCACCAGCTCGGTGGATACGCGTACCGAGGTGCTGATCCAGCAGGCGATGAACAGGCTGATGGAGAACCGCACCAGCTTTGTGATCGCCCACCGACTCTCGACGATCCGCTCCTCGGACCTGATCCTGGTGATGAACGAGGGTGATATCGTCGAGCAGGGGAATCATGAAGACCTGCTGGCGAAGAAGGGCTTTTATGCCGATCTGTACTACAGCCAGTTTGAGACCGGCGCGGCGTAAGCCGATACTAGAATATGATCGCCCGCAGGAATTCTCCTGCGGGCTTTTTCATTTATAATCCCCCTATGGAAAAATACCTCGACCCCTCACTTTCGCATGATGAACGCATCCAGGACTTGCTATCCCAGATGACGACTGAAGAAAAGATCAGCCAGATGAGTTACAATGCCGCCGCCATTCCGCGGCTGGGCATTCCCTCCTATAACTACTGGAATGAAGCCCTGCACGGCGTGGCCCGTAGCGGACGGGCAACGATCTTTCCGCAGGCGATTGGGATGGCATCCACCTGGGACCCCGATCTGATCCACCGGATCGCCACGGCGATCAGCGATGAGGCGCGCGCCAAGTACCATGAGGCCATCCGCCAGAAAGGCTATTCCGACTGGTACCAGGGCCTGACATTCTGGTCTCCGAATGTGAATATCTTCCGGGATCCACGCTGGGGGCGCGGTCAGGAAACCTGGGGCGAGGATCCCTTCCTGACTGGCGAGATGGCGGCTGCTTTCGTACGCGGGCTGCAGGGGGATGATCCCCGATATCTGAAGACCGCTGCCTGCGCCAAGCACTATGCGATCCACTCTGGGCCGGAAGCCGAGCGCCACGTCTTTGATGTGGTCCCCTCGGAGCACGACCTG
>JBJYWH010000262.1:0-2764 GCA_046259355.1 Anaerolineales bacterium
AGGGCGAGGGTGTGAGTCCGGTTGAGTCGGTCGGGAAATCAGGGGATACAATGTCAAATTATCACAGACGTACCGTAGCAAAAGGTATTGTGCCCCTGAAGCAGTATCCGGGGCGCGAACAGTCTTTGATTCCGGCTTGAGTCTTGACACGCACGAATCAAGACCTGACCACGCCGTCCCGTGGTGCGGTTGCAGTTAAGTCACGAGGTGCTTCGGTCTCTTGTTGCCGCGCGGATCGGGCGGTCGCGATTTCGATGCGCTGCGGCGGTTGCGCCGAATCCGCGTGGGATCGATGCCGGATCTCTTCCGGCGCTCCTTTTTCAGTGGTCGATCGAAGTCGTCCATTCCTGATTGGCTGACCGTCATGCGTATCGACAAGATTGCTGTTACCAACTTCAAGGGGTTCGAAGAGCTCAGGCTGGAGTTTCCAGAGGCCAACGAGGCTTCCGGTGTCAGCGGCTCGTTTCACCTGTTGATCGGCCCTAATGCCAGTGGCAAGACCTCGGCATTGGACGCCCTTGCGGTCGCTGCCGGGGCCTGGCTCCTCGGCGTCCCGGATACCGAGAGTCGCACAATCCGGTCGGAGGATGTTCGGCTCAAGGTCATCGACTATCGGGACACGCAACGCGTCGAGCCGCAGCTGCCCACTGTTGTCGTCGCGCAGGGAACGGTGCTCGGTCAGTCGCTCGAGTGGCGAAGGACCCGAAAATGGGACCAAACGGATCGCATGGGTGCGAAGACGATCCAGTTGCTCGCCGAGAAGGCAGTGACGGCGAAGCGTCGGGGTGACCCAGAGGTCTTGCCGCTGGTCGTGTACTACGGTACCGGGCGTTCATGGCAGGAGCCTCGTACGCCGTTCTTGCGTAGGATTGGCCAGGAGCCACAGATCGCTGAGGGATTCAGGTTGAGAGGAATCTCCATCAAAGGAAAGCCGATTGGTGGTGGCGAAGAAGCGGCTTCGCCGACCGATACTGACATCGGCACCGAGCCCGAAGACCAGGGCCTGGAGCAAAAATTCGCCTCGGCGCTGGCGGGATATCGACGCGGTATCGATCCTTACTGCAACCCGCAAGACCTGTTGTCGTGGTTGAAGCTCGAGCAGCAGCTCGCCGTTCAGGAGCGCGCCGAGTCCCACCAGTTTCAGGTCGTCAAACAGGCAATCAACGGCTCCATTCCGGGATGCTTGGGCGTCCACTATCACCTGCGCTTGGGACTCTTGCTGGAGATCGAGCGTCAGGGGCGTCTGCCTTTCGGCGCACTGAGCCACGGCCAACGCAACATGATCGCGATGATCGGTGATCTTGCCTGGCGTGCTGCACAGCTGAACCCACATCTCGGCGCCGAAGTCCTGGATATAACTCCCGGTGTCGTACTGATCGACGAGTTGGAGCTGCATCTGCATCCGAGTTGGCAGCGCGAGATCGTGAAGACGCTTCGCGGGCTGTTTCCTTCGGTTCAATTCATTGCGACGACTCACTCCCCGCAGGTGATCGGTCACTTGCCGTCCCGGTCCGTGCAAGTGCTGGCTCGGGAATCGGAGGGAAAGATCCGGGCAGTCGCGGTGCCCCAGTCCCTCGGCATGGACAGCAACTGGATACTGGAGCAAATCATGAACACGCCGGACCGGGAGTCGGGAACGCAGTCCAGGCTTGCCGAGATCTTCGCGGCGATAGATGACGAGAATTTTCGGCTTGCCAAGGAGTGGATTCGAGACCTGGAGCGAACAGTCGGCCTGTTCCCGGAGCTCCAAGGCGCCAGATCGATGGTGGATCGATTGGAGATCCTGCTGGCCGATGAGAAAGATTCGTAAGACCCATCCGCCGCCGGAATATCGGAGTTGGATCAACGAGAACCGGGGAACCCCGAGCTATTGCTACGATGCCTTGCCCGGCGAGGTGAAGGGTACGTTGAAGAGGCACCTGCTGAAGGAGCAGGGTTGGCTCTGTGCCTACACCGGCCTCCAAGTCAGCGAGGAATCATCCCATGTCGAGCACCTGAAGCCGCAATCCAGCTGCGATGTCAGCGAAGACCTGGACTATCGTAACCTCGTCGCCTGCTTTCCAGCCGATGGCGGGGATGTCTCCTATGGGTATGGAGCCCCAGTAAAGGGTGGTTGGTGGGACCCGGCTCGATTCGTATCCCCGTTGGACGATTCCTGCGAGCGCCGCTTCAAATTTTCCTGGTCGGGGAAGATCGCCGCCAGATTCGCCGACGATGAAGCGGCCGTCGAAACAATTTGCCAGATTGGCTTGGATCACAAAGCGCTCACTGATCTGCGTGACGCGGCAATCCATGGCTTCCTCTTTGACACCCGAGGCCACGTCATCGGTGAGCCGGAGGCAAGGCGGTTACTGCAAGCGGTCGATCGCCCCGATGGGGACGATCGGCTGTCGCCGTTTTGCTTTGTGCTCAAACAGTTGTTGCAGCGCATCGTCGAGGATTCTGGCTAGGTGCAATCCGGCATCTTTCCCGCTGCGATGCGGTGGGGCCTTTTCGACGAGAGCAGAAAAGGTGTCAGGAACCTATTCTGGCCCGCACTACCAATACTCATCCGCGCCCGTGTCAGCGCAGATACGCCAGAAGCTGTTGAAATCTCCCGTCAGTCTCCAGCTCTGGCGCATCTGTCCGCATCGCTTCCAGACATGCGGCAAGGTCACTGGGTGGCCATTGCGTCTGATCGCCGATCACCAAACTCAGAAAATCCAGGGCCTGTTCGGGAAACCTGCCGCAGAGACTAGCCTCATGAAGCCGATGCACCAGATAG
>JBJYWH010000263.1:0-5594 GCA_046259355.1 Anaerolineales bacterium
GGGCACGGGCATCTTCCGCTCTCGCGAGGACGCTGGTAAGCACATTCAGGCCGGCGCGAAGAAGGTCATCATCACGGCACCGGGCAAGAAACCCGATTTGACGATCGTGCTGGGCGTGAATGATGACATGTATGACCCCAAGAAGCATCATATCGTCTCGAATGCCTCCTGCACGACGAACTGTCTGGCGCCAGCCGCAAAGGTCGTCCAGGACCATTTCGGCATCGAGCGGGGCTTAATGACCACCATCCATTCCTACACCAATGATCAGCGCATCCTGGATTTGCCCCACAAGGACCTGCGGCGCGCTCGGGCGGCGGCATTGAATATTATCCCGACCACGACCGGTGCAGCCAAGGCCGTGGCCCTGGTCATTCCCGAGCTGGAGGGGAAGTTTGACGGCTATGCCCTGCGTGTGCCCACGCCCACCGTCTCGGTAGTTGACTTTGTCGTCACGCTGGAGAAGGAAACCACCACGGAAGAACTGCACGATGCATTCCGCAAGGCGGCTGCCGGCCCCTTGAAGGGCATCCTCGGCTTCGAGGAGGTGCCCCTGGTGAGCATGGACTTCAAAGCCGATTCTCGGTCGAGCATCGTCGACGCCCAGTTCACATTCGTCATGGATGGAAAGATGGCGAAAGTTGTCGCCTGGTACGATAACGAATGGGGCTACTCGGTGCGAACTGCAGACCTGGCCGCGATGATGGCCAAGTCGCTCTAGCGAGACGTTGGTACGGGTCGCTGTTTGGACCCGGAGGTGAATCGTATGTTTAACAAGAAGACTGTGCGCGATGTCGACGTGCGCGGGAAGCGCGTGCTGGTGCGGGTTGATTTCAACGTACCCCTCAAAGATGGAAAAGTCAGCGACGATACCCGCATTCAGGCTGCGCTTCCCACACTGCGATACCTGATGGATCACGGTGCACACCTGATCCTCTGTTCGCACCTGGGGCGGCCAAAAGGCGAGTATGACGCCTCCCTTTCACTGAAGCCCGCGGCTGACCGATTGGCCGAGCTGCTCGATCAACCGGTTGCATTCGCCGCTGACTGCATCGGTGAGCAGGCCCGTGAGGCTGCCGCGAAATTGAAGGATGGAGATGTTCTCGTCCTGGAGAATACACGCTTTCATGCGGGCGAGAAGAAGAATGACCCCGATTTCGCTCAGCAGCTGGCGAGCCTGGCGGAAATCTATGTCGACGATGCCTTTGGTTCTGCCCACCGCGCCCACGCCTCGACTGAAGGGGTGACCCGGTATCTCCCCGCAGTCGGCGGTTTCTTGATGGAGAAAGAACTCAAGTTCCTCGGGGATGCTCTCTCGGATCCCGAGCACCCGTTTGTCGCCATCCTGGGCGGGGCGAAGATCTCCGATAAGATCGGGGTCGTTGAACGGCTGTTATCTCTTGCCGATAAGCTGCTGATCGGCGGTGGAATGGCGAACACCTTCCTGGCCGCCCAGGGTCATGACATGGCTGCATCGCTGGTTGAAACGGACTCGCTCGAGAAGGCCAGAGAGCTGCTTTCGAAGGCTGGGGGGAAGCTGCTGCTGCCCGTAGACCTGGTCGCGGCCGAAGCCTTTGAAGCGGATGCGGTTCACAAGGTCGTCCCGGTCGATGCCGTGCCGGAGGGCTGGCAGGCACTCGATATCGGCCCGCAAACGAGCCAGTCCTTCGCGAATGCCATACGTGATGCGAAGCTCGTTGTATGGAATGGACCCATGGGGGTGTTCGAATTCGAAGCCTTTGCAGTGGGCACACGCGCCATCGCAAAGGCCGTAGCGGACTGCAAGGGAACGACCATCGTGGGAGGCGGCGATTCAGCAGCGGCGGTTCGCCAGGCCGGCCTGACCGACGCTATGACGCATGTTTCCACCGGTGGTGGCGCTTCGCTCGAGTTTCTGGAGGGAAAGACGCTTCCCGGTGTTGCAGCCCTGCAGGACAAGGACGACTGAGATCGAGGCTCATTTCCCGATTAAGCGGCCGCGTTTCGCTTTCGAACGCGGCCGCTTTTGCTTGCCCTTCCCCTGGAACTCACAATTTACTTACATTTTACGGGCGCTTATTGTTCGTGAATCGACCGTCGTCTATAATGAGTCCGCTGTGCGTAAGGAGGAATATGAGCTTCGCGCCTGGTGAGAACGTAGGCCCATACCGAGTCATCGAACAGCTCGGGCAGGGGGGCATGGCGTCGGTGTTCAAGGCCTACCACCCCGCACTCGATCGTTTCGTGGCGATCAAAGTCCTGCATCCAGCCTTCAAAGAGGATCCGAACTTTCTTACACGCTTCCAGCGCGAAGCGCGCGTCGTGGCCAGGCTCGAGCATCCACACATTGTCCCCATCTACGATTTTGCTGAACACCAGGGCCAGCCGTATCTGGTGATGAAGTACATCGAGGGCGTGACCTTAAAGGCACGCCTGGCGGAGCGGCCGCTGTCCAGGGAAGAAGCGATCGAGATCATCCAGGCGGTTGGAGATGCGCTTTCCTACGCGCATGAGAGGGGTGTTCTCCACCGGGACATCAAGCCATCCAATATCCTGCTCAGCCCGGATGGGGGTATCTACCTGGCCGATTTCGGCCTGGCGAGAATTGCCGAGGCGGGCGCCTCGACCCTCTCCAAGGATGTCATGCTGGGAACCCCGCAGTACATCTCGCCTGAGCAAGCAAAGGGACTCGGGAATCTTGATGAGGGCACGGATGTGTATTCGCTGGGCGTCGTCCTGTACGAGATTGTTGTCGGGCGGGTGCCCTTCAATGCCGACACACCCTTCTCCATCATCCATGATCACATCTACACGCCGCTTCCCCCGCCTTCCTCCATTAATCCTCATGTTCCGGCGCGGGTTGAAGCGGTCTTGATGAAAGCCCTGGAGAAAGACCGATCCCATCGTTATCCGAACGTGAAATCGCTGGTGGAGGCCTTCCGGGCGGCGGTGCTGGGCGTGGGCGGAGAAAAGGCGGATCCGATTTCGGCCACGCGGAAAGCCGATGCGGCACCGACCCGGGTGGCGGAGACTGCCGGTGCGGGTCAAATCGAGGCGCCAGTGGATCAGCCGCCCGAGACGGCAGGGAAGCGCAAGCGCTGGCCATGGATCGTGGCTGGCGTCGGGATGACGTTGCTCTGCCTGCTGGTTTTCCTGGTGAGTGCAAGCAGGTCGAATCGGAAGAACCTCCAGCCGGCGGATTCCACGGCATCAGCTGCAAGCGGCGAGTCATCCAATATTCCAACGCTGGAGCCCGCTTTGCTCCAGAACCCCGACCGCCATTACGAGCGCGCCAACCTGCTGGTAGAAGATGGTCACCCACTCCTGGCTGCTGAGGAATTTATACGGGCTGGGGAGCTGTACCTGCGCGACCAGAGGTATACCGACTCGGCCACCAGCTTCTGGCGGGCCTACCAGGCCAGCCCTACCATCCTGCAGCGGAAGGAAGGGGCCTCGGATATGGTTGCGGAGGCGTTCTTTCGAGCCGCCGAAGAGCCGGATGCATGGCGGTTGATCGATCAGTTTGTGAAGGCGAAGCCCGATTGGCCGCTGCTCCCTGTGATCGAAGCGCGGGCGCAGCTCTTCCAAAACAAGCTGGAGGAGGCCAGGGCGGAAATTTCCCGCGTGCTGGAGCAGGATCCCGGCAACCATTATGCGCTGGCGGTGTTGGCTGAGATTGACCTTCGGAGCGGCAAGATCGAGGAAGCCCTCCAAATTCTTGATAAGGAACTGCAAAACCCGGATGAACTGCCGCAGTGGCTTGTTGATCAGCTTCAGCGGCTGAAACCACGTCCGTAATCCCCGGTTTATAAATCCATTCGATCCCGGTGGTGCAGCTTCACGCTGCCTGCCGGTCGACGATCCATCCCGGTCTAGGCTGTTCCGAACTGACGGTCGCCGGCATCGCCCAGACCGGGCAGGATGAAGCCATGCTCGTTCAACGTCCGGTCGACCGAGGCGAGATGAATCGGAACATCGGGGTGTCTGGCGTGCAGCGCCTCGATGCCCTGGGGGGCAGCAATCAATCCAACGAACTTGATTTTCCTGACTCCCCAGTGCTTGAGAATATCGACCGTGGCAACCGCCGAGCCTCCGGTTGCCAGCATGGGGTCCAGGATGAGGCACACCGATACGGTGGGCTCGACGGGAAGCTTGTTGTAGTACTCGACAGGCTGCAAAGTCGCTTCATCGCGGTAGAGTCCGATGTGCCAGACCTCGGCGGTTGGCATGAGTTCCCAGATCCCCTCCACCATGCCCAAACCGGCACGCAGGATCGGCACGAGCCCGATCTTCTCGCGCAGGTTGAATCCGGCGGTCATCTCTAGTGGTGTTTCAACCTTATGCTGATCGATCGCCAGGTCCAGCGTGGCCTCGTAGGCGATCAGCGCCGCAATTTCACGGATCAACTCCCGGAATTTCTTGGGTTCTGTCGTCCTGTCCCGCAGCCGGGTGAGTTTATGCTTGACCAGTGGGTGTTCCGATTGGAAGACGTTTTCCATGGGATGACTCCTGATTCGTACCTGCTCATTCAGACACATCGCTTCAAGGTAAGCAGCGTCATATCATCCGACAGTTCTTGCTGCCTCTGATACTCGATCACGCGTTCGGCGATGGTATCCGCCAATTGCTGCGCTGGAAGTTCTGCCTGGCTGAGAATGGTATGTTCCAGACGCGCAATTCCAAAAGGACGTTGATCCGGATCGAAAGCCTCGGTCACGCCATCCGTGTAAAGAACCAGGCCCTGGCCGACCTGGATGTCCAGGTCGAAGCTTTCATATTCGACGGTGACGTCAACGCCCAGCACCATGTTATGGTGTTGCAGCTTCTGTGTGGGCTGGCCGGCCTGGAAGAGAATCGGGGGGTTGTGGCCGGCATTCGCATACCACAGGCGTCCTGATTCCGGCAGGAATACCCCATAGAAAACGCTCACGAAGAGATCGGCGCTGGTATCGGAAATCAGGAGCTGATTAACCCGCTGCAGGGTGGCCCCCGGATCGATCAGGGCCGTCGCCACGCTGCGGACGAGCGTACGGCTCAACGCCATGTACAGTGCAGCGGGAATGCCCTTATCTGCAACATCCGCGATCACCAGCCCGATCCGGGGTTCGCCTTTCTGTGGGGGAAGTGGGATGAAATCATAAAAATCGCCTCCGACCTCGCGTGCCACCTGCCAGGACACCCCCAGCTCCCAGCCTGCGATGTGAGGGACATCTTCAGGCAGGAAGCTGGCCTGGATCGAGCGGGCCATGGCGAGTTCGCGTTCCAGTGACCGTCGTGCCGCGGCTTCCTCGATCAGGCGTGTATTTTCAAGCCGGAGTGAAACCTGATGGCCGATTCCGGCCAGCAGCGATAGTCGTTTTTCAGACAGCTCTTCGCCCTCGAGAAGGAGCAGACCGAGCAGATCATCTCCGTCGCTCAGGATAAGCCCGAGCGCTGACGTGGATTTCAGCGTTGCCTGGAGCGTATCCGGAAGCTGGATCAACTCCGGCTTTTCGCTCTCCGAATAGGGGGACGAAATTCCCAGCTCCGGAAGCTGAACCTGTGCGGTTTCGAGATCGAAGGCTTCGGACCGGCGCAGACCCGCGGTAGGACCCACGACCAGGCTGCTGCCGTTA
>JBJYWH010000264.1:0-8306 GCA_046259355.1 Anaerolineales bacterium
AATCGATCGATAGGTCGGTGAAGTAAGCCTCCTGCAGCGGTTCCTCGACCAGAAGTCGCGTGGTGCCTATCGAGCGGTCCCGTAGATAGATATTCCCACAGGGACGGCGGAAAAACTCCCCACAGTCAGCATGTGTTCCAGGGACGAGATCGGTTGCCAACGAAACAAAGGCCACCAATCGCCCGTCTGCCGAGATGGCAAATTCCCGGCTCAGTCCAGGACTGCCGAGAGCAAATCGTGCACCGCTGTGGCCGTTTCCAGCCAACCCGCCCTCAGCAACGCTGATGAGTTCGAGCATGCGATTCTCAAGATCCCAGACGAATAGATCTACAAAGGAATTCAGATCCCCTTCGGATAAACCGCCCGTCGGCGATGAGAAAATGACCTGATTCGTGCCACGGGCGAAATGCGCCTCCAAGATACGCGCTTCAGCTTGATCCTCCGATCCGTTCGATGGGAGCGCAAGATACTCGCCAGTTACTCGGTCGTATAGGACGAAATGGGGTCCCAAGCCCGATGTTCCCGTTCCCTGAGCGTTGGTGGCGCGTTCTGCCAGAAGATAGCGCCCATCGAATGAAACCTCGACCTTCAATAAAGAATCAGCAACTCCACCCGGGCAGAATGGAAGCGCCTCGAGTTCCCGTGTCTCCCGATCGAACAGGTAGGTCGCCCAGCCATCTCCCGCCGCGAACTCACATTCCATTCCAACCTGCTCGGCAAGAGCGGGGGAATTTGAGGAAAAAGCCAGGAAGCGACCGTCCGCCGTAAGGTACGGGTACCTGCTGCTGGCCTCGGGCTGACGTGCATCCACCGGGATGAACAACCATTTGTCGGTGCGCGTATTGCCATCATGAAGGGCGATACCGGAACAAGGTCCATCGCCGCAGCTTCCATAATCGACAAATCCAAAGACAGAGCTGAGATTCGCGGAAAAGACCAGAACACTTCCATCAGCGGACTGGCCGAAAGTGAACGCATGGCTGCCCACTCGCGCCGGGGATTGAACCCATTCGATTTCGTCCGCGTCAAGATCGAATCGGAAAAGATCGGGCAGGCCGTTGCGGTCGCCTGTTTGCTGCTCATCTCCGGTGTAATAGAAGGTCAGCCAACGGCCATCATCCGAGAGCTGCGGGCTGACAGGGTAAGACGGAAAACCCATGCCGGAATCGTCATCGGTCTGGCTTAGGTCTATGAACACCCCGCCGCTGGCCTGCACCGGCTCAGGGCCAGGTATCGCGGTGGGTTGAAAAAGCGGCAAGCTAACCGCCTGGTCCGGGACTCCCGTTTGGCTCAGAATGACGACCAATGCCACCAGAATTCCGGCGACGACCGTAAGCTCCGCCCAGGGCAGTCGAAACCCGCTTCTCGTGCCACCGGCACGATGGCCTCGCAAGGATTCCAGGAGCCTGCTAACGGCGCCCTCCCCCAATTCAGGCTCACACCAGCGGCTTCGCATCTGCTCCTCAAGACCCCGGCAGGCATCAAGCCAATGGGAGAGCGCCTGCTCACATTCCAAACACCCGGTTCTTGCGAGCTCGATTCGCGCTGGACTCCGGTCCACTTCCTGCTTCAATTGTTGGAGTTGCTTCCGGTGGAATTGGTCATGTTCGGAAGGATCACGAAACTCATTCACCGGCAAGCCAAATAACTTCCTGCGGGCGGCTTCGAGCCGTCGAAACAGACGGGCTTCATCCTGCCCAGCCAGCCCGGCGAGCTGTCGAAGATCCAAGCCCATCAAATGACGAAGAAGAATGAGTTCCCTTTCAGCAGGCGAAAGCCGCCGTAAACCGATCTCCACAGGATGAAGAGCAGTATCACCCGGGTTCGATCTGATCCCTCGATCACGATCTATCAGGGAGTTGAGCTTCCAGCCAAGAGTCATCCATTGCGCACGAGGGGGCATCCGCCGAAAATGCCTGCGACCGAAGCCCAGGATCCATGCGGTGAGATTATCTTGATTTTCAAGCGTGGAGAATTGGTCGATAGCGTCTCGAATCGCATCGAGCGCGCCCAACTGGAGCGCGTCATCACTCCATTCGCCGCCGGACAGGTCGATGACAGCCTGACCAAACTGCAGCAAAGGCTGCAGGCAGCGGTCGAGCAGAATCTTTCGAACCTCTGACCGATTCGGATTCGAAGCGATCAATTGAAAGATGAGTTCGTGGTCACCCTCGCGATTCGAGCCCTTTCGACCGTGAGGATGGGTATGGTACGGTATCATCGTCCCCTGCAACCGCAGTCATCTCCATCTGCGCCGCTGTCAGTCGCTCCATGGTGATGTCCTCCCCCCTCGAAGTGGGAATCATCCACCGTAGAACAAATTTCCCTCCAGATCACGCAGCCAGAGCGTTGCTTCGTCCGGCCGGCCCTCCAATGGGGCTCTCAAGCCAACACTCACTACCTCGCACAGCAGCACCCGGTGATCGCCCTCGCCCATGGATTCTCTCACCTCGCAAATCATGAAGGCTGGAGCCGGGCTGAGAACCGGCACATCTTCCTCCAGGTGATAGGGAACCTCTCCGAGTTTGCCGTCCGCTTCTTCCACGTGCTTGAAGAATGCAAACGCCATTCCGGACTGCGACTTTCCGAGAACATTGAGTGCAAACTTGCCTACGTCATTGACCACCTGGAAGGTGTGCGATTCCTTCTTTACGCACGCAACAACCTGTGGCGGATGGAAAGATGCCTGGGTGACCCAGTTCATGGAGGCAGCCGCAAATCGACCATGCGTGTCCTTTGCCGTCAACACGTAGAGCCCGTAGGGGATCATTCGCAGCACGTTTTTCCTGGTTTCCTCATCCATTGAAACCTCCTGTGTCTTCAATCGGTCAAGACGGCCAATCGTTCAGGTGAATCCAAAGGCATCCGTATGATAGTACAAGAACAGGGTCCGAGGTGGGCCTGTCAGCCCGTTTCGGACCCTGTGCCTTCCTTGCGAACCGTCGATCAACCGCGCGGCGTGTTCAGCACTCGCTGAAGCCGCAGCTGTAGCACTTGCTGCAACCCTCCTCTTTCACGACGCTGGCGGCACCGCATTCCGGGCACAGGTCGCCGATGCGCATGCTGATCTGTTCCTCCGTCTCCAGCTCGCGCGGCAGCTCAAGCGGGATGACCTCCGGTGTCTCCTCCAGATAGGCCGCCAGCGCACGTGCCAGGCCATCCGGCAGCGAGAGAACCCGGTTCGGGCCAAATCCAGTCGGGCGGCCACCGCCAATACCCGCCAGCTGCCGGACAACCTCCCCCATCCGATCACGTGGTGGAACGGGAGATGCAATCCGCAGCAGGTAGGAGATCAGCCGGCCGATCGCCTCGGAAACGGCGGCTGTCTCCGATCCCGCCTTGGCAGACGTAATAAAGACCTCAAAGGGTTGGTTCGATCCACTGCCATTCTCATTGACCGTGACGAAGGCTTTGCCCAGCGGGGTGGTAATTTGATACGTGCAGCCATTCAACCGCTGCGGACGGGGTTTCTTCCCTTCCAGCCAGAGGTGGATCTGGCGCGGGGCATCGGGAACGAGCTCCTTCGCCTCGGCCGTTTCATAAGTCTCGAGCACGACCTTCTGGCGCGAACCGGTAACGTAGACTGTCAAACCCTTGCATCCCAGCTCCCAGGCTTGCAAATACGCCTGAGCCACATCTTCCTCCACGGCATCGGCCGGGAAATTACACGTTTTGCTCAGGCTGTTGTCGACAAAGGCCTGCAGAGCGGCCTGCATTCGCACATGTTCTTCGGCGCTGATATCCTGAGAGACGACGAATACCTCGCGGATTCCTTCCGGCACAGCCTCGATATCCTGGCAAGTGCCGTGCTTCATCACCGCCTCGATGATCATCTCACGCGTGAGCTCGTCAATGCCAGCCTCAATCAGCGCTGACTCGAACATCGGGCTGGTATAGGTCAAGCGCAAATCCTTCCCCGAATCATCCACATGCCGGTAGTATGCCAGCGCAAAAACTGGTTCACAGCCATAGGCTTCGCACCCCGCCACGGTTGCGATCGTGCCCGTCGGTGCGATCGTGGTTTGGGCAGCATTTCGGATGCCATGCTCTCGAATTCCGGCTACGATGTTCGCCCATTTGACCGGCGGGCGCTGGTAGTCGTGTTCATACGGAGCGATCGGTGTCGGGGGTTCCCACTGCAGATCGTCTGGATCATAAATGCTGCCGCTGATAGCCGAAAACGGCCCACGCTGCTTTGCCAGGTCGATGCTGGTCAGCATGCAGTGGTAGCGGATGAACTCCATCACCTGGGCCGCGAATTCCTGCGCCTCGTTCGATCCATACCGGATGCCGGTGTGAAACATCAAATCACCCAGGCCCATGATTCCCAGCCCGATTCGCCGGGCACGGAAAGCTGCTTCCTTGAGCTGCGGAACGGCCGGCACGTACGCGTTCGCGGTGACCACGTTGTCGAGAAAACGGGTCGCCAGCTCCACGCTTTCACGCAGAGCCTCCCAGTTCACGCTGTGATCAGGTCCCCGGTGCTCCGACAGGTTGATCGAGCCCAGGCAGCAGTTTTCATAGGGCCCGAGCCATTGCTCGCCGCAGGGATTGGTCGCTTCCAGCTCATATAAGTGCGGGACGGGATTGCTTCGATTGGCGGCATCCAGGAACAAGACGCCAGGTTCGCCGTTGTGATGGGCCTGGCGGACGATCTGGTCAAACAGGGCGCGCGCCCGCACGCGCTTGAAGACCTTGAGCGGCACGTTTGCTTCCAACTCGTCGTGGGAATGATCCTTCAGGCGCCGGTACTCGGGCGTGTTGACCTCCGGAAAGCGCAGCTCCCACCAATCATCGTTTTGAACTGCCTGCATGAAATCGTCGGTAATGCCGACTGAGATGTTGAAATTGGTGATCGCATTTTCATCCGTCTTGCAGGTGATGAACTGCTCGATATCAGGATGATCGACTCGCAGCACAGCCATATTGGCCCCGCGCCGGGTTCCACCCTGAGCGATCTCTCCGAAGGCCTGATCATAGACGCGCAAGAATCCTACCGGGCCGGTCGCCGCGCCGGCGGAAGAGGAGACCAGATCCCCATTTGGACGCAGGCGGGAAAATGAAAAGCCATTCCCCCCGCCCGTTTGCTGGATCAAGGCTGCATCGCGCAGGGTCTGGAAGATGCCGGCCGATTCGCGGCCCATATCGTCGGCGATCGGCAGGACGAAGCAGGCCGCCAGCTGTCCGAGCGGTGTGCCCGCCCCTGTGAAGGTTGGCGAATTCGGGAAGAAGCGTTTGCTGGTGAGCAGGCCGTAGAAGGAGCGGGCGGTTTGCTCGACATCGGCCGACCATTCCTTCTCAGGAAGTGCGACGTGATACGCCACGCGCCAGAACATCTCTTCGACACTCTCGATCGGGTCACCATCGCTGCCGCGTCGAAGATATCGTTTCTGCAGAACCGTCCGAGCGTTCTCGGTCAGGTCGACCGACGGGAGGCCGTTGGGCAGCGGTGGTGTTTCTGGCATTGCACGCGCAGCCTCGACGTCCAGGTCCTGCCTGCCTGTTTCTATCATCCCTCTCCCTCCAAACCTACCTACCAATGAAACGGACGACAGCATGTCCGGGGTCGAAATCCGGGCAGCGGTTAACTCTCTAGCAATCGATCAATTTCGTCGCGTACAGCTTGAAGATCGTCCAGGCCAAGGTAGACGATGGCGTAGCGGATATATGCAACATGATCCAATTCCTTCAAACCGGCGATAGCCATATCCCCTACGATGCGTGATGAAATCTCTTCCTTGCCCATGCCCTGCAAGCGGGACTCGATCTCACCTGCCAGCCGCTCGATATCGGCTGCCGGGACCGGCCGCTTGGCACATGCGATGCGAAAGCCATGCAGGAGTTTTTCGCGATCGAACTCCTCACGTGTTCCATCCTGCTTGATGATCAAGGGCGCCGTAAGGATCGACCGTTCGTAGGTGCTGAAACGCTGCTCACAGCCCAGGCATTCGCGCCGCCGCCGGACGCCGCCGCGCGCGTCATGGGATGTATCGATCACCCGCGTATCCTCACCCTCGCAGTATGGACAGCGCATCCCGGCCTTTCGACTAGCTCACTTGTTCCACGCCAGATCTGGGCCCGGTGCGGCTCCAGGCCGAATTTCTTGGACAAGGGGGCTCATTCTAGCATAGAGATAAACACGCAAACAAGGCTGAGGGGGCGTGATTTACCTTAAAGATTCTGGTACTTTGGTACCCTGCGCGGGCGCGCAGCAGACCGGCGCCGAGAGGAGGACCGGCGTCGGTCTGCATGCGGTTGCCCACAGACAAGACCGGGCGGCAAACGGTCTGCTGGGGCCCATCAGGGAGTGGGGGTCAGCTGGCCAAGCAGAGACCCCACCCACCTTATCGGCGTCGTAAAAAGGCCGGGATGTCGAGATCGTTCATATCGAAGACCTGCGGCTGAAATTCATCCACTGCAGCCGCTCCGGCTTGCCCATCCTTGGCCCGTGCTTCGGTGCGACTGCGGGCGCGGCGCATCGATTGGCGAACGCTGCCCGAACGCTCAAACCCGGTCGCGATAACCGTCACGCGCAGTTCATCGCCCAGCGTCGGGTCGATCACTGCGCCGAAGATCAGGTTGACATCTGGATGCGCGGTTTCCTTGATGATCGCGGCGGCCTGGTTGACCTCAAACAGGCTCAGGTCATGTCCGCCGGTCACGTTGAAGAGTATGCCGCGCGCGCCGTCGATGGTGATATCGAGCAGCTGACTCGAGATCGCCTGTTCAGCGGCTTCACGCGCCCGTTCCTCACCGGAAGCCCGTCCGACGGCCATCAGGGCCGCTCCACCTTCCGACATGATCGTACGGACATCGGCAAAGTCAAGATTGATCAGGCCGGGGACGGTGATCAATTCGCTGATGCCCTGGATTCCCTGACGCAGGACATCGTCTGCGAGCTTGAAGGCATCATGCAGGCTGGCACGCTTGTCCGCGATTTGAAGCAGGCGATCGTTCGGGATGACGATCAGCGTATCAGCCTGTTCCTTCAGCTTGGTAATACCGGACTCGGCCGACTGAGCTCGCTTCGCTCCTTCAAAAGTAAAGGGGCGGGTGACCACACCGATGGTCAGCGCACCGATCTCCTTCGCAATCTGCGCCACAATCGGCGCCGCACCCGTCCCGGTGCCGCCACCGATCCCGGCCGCGATAAAGACCATGTCGCTGCCCTTGAGTACTTCATACAATTCCTCGGCCGATTCTTCCGCCGCTTTCTGCCCCGTCTCCGGGTTTCCACCGGCACCCAGGCCGCGCGTCAGCTTATCGCCGATGCGCACCCGGGTCGGTGCGTTGGAAAGAAGCAGCGCCTGGGCATCGGTGTTGACGGCGACGAACTCAATGCCCGCCAGGCCCTCTTCGATCATGCGGTTGACGGCATTGCTGCCACCACCGCCGACCCCGACGACTTTAATCCTCGCGAATGATTCCATCTGTGGTCCCGGGTTCATTTCTTCCTCCTCTTTTCCTCTTTTCCTTCGTCTCGCACGCTCACTCGACCGATTTTGTGGCGTGACTTGTCATCCAGGTAGCAGGCGCTTGAAGAACTCGGCGGCTTTTTCAAGGCTCAGCCGGGGCAAGGTGAAACCGTGATAGCTGTAGCTTTCGATCTCATCCGCTTCTTCAAAGCGCTGAGCCCAATAGAGCAGTCCCAGGCTCGCGGCATAGGCCGGCGAGCGCAGGCTGTCTGTCAGGCCGAGCAAGTTTTCCGGTTGGGCAGTCCGCACCGGGAGCTGCAGGACATTGCTCGCGACCTCACGGATCCCCGGCAGCATGCTTGTGCCTCCGGTCAGGACGACGCCGGCTGGAAGCAATCCGTCATACCCACTTCGCTTCACTTCCTGCCGGACCAGACTGAACAGCTCTTCCACCCGTGGTTCAATCACTTTCGCCACATCGATTTGCTTGACCTGCAGCGGCTGTTCCTCTCCGAATGGCCGCACCGCAAAGGTCTGGTTCGCATCGAGCACATCCGGTTGGGCGTGGCCGTGCCGCTGCTTCAGCGATTCGGCTGTTTCCTGGGGTAGATGCAGAACCTGTGCCAGGTCGTTGGTGAGGTGCTCGCCTCCGACCGGGATGACGGCGGTATGCCAGACGGCGCCCTCGATATAGATGGCGATATCGGTCGTACCACCCCCGACATCACAGAGCATCACACCCATCTCCTGCTCTGTTTCGGTCAGGACCACACCCGCCGAGGCCAGCGATCCAAGCACCCACCCATCGACCTCGATCCCTGCAGCTTCGATGCATTTCTCCAGATTGCGGAGCGCCGTCGTGCTGGCGGTGACGATATGCGCTTCCACCTC
>JBJYWH010000265.1:0-7105 GCA_046259355.1 Anaerolineales bacterium
CGGGTATTTCCCCTCAGCAGCGACGCCCAGCAAGTCGTCGATGCGCTCACCGGATGGGCTGAAACCCAGGGGGTGGCCATCCGCTCCGGCGTATCAGTCGATGAAATCACACCGTCCGGTCAAAGCTGGATCATACGCGCTCGAAAACGCCGGCGCTCGGGCCGAGGAGTCTCTGGGACCGACGAACGCAGGATGGAATTCCATGCTGACACGGTCATCCTTGCGACCGGCGGGGCGTCCTATCCCGGAACCGGCTCGACCGGTGATGGATACCATATGGCCGCTGCGCTGGGCCACAAGATCACCCCGCTGCGGCCGGCGCTGATCCCGCTCGACACGGCCGGGGATGTCGCCTCCCGGCTGGAAGGACTCAGCCTGCGGAATGTCAGCCTCAGTCTGCTGGTGGATGATCAAAAACAGGCGCAGGAATTTGGCGAGATGATCTTCACCCAGTTCGGCGTTTCGGGTCCGATCGTCCTCACACTGAGCCTGCAGGCGGTCGATGCGCTGCGGAACGGTTCGCGCGTTGAACTTTCGATTGACTTGAAACCGGCGCTTGATCACCACATTCTCGATGCCAGACTGCTGCGCGAGCTCAATGCACATGGAAAAAGGATTTTCAGCACGGTGCTCACCAGCCTGTTGCCGCACAGCCTGATCCCCATCTGTATTGACCAGACCGCTATTCCGGCGGACAAGCTGGCGCACCAGATCACTTCCAGCGACCGTAAGTGCCTCCGGCTGTGGCTGAAGGATTTCCGGCTGACCGTGACCGGGCACCGCCCGATCGCCCAGGCCATTGTGACCGCCGGCGGGGTCGCGACGGACGAGGTCGATCCCCGCACGATGCGGTCGCGCTTGTTTCCGGGCCTGTTCTTCTGCGGCGAGGTGCTCGACATCAACGCCGATACCGGCGGCTACAACCTGCAGGCTGCTTTCTCGACCGGGTGGCTGGCTGGCCAAAGCGCAGCCCGCTTGGTGGCCGAGAACGCCGCCAGCCAGTCTGCACGACCGAATTCACCAACCTCCCCTGACTGAATCCCCGCCCCCTGGCATCGGTCAATCCGAATCCGTCGGGCTTGTCTCCCGGGTGCCATGGGTTAGCTGTCCTTAAGCTGCGGACTAAGCTGCGTTAAAGACATCCCGGGATGCCGGCAGATAGAATGAAACCTGAAGTCGGAACAAGCAGCCCGGGAGGCAATTCACCCATGAATGCACTGGCGATCGTACCCGGCCAGGGATCGATCCATGCAATCCAAAGGCCGGAGCCCGACGTTACAGAACCGGACCAGGTCAAGCTGCAGGTCCTGCAAGTAGGGATTTGCGGGACCGACCGCGAGGAAGTATCCGGCGGTCGTGCGCAGGCTCCGGACTCGAAGAATGAACTGATCATCGGCCATGAAATGCTGGGGCGCGTGGTCGAAGTGGGCGACCAAGTCACGCGTGTTAACCCGGGCGACCTGGCTGTATTCACCGTGCGCCGCGGATGTGGCCGGTGCCTGCCGTGCACGATGAACCGGCCGGACATGTGCCGGACGGGTGATTATTTTGAACGTGGGATCAAAGGATTGGATGGCTATCAGGCTGAATTTGTCGTCGACCGGGAACCGTATGTAGTCCGGGTACCATCGGAGTTAGGAACGGTAGCCGTGCTCACCGAGCCGCTGACAATTACCGAAAAAGCCATCGACGAATCGATCCACATTCAGAACGCCCGCCTGCCGGACGCCCCCGCACACCCGGACTGGCTCTATGATCGTCCCTGCCTGGTGGCCGGGATCGGGGCTGTCGGGCTGCTGGCCGCGTTGGCGCTGCGCCTGCGCGGAGCCCGGGTCTTCGGCCTCGATATCGTCGACCCGGACAGCAGCAGGCCACGTTGGCTGGAAGCGATCGGTGGGTCCTATATCGACGGCAGGCAGGTCGCACCTGACCGGGTGGATTCGAAGGTCGGTGAGATGGATCTCATCTTCGAAGCAACCGGCGTTGCGAAGCTCGAGTTCAACCTGCTTGATGCATTGGGTCCGAATGGAATCTACGTGCTGACCGGCATACCGGGCGGGGATCGTCCGCTTGAAATCGCCGGAGCCCAGCTGATCCGCCAGCTTGTACTGGACAATCAGCTCATGCTCGGCAGCGTCAACGCCAGCCGCGATCATTTTCAAATGGCGGTCGATGATCTGGCGCATGCCCAGGCGCGCTGGCCGGGTGCCGTGCAGCAACTGATCACAGCGAGCCATGCCTGGAGCGATTACGAGAAAGCCTTCGCATCGCATGAAACCGATTCCATAAAAACGGTGATTGAGTGGTCGAAATGAGCCGTACAACAACCTTGAATTCAGATTCCGGCCGCCGCACGAACCATGGAAAGTCATCCGTCCGCAACCTGCATTTTGTCATCGTCGCGGCCGCAATCTCGGCTCTGGGCGGGCTGCTTTTCGGATACGATACGGGGGTCATTTCTGGCGCAATTCTCTTCATCCAGAAGGAATTCAATCTCAGTTCCAGCGTGGAAGAATTCGTCATCAGCGCCGTGCTGATCGGCGCGATCGTCGGTGCGGCCGGTGGTGGTGCGCTCGCGGATCGCTTCGGTCGGCGTCGTATGCTGATTCTGGCCGCCACGCTGTTTGCCGGCGGAGCGATTGGAACGGCGCTCGTCCCCTCGGTTGCATGGTTGATTGCCGGCCGCATAATGGTCGGTGCCGCGATCGGCGCGGCCTCCTTTACCGCGCCGCTGTACATCTCCGAAATCGCACCCGAGCAGGCTCGCGGTCGGCTTGTTTCCCTTAATCAGATCGCGCTCACCAGCGGCATCGTGATCTCCTACCTAGTCGATTATGCATTGAGCGGTGGCGAAGCCTGGCGCTGGATGCTGGGGTTGGCCGCCATTCCGGCTGCAATCCTCGGCATTGGAATGTTCTTTATGCCCCCCAGCCCGCGCTGGCTGCTAAGCCACGATCAGGATTCGCAGGCGACCTCCGTTTTGCAGCGCATTCGCGCTAACGACGACGTCCACGCAGAACTGCAATCGATCCAGACCAGCCTTCAGCACCAGACGAGCGACTGGTCAGAGCTGGTCAAACCTGGAATCCGGCCGGCGCTGATCGTCGGGGTCGGGCTGGCCATCTTCCAGCAGATCACCGGCATCAACACCGTGATTTATTACGCACCGACCATTTTTCAATTCGCCGGATTTAAGAACGCCGCTTCCGCGATCCTGGCAACGGCCGGGGTGGGTGTTGTCAACGTGGCCCTGACGGTGCTGGCCATGCAGCTGCTGGACCGGGTTGGTCGGCGCCCGCTGCTGCTGATAGGGATGGCGGGAATGACCATCAGCCTGACGACACTCGGCGTCGCATTCCTCAGCACCAACTCCGCATGGTTGGGATGGATCGCGGTGGTCAGCCTGATGTTCTACGTCGGCTCCTTCGCGATTGGACTGGGTCCCGTCTTCTGGCTGCTGATTTCGGAAATCTATCCGCTGCGGGTGCGCGGCCTGGCCATGAGCTTCGCCACGGTGATGAACTGGGCTTTCAATCTGCTGGTCTCGATCACCTTCTTGAGTCTGGTCAATGCGGTCGGACGATCCTGGACATTCTGGCTGTACGCGCTGATCGGAATCGCGGCGCTGATCTTCTCCTATGCACTTGTGCCGGAGACGAAAGGCCGCAGCCTGGAAGAGATTGAAGCCCACTGGCGCGCCGGGCGGCATCCGCGCGCGCTGGGTGCAGGGTCACCACCAAAGCAGGAGGCAGGATAGAACATGGATGCGCAGGATGCGCCCGGCGGGCCGGGTATCGAACCGCGCTGGACCTCGAGTGCAAAACAGGGCGTCGGAACGGCGTTGAGCCCTTCCAGTCGAGTCTGGTTCACCATCAGCCACGGGATTCTGGATGAAATCTACTATCCGCGACTCGACCAGGCCTGCACACGCGATCTGGGGCTGCTCGTCAGCGACGGGCACAGCATGTTTTCGGAAGAGAAGCGCGCAACCCGGCATGCCGTCGAGATGCTCGCCTCGGGCGTCCCGGCGTTTCAGCTCACCAACACCGACGAAGAAGGACGCTACCGGATCGAAAAGACCATTCTCAGCGATCCGATGCGGGATACCGTGCTGCAGCACACGCGGTTCATCCCCCTGAAGGGCGAACTTGGTGATTACGAACTCTACGTGCTTCTCGCTCCCCACCTGGGGAACCAGGGCGGCGGCAATACGGCCTGGGTTGGGGATTACAAGGGGGTCGAGATGCTCATGGCTGAGCGTGCGGATTATGCGCTCGCGCTGGGATGCTCAGCCCCCTGGCTCGGCCGTTCGGTCGGCTATGTGGGCACCTCCGATGGCTGGCAGGACGTTTCACGGCATAAGACGATGCGCTGGCACTACGCTCGGGCGGTCGAGGGCAATGTGGCGCTGACCGGCCGGATCGATCTCGAGGCTTGTGGCGGTGAATTCACGCTCGCCCTCGGATTCGGCTTGAACTGGGCCGAGGCCGGCCAGCGGGCGCGTGCCAGCCTGCAGACAGGTTTCGATCCAATCCGCAAACAATATGTCAACCAGTGGCAGAACTGGCACGCAACGCTTCGCCCTGCCCCGCGCGGGGTCGACCGGGAACTGTACCGCACCAGCCTTGCCGTGCTCCGCACCCACGAGGCGAAACGCTTTCCGGGAGGCTTGATTGCCAGCCTGTCCATCCCCTGGGGGTTTTCGAAGGGTGATGAGGATCTCGGCGGCTATCACCTGGTATGGCCGCGCGACCTGGCCGAAGCAGCCGGCGGGCTGCTGGCCGGCGGCGCGCTGACAGACGCCCGCCGTGTGCTGGATTACCTGCAGGTGACCCAGGAAGCCGATGGGCACTGGCCGCAGAATATGTGGCTCGATGGCCGTCCGTACTGGGGCGGCGTCCAGATGGATGAGACGGCCTTCACGATCCTGCTCATCGATCTGATCTGCCGCGAGGGTGAACTGCCCCCGGCCGAACTGAAACGCTATTGGACTTCGCTTCGCCAGGCTGCCAGCTATGTGCTGCGAAATGGACCCGTAACCCAGCAGGATCGCTGGGAAGAGGACGCCGGCTACTCACCCTTCACACTCGCCGTCGAAATCGCGGCCCTGCTCGCGGCGGCGGATATCGCCGCTTCGCTTGATAAGCCCGGCGTGGCGAGTTACCTGCGGGAAACCGCCGATGCCTGGAACGAGGGAGTGGACCGCTGGTGCTATGTTAAAGAAACACCGCTGGCGAAAGAACTCGACATTGAGGGCTACTACGTCCGCATTGCGCCTCCCGAGGTGGCGGAAGGCGCTTCGGTCCGGAAAGGATTCGTCCCCATCAAGAACAGGCCCCCCGGTGAGAGCCAGGAACCCGCGGACTATCTCATCAGCCCGGACGCCCTGGCCCTGGTTCGCTTCGGCCTGCGCTCCGCTCGGGATCCGCGAATTCTCAACACCGTCAAGGCTATCGATGCCCTGCTGAAAGTGGATACGCCTCGCGGGACAGCCTGGTACCGGTATAACGACGATGGTTATGGGGAACACCAGGACGGGGCGCCTTTCGACGGCACCGGCACCGGTCGTCTGTGGCCGCTGCTGACCGGCGAACGCGCCCATTATGAGCTCTCGGCCGGGAACCGCCGGGCTGCCTTCAAACTGCTGCATGCCATGGAAGCCTTCGCCAACGACGGACATCTGCTCCCCGAGCAGATCTGGGACAAGGCTGACATCGCCGATCGTGAGCTGTCCTTCGGACATCCGTCTGGATCCGCCATGCCGCTGGTGTGGGCGCACGCGGAATACGTGAAGCTTGTCCGATCCATCTGTGAAGAGCGGGTCTTCGATATGCCACCGCAGACGGTCGAGCGGTATCAGAAGCAGGAAAACCCGGCATCGTATGCGCTCTGGCGCTTCAACCAGAAGCGCCGCTCCATGCCACAGGGCAAGAACCTGCGAATTGAGACGCTGATGCCGGCCACGGTCCATTGGACGGATGATGAGTGGCAGACGGTACACGATGACCCGACGAAGGACACCGGACTCGGAATCCACCACCTCGATTTGGATCTGCACGAACTCCCCGGCGGATCGGTCGTGACATTCACACTCTTCTGGGAGCAATCAAAGAAATGGGAAGGCCTCGATTACCGTGTGGAAATCGAGGCCTGAGGGATAATCCGGCGGCTTGAACAGCCTCTGGGATCCTTATCGGACCGTAACGTTCAGGGTGTAGGACCAGGCCCCCTTGTCCCCACCCTCCCAGGGCTGACTGTACGTAAACAAGACCTGTGCGGTTCCGGCTGACAGCGCCTTGAAACTCCAGCTTTGAATTCCAGGCGCACCGACAAGTTGAGAGTCGGCATTGACGGTCGGTTCGACAAACGCAGTACTCACCTGTTCAAGGACAGCGGGGTTGCTGATCACAGCCGGATCTTCCCATTGATATCCGGTCGTGGGGTTGGAACAGAGCATGAGTTCGAATGTTTCCCCGACCTTTGCTTCGATGGTCCCGCTCTGCGACGCCTGGCTGTAGAAGGTATCACAGCTGACTTCCATAAGCTGGCTCCCACCCCCACATCCGCCCAGCAGCATGCCCAACAGTACCACCGCGGTGACGAATTGAATTTTCTTCATGGCCCACCTCCGGGCAGTTCAGTTTCTCGACGCGATTCTCGCGCCAATTTCCCATTAATGACGAAGGTTTCATGCAATATGTTCCCGGAAGGAATCGGGGCTCTCATGCTTGCGCCCACGTGATCCATGCGCACAAGGATGTTCGCGGGTCAGAATTCATCCCAGTGGCTCATGACAGGGTGCAGGGGTGGAAACAGCACCTCCGCCAGCGACGCAGCAGATCCCAAGCAATACGCGCCGGACTGGCGCAGGATCTCAGCCGGCGCATCCGAACCCAGCAGCAAGCTTCCGATCGCCGGGCCAGCCTGCAGCAGGTTCTGCTCTGTGGAAACCCGCTGAATGTCGATCCGGCCGCGATCCATTTCGATGTTGATCTTCTCAAGGCCGTCATCCAGGGTGAGGGCGCCCTGCCATCCTTCGAACCGTGATTGCGCCAATCGCGCTTCCAGCACGGGCCGCAGCGCTCGCAGCGCCCCCGAAAGGTTG
>JBJYWH010000266.1:0-11900 GCA_046259355.1 Anaerolineales bacterium
CACTATACCCAGCTTCTCGCCAGTGAGTTAGGGCTCGATCCCCCACCAGAAGCGCAGAGTCTGTACCAACGCTTGATCTCCTGATCAAAATCCTCCCTGATCCTTCCCACGCAACCTATCGTCCAGGCTCCTCTCACGCATTCTCCTTGTTCCGAATCGCAGCTCCCGGTCTTGAGGATTTCCTGAGGCTGGATTTTTTACGATGGATTCAATTCATCCATCAGCCATCAGGAGAGAGCCATGATTACCAGAAAACCATTTAGTGGACCCGGTGGGGACGGCGGCTAGAACCCCAGTTTCCTCATCCTGCAAATTGAGCAGGTACCAGGCAGACAGCAGTAGGGGGAAAGCTGTCTGCCGATTTTTCAAAATTGACTGCTTCCCAGGGGATATCGCAATGTCCATGAAATCACTTAATCGGCTGCTTGGGCTATCGACGATCGATGCCCGCGTGCTTGATGCCCTGCAGCAGGGACAATGGAGCGATCTGCTTCAGGATTTCGATTTCAGCCCGGAATTGATCACCGAACTCAGCCTGCTCAAAGCAGACAACTATGACGAATACCTTCGCGCCGCTCTGACGCTCGTTGAGCTGGCCGAGGCACCGGACCCGGCTCCATTTCCCGAACCGACTTACCGGTTGGGCTGCGAGAGCAGCCCGCGAGGGGTGAAGTGGGTCGCCTGATGTAGGCCTGCTGCCTTCGTGGTGGATCGATTTACGCTTGGGGATGTGTGAAATGGAACGCTACCGCAGCCGCACTGCTGTTTTGCTCTATGCACTGCTCCTATTCGGGCTGCTCTCTGCAGCAATTCGACCTGCAGTCGGAAGTTCTGCGGTAGCGCGGAAGCAGCAGCCCGTGCTGCTCCATGCCGATTACCTGCTCGACCCGCTCAATCCCGAAGTACTCGTAGCGGTGAAGCTCGAGCTTGCTCCTTCTGGAGCACAACCTTTTTCTCTTGCAGTTCAACTCGGCGATCGGGCAAAGCCCTGGTATCCCTGCAGCCGGTCGGAGGGAATATGGCTCTGCTGGCTCAATGATCGCCCGCCCGTCCAGCTGGTCGAGTCACTCCAGGTGGTTGTCCAATAGTCCGAGCCCCATGGGGAGACTGGCACCCACCCAAGCCGGACGACCGTACCTGCCAGCAGCCATTGGCCACCATCATTCTCCCATCGCATCCTTGCCGCTGAAGACCTCGCTGGGCGGCATGACAAGAAAACCTTGCCCTGGTCCAGAAGGGGATTTTGATTCTCGGCTCTGTGACCCACGATCACGGGAGGGTTTCCCCGGATGAATGAATTCCTCAACGATCCGATGCGAGTGATGCTTGCCGCTTTCTCCCTGTTTGGCACCTTGCGCTCCATCATCGCCATCCTGGAAGCATTCCAGGAGGAAGTCTCACCATGGAGGGCAGCGCTGGCCTATCTGCTGCTGCTCGTATTCATTTTCGTGGGGAGTTATCTCATCCTCCTGCGTTGGCCAGTGACGAAGGCCTCCGAGAAGGCAATACAGGTTTCCCCGGAATGGCAGGACGCGCTACAGAGGAAATTGCTTGGAGGCCTGATTCTGGCTGTATCCTTGAGCCTCATGCTGGGCAGCTGGCTTTCCCCGCTGCTTCAAATCGAATCCCGGCCTCTCCAGGCGACCGTGACACCGACCGCCACCGGCACGCCCGCTACACAGGTAAGCAATACTCCGTCACCCTCTCCCCCGCCTTCGTCAACGCTCACCCCTACACACGTGCCCACGAGCATCCACTCCCCCGTTCCTACACCATTTCCCGATGGGGTCCGGATGGAAGTGATCGTGGCCCGGGTTCACATCCGCCAATCTCCCACCAGCCTGTCGCCCTCCCGCGGGGAGCTCAACAATGGCGATTGGGTGTACTTCGATGCACGCACGTTTGATCCACAGGGAACACTCTGGCTTCGAATCGGACGCGATCAGGATGAAGCCCGATTCCGTCCGTGGGCCGGGATGTGGATTTTCGCAGGTGCCGTAAATGCGATCGGGGAAGGAGACCTGCCGCTGCTGCCAGCCACAGCGACGCCCAGCGGCTGATGTATCGTATACTGCAATCAAGGGCGAACATGCAAATCCAACCGCTGAAACTGACCATGTCCAACGCGTATCTCGTCGAATGGGATACGGGCCTGGCGCTGATTGATGCCGGCATTGGATGGGATCGCAAACGCATCCTGCGCCGGATTCGAAGCCGGGATGTCGATTTAAGGGTCATCATGCTGACCCACGCCCATCTCGACCATTATGGAGCGGCAGCGGCAGTGCGGGCTGCCACGGGCGCACCGGTCGCGATTCACCCGGCAGACGCTAAAGCGTTGAGCCAGGGCAAATCCATCCTGGGAACTGGACGCAGGATCGGGAAATTGATGATCGCGGCCGTACAATGGCTGGACCGGTTCTTCCGACCCACACCCTGCAATCCGGATCTGCTCCTTGAAGATGGAATGGTCCTGCACCATCTGGGCGTTCCGGCCCGAGTGCTGCATACGCCGGGACATACGGCCGGATCCTGCAGCTTCCTATTTAACGGCGGCCATCTCTTCGTTGGCGATTTAATCGGAGAAGCGATTCGTACGCGCCGACCTCATCCGCAGCGCTTTCTCGCGCAGGATTGGGCTGTGCTCCCCGAAAGCCTGCGCCGGTTGCAGGCAGCCCGGGCGGAATGGATCTATCCGGGCCATGGCCAGGCCCCCATTCCGGCGGGGGTTCTTCCGGAACTGATTCAGCAGGCTGAAGTTATTCGGCAGGAAGTCCTTTAGCTCTCGACCGAAATTCATCCAGAAACGATGTGTCCCATGGAGCTTTCGTGGGACACCTCATGACAGGCAGAGCGTTCACTCAAGGATGATGATCAGCGTTCGCCCAGCGCCTGGATATTTCCCAGCCCGGTGATCGACTCCGAAATCGCAGGGCTCCCATAGTAGCGGACATTGCCCAGGCCGCTGATACTCACGTTGAGGGTCTCGTGCACCCAGACAACGGCGTTTCCGGCACCGCTCAGGTTGACCGTAACCCGCTCGCTCTCCAGGTCTCCACCATCATAGGAACCCGCACCACTGACGTTGATATCCTGGCTGGCAATGGCGCCGGAGGCGTTAATCGACCCCGCTCCGCTCAATCGAATGTTCAAGCGCTCACCCGTGAGATTCTCGATCTTGATGTTTCCCAATCCTGAGAGGCTGACGTCATGCAAATTTTCGACCTGCAGATAGTAGGTTATGGATTTCGTAGGCCGGATGATATTCTCCCACCGGTCGGTATCAAAACCGATATCCAATTGATCGCCGCTAACTCGGGTGACGATACGCGGCAGGATATTGTCCTCGGCCTCGATTTCGAGCGTAGTTGTGGGTCCTTGCGTGATAATCAGGCTCCCGATGCCCTCAAAGCTGACCCGTTCGACGGATTCGATAGATCGCACTTCCTTTTTCAGCGTGCCGGACCCTTCATCGTAGCTCAGCGTGAAAGTACAGGCTCCGAGCAGGAGTGAACTCAAGAAAAGAAGGGGAATCATTTTTCTCATGACGTTGTCTCCACCCACCGAGATGGTCTGCCGTTCTCGATGATGATCTATAGGTATCTACGCAGGAAGAGGACTCGAGGTCGCGCCCAGCCGTGAGGGTGCCAGGCTCGGGCGTCGGTTCATGTCCCACAGGGATCAGGGTTCGTTGATCGAAGCCTGGAACATACGCACCTCGGTACCATCATCCATGGCTTGGATGAAGACCTCAAGCGCAGTCTCACCACGCTGAAAGCTCAACGCGGCTGTTCCGGGGATCGATTCCGAATCTTCAGCCGGCTCCCATCCCTGCTGCGGCAGGGTTTGCAGAAGGAACTCGGCCACCTGATCGGGCGTCAGGTTTGTGGTATATCGGACGAGGTCCGAGAGGAGGTAGACTGCACGGGCATCGTTCGGAAGCGGGAGATTCGTACCGCAACCGGATAACGGCTCGATCGTGACGGATCCCAATTCAAGGACCGAAAAGTCGCCGAACAGAGTCCCCTTGCCGGCGTTGAAAAGAGGATCTTCCCCGTCGAGCTGAAACTCATAGCGCAGGACACTGCCGGAACGCTTCTCCCGCCAGATGTCGACTTCAGCATGGGTAAAATCGGGCTCCAGGTTTAGAACCAGGGAGAGGTGATACACGCTCCGTCCGAGGAAAGTGTCGCTGCCCGCATTGGCCAGGGCGGATGATATCCGGTCGGGCGGAAGAATATCGTCCGGAGAGAGTGTATCCACCACGTAATCTTCGCCCGCGGGGAACTGCCAACAAGCTCCTTCGGTGGCCTCCCCCTGCAAGGTATAAACGCCATCCTGCTCGATGATGCGCACATCGCCCGGGTCGCGGTCCGCATCGAGTCCTTCGATCGAAAGATCGAAGGACTTCTTCTCGCCGTCGGAAGCAAGCAGCACCTGATACCACCAATCCGAGGCACCGTCGAAGCTCATCGTGAGATGGGCCTGGTACACGCCAAGATTTTCCAGCTGCAAGCCACGATAGCGGGCTTCCGGGTCCGCGGCCGGCGTGATCAGATCATTCGGACTTTGAAAGCCACACCCCGTCACCAGGAGAACCATGCACAGAATCAGGATCCGACGCATTCCGTCTCCCTTTCGAGATCCATTTTCAAAAGCAGGTATACCCTAGCACATGGCGGACGGATCGGCGTTGGTACCGATGTCTTATCGCCCGCTTGTAACGAAATCTCGCCCAGCCCGTTTCCGGATTTGAGGGTAAGGCCTCACAGACATTGATTCATGGCGCACGGCAGGAACAAGTCGTCTCATGGAGGGTTCGATGCGAAACGGTTTCAAACGATCAATTACAGTCTTAGTGCTTGTGCTGCTTTCGCTGGGAATCGCCGGCGCAGCCTCGGCGGAAGAGGGCGACTCGATCCCTCTCTGTACGGGAAGCGGGGTGGCGGGTACGGTTGTCGCCGTGGATGAAGATCTCAATCTTGCGACCATCGACACCGGCGGCGGCACGCTCTGCAACGTGCAGCTCGAAGGCGAATGGGACCATCCGGTCACCGCACTGCTGGGAACCTACTTTGATGATGCGGACGCCGCGGCGCTCAGCGCTGCGCTTGAATCCCTTTCCATCCAGATTGAATGTTCGACTCCTGATGGTGGGGAGGAAACGTGTGATCTTTCGGATAGCCCCGAGGCCGTCTCCGCGAGGATCCTTTCCGTAACCCCGGATGGGGAGGGCAACTACATTGTTGAGGTCGGGATAACGACGCCAGAGGGCGAGAGCACGAAGACCTTCCTTTTCAGCGGCAACGAGGAGATCGGTGATTCATGGATCGAAGCTCTTGCGGTGCTGCAGGTCTCCTGGGCCCTCGGGGTCGACGAAGAAGGCAACCCCATCCTGCTCGAGACGGGTGATCAGATCGCCGCCTACCACGAAGAGGGCTGGGGATTTGGCCAGCTCGTGAAGGCATATTCGATTGCCAGCGAAGCGGCAGAAGCCTGCGCAGGAGCCGATCTGATCGCCGACATGGAACCCGGGGTAGATTTCTGCAGCGTGACCGTCGACGGCATCCTTTCACAATTTGAATCGGGCGGTGGCTGGGGGGCGCTGTTCAAGCTGTATGGCAAACCCGCCCTGCTCGGCGTTGGTCACGTTCGGAATGCTGAAAAGCAAGAGAATTCCCCACCGGCAAACGCCTGCGGGTACTGGGCCAAGCAGGATGAAGGTCCGGCACTCGCGGAGGGCGCGGTGGACCCGTGTGCAAAGTTCAAGGACAAAGAAACCGGGAAACCCGACTGGGCTGGATCGCCGGGTGGAAAACCGAAAGACGAGAGTACTTCGGAGTGAATCCCGGCTCTTGCGAACCCGAAAGCCGCCCTCTCCGGGCGGCTTTTTTTCATGCTATGGACAAAGAACCCCGGATACAGGTATAGTGAATCCAGGAGCAGGACGATGGAATCTCACCTCAGTGAGAGTGCCCAGGCCTACATTCATTTCCTGCGCGACATGCTGGTTGAGGAAGTCTTGAAAGTGTTCGGTGCTTCCCGGCGCAGCCTGATCGGGCGAGGCATCACGGCCGCCGTGCGTCCTGCCGCCCGGCATCTGGCAGAATTGGCCACGCAGTTTGAAGCCCGGGTAGACCTGGGCGGTCTGCCGGCGGCCAGCCGCTGGCTGCTGCCGCGCTTCGTCCGGTCGGTTGAGGTACAGGGGTTCGAAAACATTCCCGCCCACGGGCCGCTGCTTGTGACAGCCAACCACCCCGGCAGCGTCGATGGATTGATCATCGCCGCCCAGCTTCCGCGTCCGGATCTAAAAATTGTGCTCGCGGATCTGCCGTTCTTTCTTAATCTGAGAGTTCTCAAGCAGCGACTGATCTACGTCTCGCGTGACACCTACCAGCGTCTCACCCCGGTTCGGGCGGCCATTCGCCACTTGAAAGCCGGTGGCAGCGTGCTGATCTTCCCGGGTGGGACCATCGAACCGGATCCCGCCATCCTGCCGGGCATGGAAGCCGCCATCGAACGCTGGTCCGAATCCATCGACCTGATCCTGAGGCTCGTCCCGGACACTCAGGTGTTGGTGGGCATGGTCAGTGGGGTGCTCTCGCCCTCCATTCTCCGTAACCCGATCACACGGCTGCGGGACAATTTAAAGGATCGCCAGCGGATTGCCGAGATCATCCAAACCGTCCAGCAGCTGCTGCTGCCCATCAAGCCTTCTGTACACCCCCGCTTGAATTTCAGCAACCCCTTCACCCTTGAGGATATTCAACGCCGTTATGCGGAATCCTCGGCCATTGAAGCGGTGCGTCGGGCAGCCCGCTCGCTGCTCGATCCTTCCCGGGATACCACATCAAGCGCATGATGGGTGCGGCCGCACCCCGGCATCGAGCAGCGTGGCTCGGCGGATACGCAGGGTTATCTATGCCGATTCTTCCGAGCCGGTGGAGATCGAACGCAACCACGCATCGGTTCGACTCGGCGAGCGCAGTTCGATGATCCTTAAGTGCTGATAGGAAGGCTGAGAAAAAAGCCGGGGGTATTCCCGCCTGCGCCGCCCATAGGTTCGGATCACCCACCACGGTATCGCATCCCGATCGAAGATCGCCTGCCGCAACGTCTCCCGGTTGCCGCCAAAGAGCTCTTCATGCGTAATCACACGCAAGAACGTTCGCCGTACAGCCCGATAGAAGACAACCGGGAAGGAATAATTCAGCCAGATGACATGAGTCGCACGTCCCCAGATCAGGTCCCGCACCCGGCCATAATTGCCATCGATGACCCACCGCTCACCGGAGGCAGCCTGCTCGACCAGATCTCGAAATTCCTGCATAGGCCGCATCTCCCAGCCGGGAAGCCAACTCAACTCGTCCAGCTCAACATGCGGAACACCGAGCCGCCGGGCCAGACGCCCGGCGAACACCGTCTTTCCGGACGAACTGGTCCCGATCACGGCGACCCGCTTTAGTTCCATCCTCGTATCACGATGACCATCCATCGCCAACCCACCTTATCACTAGCAGATCTTCCGGCTGATGCCATTTTGGCTCGAACAACCTGCTCTCCTTCATTCAGGACCCGGCCTTATTCTAAACCGGGTACTCCAGAAATCCGCTGCCAGCCTGGATGACCCCCTCACGCAAGATTTATTTCGTCCGAAATCGATCCGGGGTGTAGTCTTTGGCCGGCGAAATCCAGTAGAATCGACTCGGAAATCTCATCGGGAGGGAAAGATGGTGAAAGTAGGCTCGGATTTTGAACAGCTTGCCAGCGAATCGATGCCCGAGATCGGCAGTCAGGTGATCCTCTACCGGCACCGCGCAACCGGCGCGGAGGTCCTCTCGCTGGAGAACCAGGACGAGAACAAGGTCTTCGGTGTCGCATTCCGCACCGCACCGGGCGACTCGACCGGGGTGGCACACATCCTGGAGCATGCCGTCCTGGCGGGTTCCGAGAAATACCCCGTCAAAGAACCCTTCATTGAGCTCGTGAAAGGCTCGTTGGCAAGCTTCATCAATGCCTTTACCTTCGAAGATAAAACGATCTATCCGGTCGCCAGCCAGAATCAGCAGGATTTCTACAACCTGATCGACGTGTATCTCGACGCGGTATTTCATCCTCTGAATAAACGGACAACCTTCGATCGTGAGGGCTGGCACTACACGCTCGAGCAGCCGGATGGCCAGCTCGGCTTCAAGGGTGTTGTCTTCAACGAGATGAAAGGGCAGATCTCGAACCCGGATTACACTCTCTACAAGGATACGCTCGCAACGCTCTTTCCCGACACACCCTACGCCTACCAGTCCGGTGGGCATCCCGCTGATATTCCGGATCTGACCTATGAATCTTTCCAGCACTTCTACCAGCTGAACTACCATCCTTCGAACGCGCGCTTCTTCTTCTACGGAGACGACCCCGTCGAGAAACGGTTCGATCTGCTGCGGCCCTACCTTGAGGGGGTGGAACCCGGGCCGGCCTCACCACAGGTCGAGCTGCAGGCTTCCTTTGATGCACCCGTCACGATCACCCGGCCGTACCCCGCTGCGAGCGAAAAACCCGAGGACCAGAAGCATGCCCTCTCCGTTGCCTGGCTGCTCCCGGTGAACGACGATCCGCTTCTGTCGCTCGCCACGGCCATGCTGGCCCACATTCTCATGGGAACGCCCGCCTCGCCGCTGCGCAAAGCGCTGATCGAATCGGGCATGGGCGAGGACGTGTTTGGCACCGGCGTTGACGACGATCTCGGCTTGATGGATATGCTCCGCCAGCTGTATTTCAACGCCGGTCTGAAAGGAATCAAGGGCGAGAATGTTGAGGCGGTTGAACGCCTGATTCTCGACACCCTCAAGGATCTGGCGGAGGCAGGCATTGATCAAGAGACGGTGAACGCCTCGGTCAATACAATCGAGTTTCAACTGCGGGAAAACAACTTCGGCCGGCTACCGCGCGGCCTGGTGATCTTCATTCGTGCGCTCAGCACCTGGAAGTACGGCGGCGATCCGCTCCAACCTCTGCACTTCACGGAACCCCTCTCGGCGATCAAGGACAGGCTCGAATCCGAGCCGCGCTTTTTCGAAGGCATGCTGGCCGAACACCTTCTCGAGAATCCACACCGGGTCACCCTGCACATGCAGCCCGATCCGGCTTTCCAGTCAAAGCTGGAAGAGGCGGAACAAACCCGTCTGCGTGAAACCGCAGCGAAGTTGTCCAGCGAGGAACGCCAGCGTATCTTCGAGAACGCCCGTGAAGTGCAACGCCTCCAGGAGACTCCCGACAGCCCGGAAGATCTCGCCAAACTGCCCATGCTCGAGCTGGATGATCTCGAGAAGAAGGTTCGAACCATACCGCTCGAGATTGCGGAGGACGGGGAAGGACCCATCTGGTTTCATCCGCTCCCTACCAACGGAATCGTCTACGCCGACATCGGCTTCGATCTGCACAGCCTGCCAGCCCAGCTGCTGCCGTACTTCGCGATCTATGGCCGCGCGCTGCTGGAGATGGGCACCGCCCGGCGCGATTATGTTGAACTCTCGCAGCGTATGGGCTACCAGACGGGAGGCATCGAGCCGGCCGCTCTGATCTCCGGACAGCTTGGGTCGGATGAATCCCAGTCATGGTTCTTCCTGCGCGGAAAAGCGATGGTCGGACAGAGCGGAGCCCTGTTCGATATCAGCCGCGAAGTGCTCCTTGAACCGAGATTTGACCAGCGCGATCGATTACGCCAGATTGTGATGGAGGAGAAGGCGCGTCTCGAATCCAGCCTGCTTCCATCGGGCCATCAGCTGGTGAGCGGCCGGGTTCAATCCGGATTCGACGAAGCCGCCTGGGTGGAGGAACAGATCGACGGGATCGAATCGCTGTTCTTTCTGCGCAAGCTCATCAAACGCATCGATGAGGATTGGCCAGAAGTCCTCCAGGACCTGCAAACGATTCACCGGCTGCTCATCGCCCGTTCAGCGGCTCTCTTCAACCTGACGTCGGCGGAGAGCGATTGGCCGCGGATTGAGCCGCATGTCCGCGGACTGCGGCAGGCACTGCCCGAAGCTGGGGGGGAGCGCCGGCGTTGGGAACCCGCCTTCGAACGCGGCAACCAGGGATTGAGCATCCCTGCGCAGGTGAACTACGTCGGTAAGGGCACCCGGCTGGCCTCTGTGCCCGCATCGCATCACGGTCCCATGAATATCGCCTCTTCCCTGTTGAATACGAGCTGGCTCTGGGAGCGCGTCCGCCTGCAGGGCGGTGCGTACGGCGCATGGTGCGGCTACGATCCATTCTCGGGATTCGTCGGCTTCGTCTCCTACCGCGATCCGCAGATCGTTGGGACCTTGAAGGCCTACGACGCAGCGTCCGATTATCTGCGGAAGCTCGAGCTCGATCGCTCCGAGCTGACGAAGAGCATCATCGGCGTGATCGGCAGACTCGATGCATACATGCTTCCGGATGCGAAAGGTTTTGCCTCGATGAGCCGCCGGCTGACCGGCCTGAACGATGAGGTCCGCCAGCAACGGCGGGACCAGGTGCTGTCGACCCGCAACCGTGATCTTCAGGAACTCGGAGAGCTGTTTGACGAGGTGGCGCAGCAAGGCCGAGTCGTTGTGATGGGCTCTCAAACCGCCCTCAAGGATGCGCTCGCTGAAAAGGGCGAAAACTGGCTGCATATCTCGCCTTTGCTCTGACCCTCACCCTAAGGGAACATCCATCTCACCCCGCACCAAAACAAAAGAGCCGGCAGCGTGCCGGCTCTTTTGTTATATTTCCTCCTAACGGGTCTGAACCTCAATTCCAGGGCTATTTCTCCTCGAGCAGATCAAGCGATGCCAGCGTGTCGTGCAGGATGCGAATCACGATCGCTACGAAAACGGCCCCGAACAGGAAGACGAGGAACACGACCAGCCCCATGTATTCAAGCGGTAGTCGAAAGACCAGCAGGAGCGGCGAGAGAATATACCCGAGCAGGAAAACGACCATCAGGTTCGTCAGGATATTCCAGCGGGATCGGATCACCCCCCCGATCATCGCCCGGCGCAACCTCACGGCCAGGAAAACGTTGATCACCATCGTGATGATCGCAACCAAACTCAATCCGTATGATACCCAGAGCATCAACCACCTCCCGGGAGTGATTAGATCTTGCGGCTGAAGAGCGCTGCCCGCATCTTCCTGGCCATGTCATCGGCTTTCTGCCGATCGATGAATAGACGTGTGATTTTCTGCGCCCGATCGATTGCGGCCGAGAGCGATTCGGTGGAGCCCCGGGCTGCCTCCAGCAGTTCTATGACCCTGGAAGCATGCTGCCCAAGTTCTGCGCGGGCGATCTGGATTAAAACCTGGGTTTCATCTTCTATCTCTGTATCCAGCCCCCATCCCGACGACTTCCCACCCGGCTGCCGCAGATGCCGGACCGCATCCTCGATCGACAGAGTCAGCAGGGGAAGGTTGACTTGCCGGTCACAGAGAATGGCCAGAAATCCACCTTCAAACGTCCTCAGCAGGACCCGACCGTCATGATAGACCAGGTCCAGATCCATGAACTTGCCATGACTCTGCGAGGATAATCCCGTCAGGATGCGGTCGAAGGCCCGGCCCGACACTTCCAGGTCGAACCCAAAAGTCGTTTCTCCAGCCGTGGCAGCCTGCAGCATTCCTTCGGAGTCGAAGATGAACGCGCCCCGAATTCCGATCTGCGCCGCCAGCGCCTCAAGGATTCCGCTCCAGGCTGTGTCCGTCATCCCTCTCCCCATGCTTGCTGCAGACGGGCGACGACGTGCGTGGGGGACATTTCCCCTTCCAGCAACAAGCCGAGATAACCCTCCCGGTAGCGCAGGACCAGGAATGGTTTTGACTCTCCCGTTAGTGAAAACAAGGCGTACTGCAGCGCGCCCATACGGAGGGTCTGGCCGAGC
>JBJYWH010000267.1:0-19876 GCA_046259355.1 Anaerolineales bacterium
TCTGGCGCGCCATGCTGGCGCACGAGGATATGGCCCGCAGTCTCAAGATGATGGCTGAACGCTCCCGGGAGTCCTGAGCGCTCCCGCCCGGTTCAAGTGCTGCCGGTATGTATCCATGGGATCACGGAGCCCGGCGCCGAACGGACTGGGCTTCGGATGATCCGGCTGCAGCCTGTCCCCCATCGCGCAGCGGTATAGGCCCAAGATCTGGACTATGTTTCCTTCCACGTCCACTGTCGGACTTCGGGCATATCCTCAAGATGATCCTTGATGTACAGCTCGTGCTCGTTCAGCTTGGCCTCAAACTGCTCGATGATCTCCGCCGCCGGCTCTTCGGGCATGTTCGAGCGTCGCAGGGCTTCTATGGCCAGGTGGTAGCGGCTGATCCGGTTCTGGACCACCATGTCGAACGGTGTGGTTGTCGTCCCTTCCTCGATGTATCCCCGCACGTGGAAGCGCGCCGGGTTCGGACGCCCATGGACCAGGTCGTGAATCATACGCATATAGCCATGGAAGGCGAAGATGACCGGCCGATCTTCGGTAAACAGATCCCGGAAAGCCTCCGGATCGAGTCCATGCGGGTGGTATTCCGGGGGCGATAACACCATCAGATCGACGACGTTCACGACCCGCACCTTCAACTGGGGAGTGTGCTTTCGCAGCAGCCACGCGGCTGCCACAGCTTCCTGGGTCGGCACATCCCCGGCGGAAGCCAGGATGACGTCCGGCTCTCCTCCGCTATCATTGCTGGCCCAGGCCCAGATCGACGCACCGCGCGCGCAGTGTTTGCGAGCCGATTCCATGTCCAGCCATTGAAGTTCCGGCTGCTTCCCCGCGACAATGACGTTTACGTAGTCCCGGCTGCGCAGGCAGTGATCGACGACTGATAGCAGGCAGTTGGCGTCGGGGGGCAGGTAGATCCTGACCACGGTGCCTTTCTTGTTGATCACGGTGTCCATGAATCCCGGCCCCTGGTGGCTGTATCCGTTGTGATCCTGCCGCCAGGCGTGCGAGGTGAGCAGGTAGTTCAAGGAAGAAATCGGGTGACGCCAGCGCAGTTCACGGCTGATCTTCAGCCACTTGGCATGCTGGTTAACCATCGAATCGACAATCGTCGCAAAGGATTCATAGCACGTAAAAAAACCGTGGCGGCCGCTCAGAAGGTATCCCTCCAGCCAGCCCTGAAAAAGGTGTTCACTCAGCACCTCCATCACCCGTCCATCATGGGATACATGGTCATCCTCCGGCCGGATTTCTTCCATCGAGCAGCGATCGGTCGCCTCGAATACGTCGTTCAAGCGGTTGGAGTTGGTCTCATCCGGACAGAAGAGGCGAAAATTCTGCATCGACTGGTTGCGGATGAAGACATCGCGCAGATAGCGGCCCAGGTTTCGGGTTGCCTCCGCTTTTTCCGTCCCCGGATGTTCAACCTCAATCGCGTAATCGGTGAACGCCGGAAGATCAAGATCGACCAGCAACCGGCCGCCGTTGCTGTGCGGATTGGCGCCCATTCTGCGCTCGCCTTCCGGCGCCTCGGCTTGAAGCTCCGGGATCAAGCGTCCCTCCGGGCCGAACACCTGCTCCGGGTGGTAGCTGAGCATCCACTCCTCGAGCATCTTCAGCTGCTCCGGATTGGTGCGCACTTCGGTTAATGGAACCTGATGGGCTCTGAAGGTCCCCTCGATCGGCACACCGTGCCACGATTTGGGGCCGGTCCATCCTTTCGGGGTGCGCAGAATGATCATCGGCCAATGTGGCTTCGCGGAGACGCCGTTCTGGCGAGCCTCCTGCTGGATTGCCATGATCTCCCCGTATACCGTATCGAGGGTCTTAGCCAGGTCGGCGTGGATGGTCATCGGATCGTCGCCTTCGACGAAATGAACGGCATACCCATGACCGGAGAAGAGGCGCTCCAGCGAGGCGTCGTCCATCCGGCCCATGACGGTTGGGCCGGAAATTTTATACCCGTTGAGGTGAAGGATCGGCAGGACCGCACCGTCACGCCGTGGATTGAGAAAGGCGATCGACTTCCAGCTGCCAGCCAGCGGGCCGGTTTCGGCTTCACCATCGCCGACCACGCAAGCTACGATCAAATCAGGATTGTCGAAGGCCGCGCCGAAGGCATGGACCAGTGAATACCCAAGCTCGCCGCCCTCGTGAATCGAGCCGGGCGTTTCCGGTGCGACATGACTGGGCACACCGCCCGGAGTGGAGAACTGACGGAACAACTTCATCATCCCTTCGGCATCCTGCGTGACTTCTGGATATATTTCCGAGTAAGTGCCTTCGAGGTAGGTGTTCGCGAGAATAGCAGGGGCGCCATGTCCCGGACCGATGATGTACATCATGTTCACGTCGCGATCACGAATGAGCCGGTTCAGGTGCACGTAGATCAGGTTCAACCCGGGTGAAGTGCCCCAGTGTCCCAGCAGGCGCGTTTTAATGTGTTCGGGAGCGAGTGGGCTTTGCAGCAGCGGGTTTTCCTTCAGGTAGATTTGCCCCACGGCAAGGTAATTTGCGGCCCGCCAGTATGCATCCACGCGTTCAAGGCGGTCTTTGGCTATGTCTGACATTCCATTCTCCTTCCTCTCTCCCTGCCGGTCCGGCCGTCCTGGCGATGCCGGTGGTGCCCGATTGCGGCCTGGATAGGTTTGAGTGCTTTTCGTAGCTCGCTCCGGGATTACGCCTTCCGCAGTACGGAATACGCGTGCCGTGCGATCATCCGATCTTCATCCGTATGCATAACCCGCACGGTCACCCCTGCGCCGGGGCGGGAAATGACGGAGGCGTTTCGCTCGTTGCGGACGGGATCGATGTTTATCCCTGCGAACTCCATCCCTGAGCAGATCCGTTCACGCACAGTGGGCGCATGTTCGCCAATTCCAGCGGTGAAAATAAGCGTATCTACGCCCCCCAGCGCAGCGATCATCGCTCCCAGGAATTTCCTGGCCTGGTAGCAGAAGACTTCAACCGCCAGGCTCGCTTGCCCATCATCCTTTTCATGCTCCAGCAGGTCCTGCATATCGGAGCTGGTTCCAGAAAGCCCGAGCAGGCCCGATTCCTTGTTGATCAGATCATTGAGCGACGAGGGGTCAGCTTGATCGGAGCGCAGCAGCGCCAGGACGACTCCTGGATCGAGATCCCCGGGTCGGGTACCCATCACAAGGCCGCCTGCCGGCGTATAGCCCATCGTGGTATCGACACATGCTCCATCCCACACCGCGGCCATGCTGGCCCCGTTTCCCAGATGAGCGATGATCAACCGGCCGGCGGCGGTATCTGCACCTGCTTCACGCCGCAGTTCCTGCAGGATGTACTCATAGGAGAGACCATGGAATCCGTAACGCTGAATACCGGCTTCGCGCGTCCAGCCGGGAAGGGCATAGATCTGGGCTACGTGGGGCATGCTGCGGTGGAAGGCGGTATCGAAACAAGCAACCTGTGGATCATCCGGGTTCGTGCGATGCAGGTATTCGATCGCCAGGATCTCGCTGGGCAGGTGATCGGGAGCAAGCGGGACGAGCTCCTTCAATCGCTGGAGAAGATCGTCGTCGATCCGCTGGGGGGCGACAAAATCCCGCCCACCGTGAACCAGGCGGTGTCCAAAAGCATGGATGGGCGATCCGGGGTTCGACTCTCCCAGCCAGGTGAACAAGTGCTGCAGGGCTGACTCGTGGTCGGGCAGTTCGATATGCTCATCGTGAAGCAATTCGCCTTCCGGCCCGCGAACCTGGAACCCACCGTCCGGCAGCCCAATGCGCTCCAGTTGGAATGTCTGGAGCAGGCGCTCGCCCGATCCCATCGCAAAGCGCGCGGCTTTGATGCTGGATGATCCACTGTTGAGGGCCAGGATGGAAGCATCCTGGCTGCCCTGTCCCGGCATGCGTTATGCTTCCCCACCCGATCAAAATCCGTCCTTCTCTTTTCACTCTACACTGCGGCGCATGCCGGGGGCTTTAACAGCAGGTTCAGGCAGCCTTATCCCGACCTTAACCGCGGCGGATGCCACACCCCAGCCCGACCTGACATTCGCCCGGAGCGATCCGATAGGCTACAATCGATCACCTCTCCAACCCGGAGCCGTTAGATTTCCAATGAACAAGCGCTTTTCGATCCAAGACCTGGATCACTGGCTCCAGTTTCACCCCACGCATCTGCAGGATCTGCTGCTGGAACTGCGCAGCCTGGTCTTCAAGGTCGCACCCCACGCAACCGAGCGGGTTCTCTGGGGAGGGCTCTCGTATCATGATGCCTCCATCGGCGGGCCGGTAAAAGGTGCCATCTGCCAGCTCTCGGTGGTAGGTGAAGCGGTGCACATCGGTTTCATTCACGGTGCATTCCTCCCGGATCCTGCCGGCCTGCTCCAGGGCGCTCGTAAGTCAAAGCGCTGGATGCAGGTTGACACGCTGGAAGCGACACCCTGGTCCGACCTGGAAGCCCTGATCGCGGCAGCGGCGGCCTATGTTGAGCGCTGGGGCCAAGGCTGTTGAGGCTTCCGGTCGGATCGAGACAGGAGGCACAATGGAGCTTACACCACAGGCCGAAGTCCGCTTGCGACGCATTTTCAAAGCATTCAACCGCTTCATGCTGCTGCTCTGGCGGCTCGGGCTCGCCAGGTACGGAAATCCATCCCGTTACGGCGGCGCGATCATGGTCATCAAACACCACGGCCACAAGACTGGCCTGACGCGTTATGCCCCGGTGAACTACGCCGCAGCGGGCGACCAGGTTTACTGCACGGCCGGGTTTGGCCCTGCAACGCACTGGTACCGGAACCTGATGGCGAATCCCGAAGTCGAGCTCTGGCTTCCCGATGGCCGCTGGCGCGGCATTGCCGAGGATGCCAGCGATGACCCGCAGCGTGTCACATGGCTGCGCAAGGTGCTGGTCGCATCGGGCTTTGCCGGGCCGCTGTTCGGTTTCAATCCACGCCGCATGACCGATGGGCAGATCGAAGGCATGTTGGACACCTACCGCCTGGTCCGTATTCGCAAGACCGCTCCAACAACCGGGCCCGGCGGCCCGGGCGACCTGGCCTGGGTCTGGCCTTTGTCCACCCTCCTGCTGCTGGGCCTGGTCCTGCGTCGTCGAAAGCAAACATGAGCGGACTATCCGGCTGGCTTGCCGAGGGCGACCTGCGTTCGGACGGCTTCGCCGACGAAGCGGTGCGCTTCATTCAGCAGAATCCCGGATTGGCTGGCGACCTGCTTGCCACGCTCGATCATCCCGACCCGGTCGTACGGGCCCATGGGGCGGACGCCCTCGAGAAGCTGGCCCGCACGCGGCCCGACCTGATCAAACCCGCGCTGGGAAGGCTGATCGCGGTCACTGAACGTCCGGAGCCCGCGGCCGTCCGCATGCACATGGCGATGATGCTCGGCCACCTGGCAGCCGATCCCGAAGTGCGACCTACCCTGCTGGCACCTCTATTGAAGCTGCTCGATGAACCGAGCGCATTCTCCCGCTGCTGGGCGATCAGCTCGCTGTGCATCCTCGGCCGGCTCGAACCGGCCGCCAGCGAGCAGATCATGGATTGCATCGCTGCCTTGCGGGACGATCCCAGTATTGCGGTGCGCACCAGGGTGCGGAAAGCCTCCCCTCTCCTGGCCGATCGCCAAAAGCCTTTTCCCAGGGGTTGGATCAAGAGCGACCATCTGAAAGATCTCGAAGGTGCCGTTGGCGGCGAAAATCAACCCGGGGTATAAGTCTTCCATGGCACCGGAAACCCTGCAGCTGCTCGCCCTTCCCACCGTCATCATCCTGCTGGTTTACAGCGGATGGAAACGTCAGCCGGGCATCGGAATCCTTCTCGGGCTGATCATCATCGCGTACTCGATCTGGTCGCACCCGGATGGTCTCGCCTGGGTGGGATTCCGCGACCAGGCCTCCTGGCCCGGCACGATCGGATGGGCGTTTCTACTGGCGCTGATCATCGCACTTTTCTCCACAGCCCTGCTCGAGCCATACGTCGAGCGGATGACGGGCCGGGCGCATGACGTGAGCATCGTCGAGGGCGTGCGTGGCAGCTGGAGATCGCTCGTGCAGTGGCTGGTGGTCGTGTGGATATTCGTTGCACTGTTGGAAGAACTCATCTTCCGCGGTTACATGATGACCGCGCTTCCGGAGATGCTGGGAAGATCCACGATTGCTCTGACGGTCAACCTGCTGCTCAGCTCCGCCGTTTTCGGACTGGCACACGCCTACCAGGGCCCGAGCGGCGTGGTCAGCACCGGCACGATTGGCGTGCTGATCGGTCTGATCTTCCTGATCTCGGCGTTCAACCTGTGGCTCGTCATCCTGGTACACGGGTTCATCGACACCATCCAGCTGACGTTTATCTCGGCCGATGTCGATCGACGCCTGCGAACGCTGCTCATCAAACCGGGGCAGCCAGACTGACTGTCCTTCGACGTACTTGCACGCAGGATGTCAGCATCTGTCGTGTTAATGTCATCTCGTCTTCATGCCTGCTGCGACGGATTGTGCGATCCTGAGGACATCCTAATGAAGGCCCTTTGGCAGTCGAACGCCTGCCCGACCGGAAGGAACCCCGATGTACTGCAAGAACTGCAACTGCACATTCCGTAATCGCCGCCATACCTGTCCGATCTGCGGTGAGCAGCTGCTCCCACCTCCGACGCGCGAGGAAGCCCATCCTGGGCGCACCCTCACCGAGGCCCAGCTCATCGAGCGGCTGCACCAGGCTGGCGGTGAGATCCGCTTCTCGGTGCAGACCACCGAGGTTCAACTGAATTCCTCGGCGCTGCCCCCGTATTTCGGTTTCGGAGAAGCCATCGAACAGCACATCGAAGGTGGGGCGGATGATCTCTGGTTCGATGTGCGCTGCACGCAGGTCGGTCACGCCCGGGCTTATCGATTCCCCTGGCGCGGCTACGGCTTTGCCTGGGCCTCCGTCATGGAGGGAGAACTCTCCGGGATTACGGTCACGCTGCGCGCCGAGCGTGTCGGCCGGCGGCGCCGCTGGGGATTTCCACTCTTTGGCTTCGGCTACGCCTGGGTGGAGTCGATGAGCGGCCGCTGCGGAGATCGTTTGAACGTAAGCCTGCAGCAAACCGGAATTTCACGCTTCTCACGGCGCAGGTTCCCCCACCGCGGCTTTGGATACGCGTGGAGCAAGCGCTTCGAACTGCGTCTCACGCTTCAAGCAGGCTGATTTCCCCGCACTCATCCCGGACCGCAGCACCACTTTACAGTGGACGGAGTCGTTGTATGATTGGCTCCTGGCCTACGGGCCTGTGAGGAAATGAGTGCAAACGATCGCGATACGCATTTCCAGGAGACGCTTCATGAGCCGTCGAATGCTGTTCTTGATGATGCTGATATTTGGTTTGTTGGGAAACCATGCCTGCTCACCTGCCGCCGGGACAACCCGCGCGGACGGGCTTTCAACTGTCGTATCTGCCACCCTCGAAGCCTCGGCTTCCGCCACGGCGATCCCCAAGACTCCCACCGCAACAAACCCGGCCGCGGAACCGACCCTGTGGATGAACTACGAAGCGGGAGGAAACCAGATCTGGGTGCTCGGAGACGGACAGCCCTACCAGCGCACGCTTCCGGTCAGCATCGGCGAATACTTCGGCTACGCTCCAGCGAGCAACCGCATCTTGATGGCGGCTCACTGGGGAGACCACGGAGCCGGCCCGGGGAACGTATCGGTGAGCGATCTCTCGATTCTCGATCTCAATTCCGGGCAGGTGACGACCCTCTTACCGGACAACATCGTGGAAGCGCAGTTCGCACCGGATGGCGAGGCGATCGCCTATATTCTTGCCACGCCCTCGACCTATGAACTCCATTGGCGTGATGGCGAGGGCTCGGATCGCATCCTGGCGAGCGATGTTACCTTCACCTGGGCCATATCACCGGACGGTGGAGCCGTCGCCTTCACGCGCGAAACGGGCTACGAGCTCGATATCATCCCCGGACTCTACGTGGTGCAGGTTGCCTCCGGCCAGGAGATCCAGCTCTCGAATATCGACAAATCCGGCACGGGCAGCACAGCCGATCTGCCGTTCTGGTCTCCCGACAGTAGCCAGGTGATTCTTTCTCATTACGGGGGCCCAGGAGCTCGATTGGTGTGGGCTCGAAGTGATGGCCGTGCCGCGTTTGACCTGGGGGTCGAAACCGAACCCGATGTCATTCGGACGGATCTCGCCATTCCCTTCCTGCTCTGGTATCCGGACAGCGAGCACCTCCTGCGGGTCGAATCGGCGGAAGTGGGGGAAGATCCTATGAGCGTAGGGCCGTACCCCATCGTGAGCTACCGGCTTGATCCCGCGTCCATGGCGCTTGTTGAACCCACCCCGGTGGGTGAGACCTTCAACGTCATAGATTGGGCCGTGCCCGGCTACTCGGTGTGGGTGTTTGAAAACGGGGAGATCTCCGAATACGTCCTGCAGGATTGATTCGAGATCGCTTCGTACCGGATCCGGATCGTCGGGCGAACCCGACGTTGATTTCCCTTGGGAGGCGCACATGCAGGACATCGGATTCGTGACCCTGGTCGGCTCAGAATCGACTGTCCGGGACGCCGCGATCATGCTTGCAAGCCTGCGTACTTTCGGGGGAGACCTGTCGTCAGCACCCGTATGGGTCCTTCATACGGGGATCTCGCTTCCTGAAACCATGCAAGATTTTGATGAGCATTTTCACCAGCTGCAAATCGACCTTCAACCCGCACCCCACGCGATTCCGTTCGGCGGCAAGGTTTCGGCCTGCGCTCGTGCCGAAGACCTGCTGACCGGGAAGGTACACTCGATGGTCTGGATCAGCCCACGAGCGTTGATCGTTCGACCTCCGCTGGGCTTCCAGCTCGATGAGGCGCATCGCGCTGCGCTCCGTCCTGTCCATATCAGGAACATCGGGTCACTGGCCGCCAGCGATCCCGACCCATTCTGGCAGGCGATCTACCAGTATCTCGAAATGCCGGCACCAGAGCAGGTCGTCGAATCGTACGTTGATGAACAGGTAATCCGTCCATATTTCAACACGCACCTCTTTGCCGTGGATCCTTCGCTGGGCCTGATGAAGAACTGGATGGATCATTTCCAGCTGCTCACGGCGGACGAAACCTTTGTCACGACATTCTGCGCCGACGATCTGCACCGGATCTTCCTGCACCAGGCCCTCTTCAGCGCGCTGGTGAGCAAGCAGCTGGAGTGGGAGCGCGTGCGCCTGCTTCCATTCGAATACAGCTACCCACTCCACCTGCACCATGAAATTCCGCTCCAGCGGCAGGCAGCCACCCTGAATTCGCTCATCTGTCCGGTGTACGAGGAGCCGTTTGAGATCCCTCAGACTCTGAACGGGCTGCCGGCGGACGCCCCCCTCGCCGGCTGGCTGGGTACACAATCGAAGCCTCTCAGCTGAACCGACCGGCGCGGCTTTGCCGCCCCTTCCGGTCGGTGCGATAATCCAGCTCCACACGCAAACGAAGGGCAGGGTGCCTCCGCGGGCAGCCGCGGTTGCATTCGCCGGGGGACCACGGATGCCAGTTGTTCCGATCGATCTTGCAGATCGCCGCCGGGTGAGGTCGTTCCTCGAGCTGCCGTTCCGGCTGTATCGTGATATCCCACCATGGGTGCCGCCGCTCCGGTTTGAAGCACGCCGCGCGCTCGACCCGCGCCGCAACCCGTTCTTCCAGCACTCACAGGCGGCTTTCTTTCTGGGCGAGTCCGAAACGGGCGAGCCACTGGCCCGGCTGGCTGTTCTCGATAACCGCCGCTACAACGAATACAACCAGGAGCGGACGGCCTTCTTCTACCTGTTCGAATGCGTGCCGGACGAAAAGCTGGCCGTCAACCTGTTCGAGTCCGGCTTCGAGTGGGCCCGCGCGCGCGGCTTGAAGAGGATCATCGGCCCGAAGGGCTTCAGCGCGCTGGACGGCATGGGCCTGCTGGTACACGGATTTGAGCACCGGCCGGCGTTCGGGCTGCCGTACAATCCTGATTACTATCCTGCCCTGGTTGAAGCGGCCGGCTTCCAGCCCCGGGGAGAGATCGTTTCGGGGTACCTGGGATCGGAGGTGGAATTCCCCGAACGCATCCACGAGATCGCACGGCGGGTGCGCGAACGGCGTGGGCTGCATGTCGCCCGCTACCGCTCCCGTCAAGACCTGAGAGAGCTCACGCCGAAGCTCAAGTCGATGTACAACTCGGCTCTGGGCGGGACCTCCGGTAACGTCCCGCTCACGGATGATGAAGCGCAGGCGATTGCCAGCCAGCTGCTGTGGTTTGCGGATCCACATCTGATCAAGGTGGTGATGAAGGATGAGCAGCCGGTTGGTTTCCTTTTCGCCTATCCAGATATTTCCGCCGCGCTCCAGCGAACCGGGGGCCGTGTGTTCCCACTGGGCTGGGTGCAGATTCTGCTCGAGCTGCGCCGCACATGCTGGGTCAACATCAACGGGGCCGGGATGATCGAAGGCTACCGCGGGCTTGGCGGCACCGCGATCCTCTTCAGCGAGATGTACAAGAGCGTGCGCGAAGGAGGTTTTCAGCACGCCGACCTGGTCCAGATCGGCGTGGAGAATTCGAACATGCAGCGGGAACTGCGAGAGCTGGGGGTCGATTTCTACAAGACCCACCGCCTGTATCAGCGAGATCTTTAGCCGCGTATGCCGGATAACACGAGAGTGCCTGGTGACCGCATGAGGAAGGAAATACAGTACCATCCCGAAGCCCGCCTTCGGCGGGATGGCATCGAGCTCGTATACGATGCATTTGGAAGCCCGGCCGATTCGCCGCTGCTTCTGATCGCCGGCCTGGGCAACCAGCTGATCAGCTGGCGGGAGGATTTCTGCCGCCAGCTGGCGGCAAGCGGGCTGTTTGTCATCCGCTTCGACAACCGCGACGCCGGGCTCTCGACCCGTCTTGACGAAAGCCCCTCACCGGGCCTTTTCGCCATTGCCTCCGCTTATCTGTGGGGAACGCCTCTGCATGCACCCTATACCCTGCACGACATGGCGGAAGATGCGCTCCACATTCTGAACCATCTCGGCATCGATCAGGCACATGTGCTGGGCGGCTCGCTTGGCGGGATGATTGCCCAAACAATCGCCCTTCAGCAACCGCAGCGCCTGCTGTCGCTCACCCTGATGCTGACGACCCGCAGCGGTAGTCTCTGGCCGTTGCCCAAACCGAGATCCCTGATCCTCTTCCGCCGTCCGGCGGTCGGACGGGAGGCACTTGTAGAGCGCTATCTCCTGATTGCCGCTGCGCTGAAAGGCCCGCGCTTTCCGCTCAATCCGACGGCCCTGCATCAGCATGCCGAGCAACTCTATCAACGGAGCCCTGAGGCACCGGGGACATTACGCCAGATGGCTGCCATCGCGGCCTCGAGGATCCCGCCGCAATCACTGTCGGAAATCAGGGTTCCGACTCTCGTCGTGCATGGAAAAGCTGACCCCCTGATCCCCGCTGCTCACGGCCGCCGCCTGGCCCGGCTCATCCCCGGTGCGAGACTGCTGCTCGTGGAGGGTCTCGGGCATGAACTTCCACCGGGCGCCTGGCCGCTTGTGATCGAGGCGCTGCTGGAGTTCATGGCATACATGCCGCAAGAAATGGGAAGTTCGTCACAGGATACATAACCTCGCAGCCGCGGTATGATTAACGGCGTGAAGACACGTGAACAAGAGCTGCGTGCCGCGCTCGGCATTCCACAGGATGCCGAGCGCGTCCTGATGTTCGCCGAATCCAGCCACTGGGATCCGGACTGGCTTTTTACCTCGGATGAGTACTACGAGCGCTTCGTCCAGGACAACCTCGACCGTGCGCTGGACGCCCTGGAGCGCGAACCGCGCCGTGTGTACTCGATCGAGTGCATGTTCTTCCTGCGCATGTACTGGGAGCGCCGGCCCGAACGCCATGAGCAGGTGCGCCAGTACATCAACGATCGCCGGCTGCGCCTGACCAGTTCGGGGGTGACGACAGCTGACACCCTCATCCCTTCTCCCGAGGCGATCTTACGGGACTTCCTGATCGGCCAGGAGTGGCTGCGGCGGGAGGGCATGAATCAGGAACCGAAGCTGGCTTATTTCTCCGACAGCTTCGGAAGCTCACCCGCGCTGCCCTCACTTCTGAAGGCCGCCGGCTTTTCGCAAACGGCGATCACGCGCATCGATGGCATGTACTTCCTCGGCATCGAACCCAACAGCCCCCGGCGCTACCCCCGGCAGGGCTCGAGCGCAGAACTGCTCCTGAAGAAGAAGATCAGCCTGGATTTCATCTGGCGCGATCGAGCTGGAGCCGAGGTCCTCACCCACTGGAATGCCTTTACCTACGGCCAGGGCGACCTGCTCGCCCACCGCGGACTGAGCCGCATTTACCTGTTTCCTTTTGCAACACCCGCCCGTTCCGATCGCCATATCGCCCGCCGCATCGAGCATTTCACCGGCCAGCTCTCACCGCTCAGCCCGACACCCTATATGTTCTGCCCGATCGGCTTTGACTTCGTCGCCCCGATCAAGGATCTGGTCGGGCTGCTCGATCGCTACAACCGCAATCATTACTCCGAATCGGGCATCTGGACCCTGAACGCTGGTCTGGATGACTATCTCGGGCTGGTCAACTGCCACCGGGATTCGCTGCCCACCCTCGAACTGGATCCCAATCCCTACTGGACCGGCTTTTACACCGCCCGGCCGGCGCTGAAAGCACGCTGCCATGAACTGGTCGAGAAGCTGACCCTCGTCGAGCCGCTCCTGCTTCACGCCAACGGCAGTGCCCCCAATGGTAAACTCGCCTCCGAGTTGAGAAAAACCTGGTGGACGGCTGCCGTGACGAATCACCACGACTTCATCACCGGCACTTCGCCGGATCGCGTCGTGTACCAGGAGCAGATTCCCTGGCTTGAGAAAGCGGACGATAAGGCGACAAACCTGATCGAAGCCCTGGAAACGGACATCGAGTCGACTCCTTCCAACGGATCGCAGCGAGCGCTGCCGCAATGGTCACGGAATGGAAGCCGGATCGAAATCCGTACCGCCAGCATCCTCATCGAGCTCGACGAGGCTTCCGGTGGTTCGATCGTTCGTGCCGAAGATGCCCAGACCGGCGAGGCACTGCTTTCAGGACCGGGGAATGATCTCCTGCGCTACCGTGTATCGGGCGGCCTGTGGCGGATGGGGTACGAATTCCGCGGCGGCAGATGGAAGGAATCTGGCCGCAGCAGCGAACACACCACCCGGCTGGCGCTCCACGAAAACCAACACCGGCTGGAGATCCGCTGGGTCAATGGGTTTGATGGTGAGCTTTTCGACCGCGAGATGTGGATCTATGATGATGATCCCCGGCTGTATTTCCGCATCGTGGGACGCGCCGGCCGCCGCCGGACGATGACGGTCAGCTTCCAAACCCATCTGAGAGCCGAAGACCTATGGATGGACCAGCCGGGCGGCGTGATCTCGCGCCCGCTCGAGAAGGTCTATTCACCGACATTCTGGCCATTCCAGCATTTCGTCCACGTTCGGGATCAGGTTTCCGGTCGCGGCCTGGCGCTGTACCAGCGCTGGCCAGGCGCCGTTTCGTTCACTCCGGAGGGAGCACTGAGCGTCGTCGCACTGCGTAATGCGGCGGTTGAACGCGCGTACGGTCTGCTTCCCCTCTCGGGCAACCCGGCCAAAGGGTACGAAAAGGAAGCGTACACCTTCGATTATGCGCTCGAGTTCACCCGCAGTGGAGATTGGTCTGAAAATCACCTGCCCGAAAAGGCATACCAGCGCTTCCATTCGCCTGATCCCGACAGCCGAATGGAGCAGCTGCATCAGCTGATGCGTTCGCAGGTTATCCTGGATCACTCCGAAGTCTTCGTGCTCGCACACAAACCCGCCTCTCGGGGAAAAGGCCGGATCCTGCGTCTGTACTCGCTCAGTGGCGTCGGCGATACGATCCATCTGAGCCTGAAGACCGAAACGATCCGATCGGCTTTTCTCTGCGACGCTCGCGAGCGCGATCTACTGGAGCTGCCGGTCGCTGGCGGGGAAGTTGAATGTACCCTTCCCGGTACGATTACCTCCCTTCGCCTGCTGACCTGACGTATACCGCACATCCTCCCGTTCGATCGCAACGCTATCCACGGAAGTTAAACCCTCCTTTATGCAGCGTTAAAGGTCTCTCGAGATTGAATTTGGTATCATCGAGCGCAATGGTTCCAGCAGAATGAATGATGCGTTTTGTGTGATACTGACGCAGAAGGATCGACTTTGATTTCCTTTCGTGCGACATTTCGCCGGCTGCTGCCGGGTTTGATCGTATTTATTGCGCTGCTCGGGCTGGTATTTATCATCATCGACTGGCAGCAGATTCGCACCGCAATCCTGCAGGCCAGCTGGCAGCTTATCCCCTACGCGCTGGCCGCGACGGCGCTGTCTTACTTGTGCATCAGCCTCAGCTTCGCCTGGGTTAGCAAACTGCTCGGGGTGAAGATGACCCTGCGTGACCTGACGCTGGTTGGATTCACGTCGACGGTTCTCAATCACGTGGTCTCCAGCGGCGGTGCAGCCGGCTACTCGGTCCGCTTTGCCCTGATGCACCGTCATGGCGTGGCGATGCGCGATGTGCTGGCGGTCTCTTTCTTCCATTTCTACCTGACGAGCCTGGTCATGATCGCCATGCTTCCGGTCGGCTTGCTTTACCTGGTGCAGCATGTCGCGCTCCAGCCGGGCACCGCGGCTTTGCTGGCTGTCCTGGCGGGTGTGGTCATCCTGGCAACTCTCCTGCTCACCCTGGTGCTTTTCTCCCTTCGCCTGCGGCAGTACCTGATCCGTGGATTCATCCGCCTCGTGCGCAGGTTTACAAAGCGTGATCTTGAACCCTCGTTGATGAGGTTGGATGAGACGCTGGCACAGGGCGTGTCGGCGATGCGCCAGCAGCCGATTTCGATCCTGATTGTCCTGACGCTCGTGATCATCGACTGGAGCGCCAGTGCCGCGACCCTGTGGCTCTCGTTTCGATCGCTCGGCATTGCCCTGATGCTGGGTCAGGTCATCACCGGATTTGTGATCGGTATTGTCGCCGGTGTGGCGTCGATGATCCCGGGCGGGCTGGGCGTTCAGGAAGGTTCGATGGCCGGGATCTTTGCCCTGCTCGGCGTGAGCTTCGACCGGGCCGTGCTGGCTTCGGTCTTGTTCCGTGTGATCTACTTCTTTGTGCCCTATCTCATCAGTCTGACACTTTACCGCGGGCTGCTGCGTCAGGCTTCGGAGGTAATCCCGGAAGTCCTGGAGGTTGAACATGCGAATCCTGATGCTTAGCCACGGCTATCCGCCGACGATCAGCGGCGTCACGCTCGTCGTGCAGAAAGTCGCCCGCGCCATGGCCAACCGCGGCCACCAGGTGACCGTCGTCACGGCCAGCGACCACGGAGCCCCGTACAGGAGCGAGGATGAAGGTGTCCAGCTGTGGCGGGTGCGTTCCGCACCGAATCCATTCTGGTCCGAGGGACGCCTGCCCTTGCTGGGATACGAGCGACTGCGGGAAATCGTCGATGAGGTTAAACCGGAGGTTATCAACACGCATGACAGCGCCCTGCTGAGTTGGCAGCTCTACCGCTTTGAGCACCGCAAGACCCATATCCCCGAGATCCTGACCTGTCACTTCCTGCCGCGCTTCGTCACGTACTACGTTCACGCCGGTGATGTGATCGAAGAGATGGTGGAGGACATCACCTGGGACTTCACCCTGCGCATGATGCACGGATTCGACCACGTCATCTTTCCCACAGGGACGCAGCGCTCACTCTTTCAGGAAGAAGGGCTCGAGGTCCCATCGAGCGTCATCTCCAACGGGCTCGATATCTCCCGATATACGCCCGGCGAAGAAGATGACAGCCTGGCCAAGAAATATGGCCTGCCATCGCGACCGCGCGTCCTGTTCGTCGGGCGGCTCGCCCTGGACAAGAAAATCGACGTACTCATTCGGGCCATGTCCGCGTTGGAAAATATCCATCTGATCATCGTCGGTCGTGGCGACGACCGGCAGCGCCTGCAGGATGTGACCCACGACCTGAACCTCAATGACCAGGTTCACTTCCTGGGATACGTGCCGGAGGAGGATCTGCCCGGCCTCTACCGGGCCGCAGATATCTTCGCCATCGCTTCCGATGTGGAAGTCCAGAGCATCCCCACACTCCAGGCCGCTGCGACCGGACTGCCGATCGTCGCTGCGAACGCAGCCGCTTTACCCGAACTCGTACAGGATGGCCGCAACGGCTACCTTGTCCCGGTTGGGGATGCCGCTGCTTTTGCGGCCGCACTGGATCGTATTCTTGAAGATGCAGACCGTGCTCAGGCATTTGGCCGCGCCAGCCTGCAAATCGGCCGCCAGCACGCGGATGAAATGACGTTTCAGGCCTACGAGCAGCTTTTCCACCAGGTCAGCAACGGCTCGCGCCCGACGGCGGCGTGAGCCTGGGTGGCACAGCTTCAGCGTCCATCGCAGGTTTTCTTCCATTCCGGATTTTTCGGGTTTCCACGGACCGTCGTGATAGGTCCACCGTCAGGCGATCGAAAACTGCGGGCCGACTTCGCTGGACTCCACCCTCCGCCAACTCGGTCCTTTCAAGGGCATGACGGCAGGCAGGGTTCCGGCCCGATTTGACCTTTCGCGACATGCGCCTCAGCGGCATGTTGATTTTTTTCTCCATGGGCTTGCGCGATCAGCCGGGGATGATCTTCAGACGGATGGGCTCATGCGCTCAATACGATCGATCGCCCGCAGCGTCAGGGACACCTGGATCGCCCGTGCTACCTGGTCCGCGACTTCCTGCAGGGCATCGACCTCGTGTCGGCGATAACGATCACCGTTGCGCCGGGGGCCGAGTTGGACAACGCCGACGTCCGTCCCTGCGCTGCTCAATCGAACGCTGAGCTGGGCGTTAGCCCGCCAGGCTCCGCTGGCGTGAACAAGCCTGACGCAGTCATTCTCCGTGAAATATGCCGCGCCGGAGTCCGCCCCCAGCGCGCGAACAGCCTCCTCCAGAAAACGACGTGTGAGCAATTCCGCATTATTGAGCTGCACAAAACTCTGAACCTGATCACCGAAGCTGCGAAGTTCTTTCGATGGAAGTTCACGGAACTGGCGGTCAACCCACGCCTGTACGCGCGTTCGGACGGGAGCGACGGCCGCTGCCACGATCAGCGTGGTCATGACAATGGCCGCGTCGCTGCGCTCGCCGGTCACGGCCACGAACACACGCTGGGAGAGCCCGACAAATGCGGTGAAGAAACCGGCCAGGATCGCCGTCAAGACGGCGTATACAATGGCCCGATTGACGAGCGTGTCGACCTCCAGCAGACGGTAGCGCAGGATCGCGATCATGACCGCCAGAGGGAAGAGGATCAATCCGGGCAGGAAGAGGGCGCTGTTGAAAGGCAGCGGTTTTCCTACGAGGGGGGCTACGAACCAGATGACCATCGGCGAGAAGGCAACCGCCGATCCGAACAGGACCAACCGTGCCTGCCGGCGAGCAATGGTGCTTGAACGCCGGCTGGCCCGGTACACCATCACGGCAAAGAAGAAGCAAGCTGCCACCGCGGTGTACTGGTAGCTTCCCGAACGAGCTTCAAGATACAGCCACGGATCCTTTGAAACATACAGGGAGAAATAGGCCCACCCTGCCAGGCTGACCGAGCCCAGGTATGGCAGCGCGAGCAGCCCCGGACGCCGTTCCACGACCCGCCATTCAACCGGGAAACGGAGCGCCAGGCTGATCAGCGATCCGCCGAGAAATGCCACGGACAGCGCCCAGATCGGAACCGCGATATGCGTTGTGAGGACGTCAAACAGCAGTCCTGTCGTCAGCGCAACGCTCGCACAGAAGAAGGCCAATGCCCGCCCGGGGCGCGTCGATCCCCGTGCGATGTAGACCCAGAGCCCGATCAGCAGATAGATCAAACCTACTGCATAGGGCAGCCAGAACAACTTCAGGAAATCGGCCTGTGGGAAGGGCTGCATCCGCACATCGTAGAACAGTCGTACCTCGCCTGTTGGGAGGTTGGCGAAGACCTTCACGCCCTCGTTGAAGCGTCGATTGGTGATGACCTCTTCGAAATCTATAAGCGTTGGAACCGCCACACCTGCAATACGGGTCACATGCAGAGGGGACTGGAGGCCTTCCAACCGTCCGGACCAGTCTTCGCCATCTCGATCATTGACGACCAGGGTTGGCTCGACCAGAAAGCCCGGGAACGGCTGCCGCCGCCAGGCGAGCGCCATGATCGGTGCGACCACATAGACCACCAGGCTGAGCACAAAAGCCCCCAGGGTAATGTAGCGGCTGATCCGCTCCAGCGGATCGGTTTTCGAGATCATCTACACCTGCTTCACGAGCGGTCGTTCACGTGTCATTTCCCCCTCACGCTGACCGTTCTCCACGCGTTCTACCAGCAATACACTGACTTCCTCCTGCCGCTGGCTGCGCTCAACCGCCGTCTGATAGGCCCCCAGCAGACGATCAGCCAATATTTCTGCACTGCCCTCTGGATTCTGGACCAGATGAGGCAGACAGGCCTGCGCAAAGCTTCCACCTTCAGCGGCACGAGCGTCCAGCATGGTACGGCTCATCACGATCATCGGATGCCCGGCCTGAAGCACAAGCTCACCGCAAGCTGGCTTGAGATCGAGATCACGGCCGAGCGGTGCTCCGTCCGGCTTGGAGACCGGGGGAACACCGTCACCGCAGATGAATGGCTCGATCGCTCCAGCGCTGCAGTATTCTGCCCAGCCGCTCGCGGGATCGATCAGGATATATTGACAGTGGACCCGTTGATCCTTCTCCTGATCCGAACAGAGCAGCCGGTTGCACTCGAAAAGCGCCTCGGACGGCGCCAGCATCTGCAGCGCGCCGGATCGCAGCGTCGATCGAGTGGTCGAAAGCGCCAGCGCAGCCCGAATCCCGTGGGATCGGACATATCCATGCGTGATAACCAGCCTTCCATCCGGCCGAAGAATGGCATCAAAGAAATCGCGACCGCCCAAACGACCGGAGTGGGTGCGCCAGACGATGTTCCATCCGGGCAGGGTGGGCATCTGACGAGGATGCAACTCCTTCTGCACGGCAGGAAGCAGGCTGCGATCGTGATCGGGATCGGGCTGTTCGATCCGCCAGGTCTGCGTTAGACGGCTGAAGATCACCAGCCCCAGGGGCGGCAAAGCGAACCCCGCCAGCAGGGAGAAGATCAGGATGCTACTGTAGCGCCGTGTCTCGCGAGTAAGGATGTCCCAATCATCTTCCGTCACCAAGGTCCAGTTTGTTCCGGGAACAGGCGCAAAGGCAGCGACCTCAGTCCGCCCATCCTCGTCGATGATCGATGCCCCGCTCGAGCCCTGACCCTGAAGCAGGGCCAGGTCGGTGGAGGTGAGATACCGCCCCACCCGTTCTTCGGAGGTGTCAAAGATAATGCGCGATTTGCCATCCACCACGTAAGTATCGCCGGATCGGTCGAGCCGTAGTCGGACGATGCTGGCGTAGAACGAGCTAACGGAGGTTTCGCCCAGCGTGAACATTCCGGCCAACGCACCTTCGAACTCACCCGATTCACCCAGCAGCGGCACGCTGATCACGACGACCAGGCTTTCATCCGGGCCGTCGAAAACGGCATTGGAGATGTATACCTGGTTCTCAAGCAGAAGTGGTTTAAAGAAATCACGCCCCGACCAGTCCAATCCAACCTGGGCCGGACGGGGCGGGTTCGCTGCGAGAATGACCCCACGGCTGCTCAGGAGCACCACCCCGGCATCAAAGGTTGATAGGCGCGGGGAGGCGGATTCCAGCTCCCGGATCTTGGCCGGGTAATCGCCGGCAGTCAGGGCTCCGGTGCGGGCCAACGCGACGAGCGTATCGGCAAAGCCATAGAGTT
>JBJYWH010000268.1:0-4772 GCA_046259355.1 Anaerolineales bacterium
GGCCTTCCCAAGTACCGCGGCGATGTGCGGGGCTCGGAGGAACGCCGAGCGGAATTCATCCTTGCCCAGGCTGTCAGCGATCGAAGCGATCTCCTCGCGCGCTTGCCGGCCTGCCCCTTGCGCAGCAGGCAGATTCCCGGCTGATCGTTCAAGATCGGCTTGAAGGTCGAGGATCTGCCAGCGAAGTCGGTGGGAAGCGATCGAATCAGCGACGTCCAGAGCTTTCTGAATGGCTTTGCGCGCCTCATCCAGTTTGCCTTGAGCCAGAAGCGCCTTTGCACGCAGCAGCCATACGTCTTGCATATAGAGCCGCGCTCCGATCCGCTCTAAATGATCTATCAGGCTATCGAGGATTGCCAGGCAAGTATCCGAATCTCCTTCTGCCAGCTTGATTTCGGCCGATGCAAGCCCGAGATCGATGCCGCCGAACTTCGCCGCATCATCCAGTGGAACATTATCAGAAGCGGTACCTGCCGGGGATAATGCCGCAGCAGCGGCCGGGAGGTCATCGTACAACAGGTGGATCCTGGCCAAGCAAGCCACCGTCCACGGAACGGCAGGATGGAATTTGCTTTCGGCTTCTGCAATGGCTTCCTGACAAATGTTAACCGCCTCGGGTCGCCGCCCCAGTCCCGCCAGGATCCAGGCCAATTCAGCCCATATTCCTGTGGTTGTGATGGCGTTGCTCGCCTTCCGGCCAGCCTCGACGGCGTCCTGTAAAGCTTCAAGGCCGGCTTGCACATCGCCCCGCTCAACCGAAGTCAGCCCCGAGATGGTCCGGCCAAACGATACCGCCGATTGGTTTCCGATGGAAACCCCGATCCTTACGACTTCGTCAGCCGTCGAGGCGGCACGGTCCAGCTCGCCGGCGAGAAACAGCTCCTGCGCCTGGTTGCCCAGAGAATTGGCTAACATCGGTTGGTTGCCCAGCTCTTTCCACAGCTCCCGCGCCCCTGCGGCTGCTGCCTGGGCGCTCTCGTGGTCTCCCAGGCTTCCATACGCATCGGACAGGTCGTGCAGGGTGAAGGCCAGCTGTTCACGGAGTCCGAGCTCTTGCGAGATGGCTTGTGACTGCTCCCCATACGGCACTCCTGCAGCCGGGTTGCCGGCAAACCGATGAATCAGGAGCAAGCTCCATAAAATCTGGGCTTCGACGGCGCGATCACCCGTCGCCTTTGCCATCTCCAGGGCCTTGGTCGCCAGGCGAAGCGCTTGCTCTGGATTGTGCTGCGCAGTCGGAACGGCAAGCAGGGTGGCTTCGGCCGCCAAGGCGACCATCTCGATCGCCGCACTCGCACGCTTTTGGCCAAGATCTTTCATCGCTTCGTAGTTCGCCAGTGCCGACCCCGGATCGCCGGAGAGCTCCAACGCGCGACCTCGCGCTCGATACAGATGGACTACGTCCTGGGGGTCCGCGTCGAAATCGACCAGCATTTCAGCCGCCTGTGTGTACTGCGTGACGGCGTCGAGATTGGCGTAAGCAGCAGCTGCGCGATCGCCGGCCAGCACAGCGTAATGAAAAGCCCGGTCGGAAATGCCAGCCTGGCGGTAGTGCCATGCGAGGTCGCCAACGATCTGGTCATCCACATCCCCATACAGGGAGAGTAAGGCAGCCGCTACGTCTTCGTGAAGGTATGCTCGCTGCGCAGCGTCGAGCGATTGATAAAGGTACTCCTGCACCATGTTGTGGCGGAAGGCATAAGCCGATAACCGCTGCTCACCGATGCGCCGTACGCCAGCGCCGGAGATCAACGCCTGTTCGTGGTCGATGCTGGTGCTGAGAGTGGCAACCACCTGGCGCACTTCCTGGTTGATCAAGCGAGCGACGACCTCCGCGATGAAGAGGTTCCCTTCAACACTGGCTGCCTGCAGCAGGGTCAGCTCCTCCGATTTTAGCCTCGCCACTCGCTCGGCAAGGATGCCCTCTACACGTTCTGGGAAGGTGGACCAATCGATCTCGGCCTTTGCGACCCATCGCCCTTGATCGTCCTTGATCAGGTCACCACGTTCCCGCAGGACCCGCAGAAGTTCGATGACGAAGATTGGATGCCCCTCCGTCCGGTCACACAGGTCCTGGCGAAATTGCTGATCAAGGACATTCGGTTCGGAGTCAAGAATGTCATCGACAAAGGCGCGCGCTGCCTCCATTGAGGACGGCGCCAGATCGATTAACCTTTGACCGCTGTAGCGTTCCACCTCATGGATCACCGGCTCCAGGGGATGGCGGGCTCCGCTGCGGCCCTGTGACACATCGTTCGGGCGGAAGGCGCCCAGGATCAGGATCGGACGATCATTGATACGCCGGCTGAGATGAAAAAGCAGCCCGGCCGAGGCAGCGTCTGTCCATTGCAGATCATCGAGGAAGATGAGCAGCGGCTGAGACAACGATGCCTGACGCAGAAACTCGGTATATTCCTCATACACCCGGTCGGAGGAGAGCGAAGGTGCCCCGATCTTCGTCGTCACAGGTTTCTTCTGAGCGAGATCGTTGAGCTTCGCCAACCAGCCCGTCCTCGAGGCGACAGCTTTGCCAAATAAGGCTACCAGGCGTGTCCCGGGGATGACGATGTTGATCAAGTCGGGGGCGATGTCAACCAGCACCTGCCCGGTCTTTGCGAAGGTCTGCTTTATACGATCGGCTCCGACCGGAGTCAGCGTACCCTGTGCCAGGGCTTTCTCGACATCACCACTCAACTGGGCCAAAACCTCTTGAAACGGCAGGTAAGGATCGGCCTGGCTGGCGAGATCGTTGCACTCCCCTCCGGCAGCGAGGAGTTCAGGATGTGCTACCTGTGCGCGGCGCGTGAACTCTCTCAGCAGCGCCGTCTTCCCGGCACCCGCCTCCCCCGTAATGAATGCCAGCTGGCCCTGGCCAGACAACGCCAGGTCCAGCAGAGCATTCAACTGGTTGAGCTCTTGCTCACGGCCGATAAAAGGTTCAGACATCGCCGATCACGTCTGACTTTCTTGGAAGCCCTGGGCGCCTCACCGCGCTTGCGGGCCAGGTGCTTGGATATAAGCCTCATTATACGCCCGGTCACGGAGACAGGATTCGTGACGTTGAAGTGCAGGTACGAATGCCCCTGATGGTCTGATCATCGAAGCTCGAAAGATCGGTTGCCTTCCTTCGGACCAGGGGAAAATTGAACCGCCCGAAGGTTCGATGTCCAGGCTGCCAGCAAACAGATAGGGCAGCCAATTCTTGCCATGCTCAAATTCGATGGGTGTCCCGACTAACTATACAGCTTTTGAATACGGAACAATTCCAATTCGGGGGATAAGCATTTATCTCGAGTTTCTGATTACAACTCTACATCAAAGGTGATTGGGTTTTCGATGACGAATCAAATCCCCTCTTCAACACATCATGAAGCTGCGGCATGAATGCCCGTTCTGTCCATTCAGCCGGGCATTCACGATCTCGAACCTGCTCTTTCATCTCGATCTGAACTCGCGCCCGGGCAGCCTCGCGTGGCAGGTTCTGCTCAGGACGGCGGCTTCCTGATTCAGCCACGGCCGCCGGATCAGCACCCACGAGTCGCCCCGCTTCTACATCAGCTTCCGGCGGGACGACTCGTGGAGTCTTTCGATGGGGGCTGCGCTGTTGCGTTCAAACTCACGGGACCATAACCATCTCACTGCCAGATTATTCGTCAGGGGATTGCGGCGGCTCCAGCACATCGGTCGACCACATCCTGGATCGCCATAATCACCTGCTCTGGATTTTGAATCTGCGGATAGTGTCCAATCTTACCGACCCTCAACTCACTGTCATCGCTCAGCAGAAGCAGCTCCTGCTGCAAGTCGTTCCACAAGCTTTGAATCGCTTCACCCTGGGCGCCTAACGAGGAAGGTGCTTGAGAATCAGCCATGACAATCAGAGGTAGATCGCCGAAATCTGTGAACATCCCCGCTTGCGCCAGGGTCTGCGGCGACTCGACGCTTTCGTCGAACCAGGCCATGCTTGATTCGGGCAAGTATGCTTCCATCGGATTGTAGATTTCCGGTGGCAGGTTATAGGGATTGCCCTTGTATCGCCCCGGCGAGCCCAGATGAGAGAGCAAACTGATCAAGGGCCGGATACCTTGATCGGGGATATCCGGTTTCACACCGAGTGCTTCGAACCGGTCGAGCATTTCAGGATGGCTGGATTCGAGCAGCACCATGCCGCACACCTGATCTCGATAAAGGCCCGTGAATATTCTTGCGTAGGCACCACCGAATGCATGCCCTACCAGGACATACGGCCCTTCCTCGCCAGCCACATTCAGGACGGCTTCAAGCTCCCGGGCGATCGTCTCGCCATCCCGGGGAAGTGGTCCGGGGTCGCTCCACAGAATCCCTGCTCGATCATAGCTGCACGCACGGGTGAATTCCGCAATGGCCGGCTGAACCAAAGCCCAGCTCAACACACCGTACTGATCGAGGTCCGATTCGAAGAGGACCGTCGGGCTCCCGCTCCCCGTGCAGTTCAAATGAATGCTGTGTGTGCCGAGATCGACCCTTTCGCCCGGTGGAGGATACTCAGCGTGGTAGTTGCGCCGGGTGATGGACTCTCGAACCAGCAGAAAGATAATAAGCCCTGCGGCGAGAATCAGCCCAGCAAGCAAGAACCGTCCGATCCAACGGAATGTGGTGTGGAGTGCCTTCTTTGCGGTCATGGTTTTCCAGTCCTTTCTTCTGTAGGCTCAAAATCCCACGGATGTGAGGATTTTCGAAAACAGAGCGGCCGCAGTCCAGTCCGTCCTGACCCAATGGAAGCTGCGCCTTTG
>JBJYWH010000269.1:0-4764 GCA_046259355.1 Anaerolineales bacterium
AAAGATCCCGAGATTGTATGGGATGCACTGGTCTGGGTCCTGGTCTTTGGCGTCATCGGTGCGCGGCTGTACCATGTCTTTACGCCTTCGAAATTCTCCGGCATCACGACGCTGGATTACCTGCGGAATCCGATCCGGATCCTGACCACCTGGGAGGGTGGGCTAGGAATGCCGGGTGCGATCATCGGTGGGGTGGTTGGACTGTACATCTTTGCGCGCCGCAATCACCTGGCCCTGGGCGATCTTCTCGATGTGGCTGCGCCCGGGGTTGCGTTGGCGCAGGCCATCGGACGCTGGGGAAATTTTATCAACCAGGAACTGTATGGCCCGCCGACCGATTTGCCGTGGGGAATTTACATCCGCCCCGAAAACCGTCCCAGCCCGGCGATCTATCCGCAGTACGCCAACGCAGAACGGTTCCATCCGCTGTTTCTCTACGAATCGATCTGGAACCTGCTGAACATGTTCCTGCTGCTCTGGCTTTGGAGGCGTTATCGTGAACGCCTGCTCCCAGGGGATCTATTTCTGGTTTACCTGGTCGGATACTCTGTCGGCCGTTTCCTGCTCGAGTTCCTGCGGCTGGATTTCGTGCCGCTGTTTGGAATCAACTTCAATCAGGGGGTCATGGCACTGGTCGCGCTCGCAGGGGCTCTGGTGATCGTCATCCGGCATCGGCGAGCGGCCAGCGCTTGATGGATCTCATGGAACCATGGGGCCGCCACCTGGCGGCCCTTTTTGGTGTGGGAAGGATGGATGATTGTTGCAGGATCGGGCTGCTTGTTATAATGCGCCGAGTGAATGATCATGAGCCGAATTGAAACGCAGTCCCTTCAGAAACGTTTCGGAGAGTTCACCGCCGTTTATAACGTCACGCTGACCGTCGAGCCAGGCGAGATCCTGGCGCTGCTCGGACCGAATGGCGCCGGGAAAACCACAACCATCCGCATGCTTGCTTCCATTCTCCGCCCGACATCCGGATGCGCCACGGTCGCTGGCTACGATGTCGTACGGCAGGCCTCAGAAGTGCGCGGTGCCGTAGGACTGCTCACGGAGCACCACGGACTCTACACCCGCATGCGGGCGATGGAGTACCTCCAATTCTTCGGCAATATCTACGGAATGTCCGAGGCCATCCTGAAGCAGCGTGCTTCCAGCCTTTTAGAACGCTACGGCCTGCAGGAGGCCTTGCAGCTGCGACTGGGACAGTATTCGAAAGGCATGCGGCAGAAGCTCGCCTTGGTGCGCGCGCTCCTTCACGATCCCAGCGTGCTACTGTTGGACGAACCGACTTCGGCCATGGATCCGGCCAGCGCCCACCTCGTTCGTGAGGGTATCCAGGAAATGCGGGCCGACGAACGGGCTATCGTTGTCTGCACGCACAATCTTCATGAAGCGGAAGCGCTCGCCGATCGGATTGCGATCATCAGCCACGGGAGGATCGTCGCCCACGATACTCCCCGCAGGCTCAAGCAGTTGCTGATGGGTGATCCGGTGATGGAGCTGAAGCTGGCCGTCCCCCTCGACGGCGCGCGCGAATTTCTTCCTTCAACCATCGAGTTTGTGGATGCGGGGGACACGTGGATGCGTTATCGTTCGAGCGATCCGAACACTGCCAATCCCCTGGTCCTGCGCAGGCTGCTTGAAGCCGGAGTGCCTGTACTTACGTTATCAGAGATCGAGCGTAGCCTGGAGGACGTATACCTTCAGATCGTCGGTGCCGAACCGCCAGAGGTGCTCCCGCAATGAGCAGTCAGGCTGGAGTCCTGCACAGAGAGTTGACTGGGGCGTGGTCGGTTGCACGCCGGGAGATTCGAGACCAGTTGCGGGATTGGCGCATCCTGACACCGATCGCCTTGCTGACGCTCTTCTTTCCCCTGCTGATGAACTTCACCGCACGTCAAGCGGTGGATTTCGTGAGCCGCTATGGTGCACCCGTAATCGGCGATCGCCTGATTCCTTTCCTGCTGATGGTCGTTGGTTTCTTCCCGATCTCGATTTCATTGGTGATCGCCCTTGAAAGCTTCGCAGGGGAGCGTGAACGGCTGTCGCTCGAACCGCTGCTGGCGACGCCGCTCAGCGACAGCCAGCTCTACTATGGAAAGATGATCGCCTCCCTCGTCCCGCCGCTTTCGGCATCCTACCTCGGCATCGCCGTCTACCTGTCGGGACTGGTGCTGCGCATGGGTTGGACTCCGACACCACAGCTTCTGATCCAGATCCTCGCCCTCACCACCATTCAAGCGATGGTCATGGTCAGCGGAGCCGTCGTTATATCCTCCCAGACCACCTCCGTGCGGGCTGCGAACCTTCTGGCCTCCTTCATCATCATTCCGGTTGCCGAGCTGATCATCGGCGAGAGCCTGATCATGTTCTGGGGCCGATACCACATCCTATGGTGGATTGTGGTCGCCCTGGCGCTGGTGGTGGTTGTTCTGATCCGGATGGGATTGAAGTTGTTCAACCGGGAAGAACTGCTGGGGAGAGAGCTCGATGTCCTCGACCTGAGGTGGGTGTGGAAGACGTTTCGGGAGGCATTCCGGTCCGGTGCAACGTCGGTTCGATCCTGGTACGCCGGTCTGTTCCAAACGTCATTGAAAAAGCTCGCGGTCTCGACACTGCTGATGGCAGGTGCGCTCGCCATCGCATACCTGCTGGGTTTCCGCTTTGCGAGGGTTTACACGCTCCCTTCGGAACTTTTCCAGGATCAGGCGTTCAACCAGGATTGGTTGGATGTCCTTTCGAGATTTGGATTGCTCTCAGCCGCGGGGGCGGCGCGTATCCTGTTCATCAACGTGCGCGCACTGTTGTTGGCAACCCTGTTTGGGATCTTCACCTTCGGTGTCCTGGCGGTGATCCTATTGATGGTCCCGATTGGACTCAGCGGATACCTGGCCGGCAATCTCGCGCTTGCCGGTAAGAGCCCACTGCTGTTTTTCGCGGCGCTGATTCTCCCCCACGGGATCCTCGAAATTCCGGCCGCGATCCTTTCCGGCGCGGCGATTCTTCAGCTGGGACTGGCCTTGATCAGCCTGCCGCGCGGCAGCTCGCTCGGCGAGGGGTGGATCAAAGCCTTTGCCGGGTGGGCGCGCATTAATCTGGGGATTGTCCTTCCCTTGCTGATCGGTGCGGCCCTGATTGAAGCCCTGCTCACGCCGCGACTCGCCGTGCTTCTCCTGACGGGGGGGTGAGATGGCGGAATTGATCTTCCTCGGCACGGCCGCCGCGATTCCGGATCAGGATCATGAAAATACCCAGCTGGCGCTGCGGGACGAACGCGGCGTAGTTTTAATCGACTGCAGTGGTTCTCCCCTGCCCCGCCTGGCGCGGGCTGGCATAAACCAGGAAGACGTCACCGATGTCATCCTGACGCACTTCCATCCGGACCACGTGGGCGGAATCCCCCTCCTGCTGATGAATATGTGGCTGCTCGGCCGAACGAAGCCGCTGCGCATCTACGGTCTGCATCACTGCCTGGAACGGGTCGAGGATATGATGGGTTTCTTCCATTGGGAGAATTGGCCGCAGTTCTTCCCGGTTGCCTTCCACCGCCTGCCCGAGCAACGTGCGGTCCTGGTGCTGGAGCGAGGTGGGCTTCGAATCCTGGCTTCTCCGGTACGTCATGTCATTCCAACCATCGGAGTTCGCATCGAGGTCAAGGGTGGAGCTGTCCTGGCGTATTCCTGTGATACCGAGCCCTGCCCGGAGGTGGTCGAGCTGGCGTTGGGCGCCGACTGCCTGCTCCACGAAGCGACGGGGGAGGGGGTGGGCCATTCTTCCGCAGCGCAGGCAGGTGGCGTGGCAGCCGAAGCCGGTGTCAGCACACTCTACCTGGTCCACTACCCGGTTAATGGCCGTGTGGATGAAGACAACCTGAGAGATGAAACGAGGGCGAAGTTCGATGGCGAGGTGATCGTCGCGCGGGATTGGATGACGATCAGTTTATGAAGCGTTATCCGGGTCTGCTGGCCTCACCGTCGCGTGCAGGTAGCGGAACTCGCCGCGCGGGGGAATCAGGTCGATTACCTCGATCACCCGGTAGGGCTTTTTCCCGAGCTTGACCAGGTCGCCCTTTTTCGGCCGCCGGTCCGTGTTGAGAATGGCTCCAGGGTGATCCCCCCCTGAAACGACGTAGCTAACCTTATAGATAGCTGCCATCACACGCCTCTCAGCGACCGGTGAGGTTGCGGTGCCGCAGTTTAAACGACAAGTCGGCGGCAATATTCCGCATGACGATGTATCCGAGCCTGTGGTTCTGCTCACAAGCCCGTTCGAATTCTTCGCGATGGATGACCAGCACCGTGGTGGGATCGGAGGCCGCCTTTATGGTCGCCGAGCGCGGTCCGTGATCGACTAGTGCCATCTCGCCAAACATCTGTCCTTCCCCCAGGTTGACCACGGTTCGTGGTCCGACATCGGGCGTGGTGCCAGAACGGATCACCTCCACGAAGCCGCTTTGAACGATAAACAGCTCATCGCCGCTGTCGCCCTGGGCTGTGATGATCTCGCCGGAGGGGTAGGTGCGTTCGTGGCAGATGCTGGCGAGCATCTTCAGCTCATCCTGGCTGGCCCCCTCAAAGAGCTCAACCGATCCCAATAACTCCATGTAGCCCATGCAAGCCTCCGGATTTTCTGCCGCTGATCAGCGCATGCCACTGGCTCGACCGCCATTGTATATCATGTTCGAATCGCCGCCAATTCGGCATTATGTAAAGCAAGTGAAGCGCCCGCATATTCCATGCAGGTTATCGGGGGATAGCCCGGTGT
>JBJYWH010000270.1:0-6621 GCA_046259355.1 Anaerolineales bacterium
CAGCGCATGATCCTGGCTGACGATCCCAAGGACCGGGTGGAAGCGATCGATGAACTGCTTCCTTTCCAGCGCTCGGACTTCGACGGCCTGTTCGAGGCGATGACCGGACTGCCGGTCATCATCCGCCTGATCGATCCGCCCCTGCACGAATTCCTCCCCGGCCTGGAAGAGCTGATCGAAGACGTGGCGACGATGAAGGCCAAGGGCGAAACCAAGGGCCTGGAAGAGAAGGAAAAGCTGCTGGCCAGCGTGCGGGCGCTGCATGAGAGCAACCCGATGATGGGGTTGCGCGGCGTTCGCCTGAGCATCGTGATGCCCGAGATCGTTGAGATGCAGGTGAGGGCAATTTTCGAAGCGGCGGCAGACGTCAAGCTGCGCGGTTTCGAGCCCAGGCCGGAGGTGATGATCCCGCTCACCGGGCACATCAACGAGCTGAAAGCGATCCAACCGCGCCTGATCGAGATCGCCCGCGAGGTGATGGACGAAAAGAAGGTCGAATTTGAGTACAAGTTCGGCACGATGATCGAGATCCCGCGCGCGGCGCTTACGGCGGGCGAGATCGCCAGCGTGGCCGAGTTCTTCTCGTTTGGCACCAATGACCTGACTCAGATGACCTTCGGCTACAGCCGTGACGATGCCGAGCGCAATTTCCTGCTCGAGTACGTCGACAAGGGCATCCTGCCGGTGAATCCGTTCCAGAGCATCGACGCCGACGGCGTCGGGCGCCTGATGGAGATGTGCACGCGCGAGGGCCGCGCTGCGCGGGAGACGCTCGAGGTGGGCATCTGCGGCGAGCACGGCGGTGATCCGGCCTCGATCCACCTGTGCCACAAGTACGGCCTGAATTACGTCAGCTGTTCGCCGTTCCGCGTGCCGGTGGCGCGCCTGGCTGCGGCGCAGGCGGCGTTGGAAAAGAAGTAAGTTCAATCGCAGCACGAAGGTGCGATCGGGAGGGGCTGCCAGATGGCAGCCCCTTTTCTGTCGGTGAAAATAGGCAGAGCCGATGGACTCCATGGCGCCCCGTCGTGGTAGGATTGCACATTCGAGGCATCTTTCATTACCATCGCTCACGAGGTTTCACATGGTTTGCATGAAAGCATCGACCCGCAATTTGCGACTCACGGCTGGGATTCTGCTGCTGGTGGCCAGCGCACTCGCCGGGTGCACGGCACAGCCGGCTGAGCCTACCCCCACGCCGACAGTCAGCCCGACCGAAACCGTCCCGGCCTCGGCGATCGATCCCCTGGCAAGCTCGGAGAGCATGCTGGCCTACGAGAGCGCGGCGGGTGGATTCCGGCTGGAATATCCTTCCGAGTGGGCGGTCGATACATCGCTCCAGACGGCGGTGGCGATCGAGTATCCGATGGCGCTGGGTGGAATAATCGGCGTGCGGGCCGGCTTCTTCATGGTCGGCGCACCCCTGACCGAAATCGGCGTCGAGGATCTGGATGGCCTTTGGGCCAACTTCGTGGAGTCGCTCTCTCCCACCGCCACGATCGATCCCCGCCAGGATTTTGAGTTCGATGAAAAGCCCGCATACCAGGCGCGTTTCATCGATCCCGAAATCCAGGCCCAGGGCTGGCTGATCACGGTTGTCTCCGGGGATCAGGGCTATGTGCTGATCGTGATGGTCCAGCCGCCGGTCCATTTCGAAACCTTCCAACCCGTCTTCGATGACATGCTGGGCAGCGTCGACTTCTTCGCTCCGGTTCCTTCCGAGCCAGCGCAGCCCTGAGCAGGCCGCACGGGCCGAGTGGAGGGCTTCCGGCTTCGCGGATGGCACCCGGATGGGGGGTGATCCATCGGAGCGCTGTGGCAGGCGAGATCACCTCTGGCATAGTTGTTCCGAATTCTTAGCCTGCACTGCAGGAGCTTGATACGGAGTTGTCCTCGCAGTATCCTTGAGTGGATTAACGATACTGGTCGTGGAGTAGAAACGTGCCAGATGGGAGGGAAGCGGTGGATATCCTGGAGCAGATTGCAGCAAGCGTCATCGAAGGAAAGCTGGAAGGCATTCAGGAGTTAACACGTGCAGCGCTTGACCGGGGGCAGGATCCGCAGGCCATACTCAACCGCAGCCTGATGACCGGGATGCAGCATGTCGGCGAGCAGTTTAAAGCGGGGGAAATGTTCGTCCCGGAGGTGCTGCGTTCAGCGCGTGCCATGCAATCATCCATGGATGTCTTGCGACCGCTGCTGGTGGAGAGCGGGGCTTCGATGATGGGCAAGGTCCTGATCGGAACCGTACGGGGTGACCTGCATGACATCGGCAAGAACCTGGTTGGTATCATGTGCGAGGGAGCCGGGTTTGAGGTCCGGGATCTTGGACGCGATATCGCTCCAGAACAGTTCGTCGCGCAGGTGGAGGAATTCCAGCCCGATGTGCTCGGCATGTCGGCGCTGCTGACGACCACGATGCGGGAGATGGAACATACGCTCACGGCGTTGGAGAAGGCGGGCTTGCGGAAGAAAGTAAAGGTCATGATCGGCGGGGCACCGATTACGCAGGAGTTCGCCGACACGATCGGAGCCGACGGATACGCTTCGAACGCCGTCGCCGCGGCCGACCTGGCCAAGCATCTATCCGATACTGCCTGACATCAACCACTTTGCAGATACCGCCCATGCCAGATATCCGAGACGCCCCCGAGTCCTTTGACGACACCAAGCCGCTCGTCGTCATCGCCTGCAGAGTCTTTCAAGGCCTGCTGGAGAGATACATCCCTGCCGGGCGGCAGGCAGAGGTGACCTTTCTCGATTACGGCTTGCACCGTGTGCCGAAAAACCTGACTGCAAGCCTGCAGGAACAGATCGATGCCATCGAAGAACCGAGTTTGATCTTGCTTGGCTATGGTTTGTGCGGTAATGGATTGAACGGAATTCAAGCCCGCCAGCATACATTGATCGTCCCGAAAGCCGATGACTGCATCGCGATCCTGCTCGGATCGAGGCAGGCCTACCGGGAACAATTCAACCTTGAACCGGGAACCTATTATTTGACCAAAGGCTGGCTCGAGTCAGGCAGCGATCCCTTGAAGGAGTATCACGAATACGCCGAAAAGTATGGTGAGGAGGAAGCGGATTGGCTGATGGACCAGATGTATCGCAATTACAGGCGCCTGGTTTTCGTCGCCCACGAGCAAGCTGACCTGGATGCATACCGGTCACGGGCACTGGAGGTGGCGCGGTACTGCGAACGCTGGGGCATGCGGTACGGGGAGATCATCGGCTCCGATGGCTACATCGCGCGGCTTGCCGAGGCAGGACTCAACCCGGGCAGTGGAAGAGATGATTTCCTGTTGATCCCTCCTGGCGGAGAAATCAGGCAGGCTGATTTCCTGCTGCCGTAGAGGCCTCGATCAGATAGGAACACAGCCAGCCGCAGAAGGGGATATGTGGATCGGAGCTGCGAGCGTAGAATGACCGTTATTTCCCTGGGCATGAGGGCATGGAGGAGAGTGCACGGATGATCGAGAGCGGACAGACCCTACAAAAGAGGCCGCATCTTGAACTGCTCACGCAGGATCAAAAGAAGAGCATTCATCAGGCTACGCTCGAGCTCCTGCGCCGGACCGGGGTCGAGGTGCGCGACGACCAAGTTCGAATTCTCATGAAGAAGGCCGGGTGCTGGGTGGATGGGAGCAGGGTTCGAATCCCACCACAGCTCATCGAATGGGCCGTGCGAGCCGCGCCTGAGCGCGTCGTGTTGTGCGACCGCACCGGCGAGGTCCGCATGGAGCTCGAAGGGCGAAAAGGATATTACGGAACCGGATCTGACACACCCTTCGTGATCGATCTTGAAACCGGTGAACGCCGGAAAGCGGTCCTGAAGGATGTCGAGAATGTCGCAACCCTGGTCGACGGATTGGCGAATATCGATTTCCTGATGTGCATGGGGATCGCCTCCGATGTCTCGGAGAACATTTCGGATCTCTATCACTTCAAGGCCATGCTCACGCATACCGTCAAACCATTGGTTTACACGGCCTGGAACCGAGCAAACCTGGAGACGATCATCGCCATGGCGGAGGCTGCCGCCGGCGGAGAGCAGGCGCTCCAGCGCAGCCCGTTCTGTGCGCTCTACTCCGAGCCGATCTCGCCGCTCACGCATGCCGAGGAGAGCTGCCAGAAACTGCTCTATATCGCCGGGAAGGGTCTGCCGGTGGTATATACCCCGGGCATGCAGATCGGTGGAACGGCTCCGGTCACAATCGCCGGCGCTCTGGTGCAGGCGAATGCCGAGCAGCTTAGCGGCCTGCTGATTTGCCAGCTCATCCGAGAGGGGGCGCCGATGATTGGCGGCGGCGGGATTCTCTTTATGGATATGGCCAAGGGTCTGATCTCCTATGCCGCGCCGGAATTCATGCTGGCCATGACTGCACTCTCGGAAATGTGCCACTACTACAGGCTGCCCATATTCAGCTTCGCCGGATGTTCGGATGCGAAGATCTTCGACCAGCAGGCAGCTGCCGAAGGCGCGATGTGGATGCTCCTGACAGGTCTGAACGGCGGCAACTTGATTCACGACGTCGGGTACCTGGAGGGAGGCCTTACGGCGTCGTTCGAGATGATCGTGGGCATGGACGAGGTGGCCGGACACGTGAAACGGATCGTCGATGGATTTGCGATCAGTGATGAGACGCTGGCGCTGGACGTGATCGAACGGGTCGGTCCGATGGGCCACTACCTGGCCGATGATCACACCTTCAAGCATTTTCGCGAGAATTGGGTTCCGGGTTTATTTGATCGTTCAACCTATGCGGATTGGAAGGCGGAGGGCGCTAACGATTACGGTCAAAGAGCAAATACGAGAGTGAAAGAGATTCTATCCGGGCATCAGGCGCCGGCGCTTGATGCCCATACTCTGATGAAGATCGATGAACTGCTGGAGCAGGCTGAGAAATCCTCTGGCCCCAAACACTAGCAACGGAGGTCAACCATGAGCAACGAATTTACCACTGAAACTCGGGATGTTTCGGATTTCAAGCGCGTGGCGCTGCGCGATTACGGTGAACTGATCATCTCCCAGGGCAAGAAAGAGTCACTGACGATCGAGTCCGAGCCGCAGATCCTGGAGGCGATTCAGACCAGCGTGCGCGGCGATACGCTCGATATCCGCATCAGTGCCAGCTGGCTGGACAAGCTCAACTTCGCCCTTTCCACCAGCCTCACCCGCATTCCGATCAAGTACACGCTGGTGGTAAAGAACCTGGAAGCGCTGGACATTCTCGGCGCGGCGCGCGTGCGGATCGACGGCATTGAAAGCGACCGGCTGGCGATCGTGCTCGGCGGTGCCGGCGAGATCGTCGGGCGGGATCTGAAGACCGAACAGCTGGACGTCGACCTGCGCGGTGCGGGCCGTATCGAGCTGTCCGGCCAGGCCGACGAGCAGTGGATCACGATCAGCGGGGCTGGCAACTACCATGCCCCGGATATGGCGACCAAGGAGACACGGGTGGAAGTCTCCGGCGCCGGGAAGGCCACTGTCGCAGCGAAAGAGGAACTCAACCTCGCCATTCGCGGCATGGGCAGCGTCGATTATTACGGCCCGGGAACGGTCAAGCGCACCATCAGCGGCCTGGGCAGCATCAACCACCTGGGCGAGCGCTGAGTTTTCGCCCGAACCGGGGCAGACCGTCTCGCGGCCGCGCGGCATAATGGTGCCATTCATGATCGACGGATGGGCCGGGGATGGCCCCGGCACCGTGGATCATCCTTGTGTGAGGTTTACTCTATGAAGCGTGCCTTTCGATTGGGTTTCGTCCCGCTGGCCGTCCTCGTCCTGCTGCTCAGCGGGTGCGCGTCGGCCGGCCCAACAGCCGTTCCAACGCAGGCCGTGATGGCCCCTGCTACCGCGACCCAGCCGCCGCCGACCGCAACCCCCGAGCCGACAGCCACGGCGACCTCCACTTCAACCCCGGAACCGACGGCTACGCCGACGCAGGCACCGCGCGTCAGCGTATCTGAGAACACCAACTGTCGGCAGGGGCCGGCAACGAACTACCTGTTCGAGGGCGTGCTCGAGGTCGGCCAGACGGCGCCGGTGATCGCCCGCAATGAAAGTTCGGACTACTGGTACATCGCCAACCCGCAGAAGCCGGGCGAGGGCTGCTGGCTGTGGGGCGAGTATGCGCAGGTTGAAGGCGATACTGGTGCACTGCCGGTCTACACGCCGCAGCCCAGCCCGACCCCGGCGGTCGGATTCGAGGTTTCCGTGAAAAGCTTCGAGAGCTGCGGCTCGACGTTTTACGTTGTCTTTGGGGTCAAGAATACCGGCGGCGAACGGATCTGGTCCGGGTATGTCACGGTGGAAGATCTGGACACGCATGAAACGCTGTACAAGGCGACTGAACGGCATCCCTTTGCAGCGACCGTGCTGCCGGTCTGTCCGCCCGATCACGGCAACGAGCTCTGGCCGGGCGAGACGCGCTACGTGCATGCACCGCTTTCGGAGCATATTTCCGGGAATACCGCCCTCGGCACGATCACGCTCTGCACCGCCGACTGGCAGGGCGGAACCTGCGTGACGCAGTACAGCTATTTCCAGCTACCCTGATCGAACCGGTATCTGCTGCGCGAGGGCAGGATCTATTGAAAGGAAGACAACAGCATGCAGATTGT
>JBJYWH010000271.1:0-9914 GCA_046259355.1 Anaerolineales bacterium
ATCCCATCGCGCAGCACGGTGATGCGGTCGGCGATGCGCAGCGCTTCAGCGATCCGGTGCGTGATATAGATCACCCCAATCCCGGAGTCGGTCATCGTCTTCAACAAGCCGAAGAGCGTTTCGACCTCGGTGTCGTTCAGGGCCGCGCTCGGTTCGTCCATGATCAGGATCTGCAGATCGGTCGTGAGTGCCTGGGCAATTTCCACCAGCTGCTGCTCGCCGGCTGTCAGCTTGCTGACGGGAGCGGAGACGTTCAGGTTCAGGCCGAGCTTGGCGAGCAGCGTTTCGGCGCGAGCCCTCATTTCCTTCCAATCGATGAATCCGGTCAGCCCCCGGTTGGGAATATTTCCGAGAAAGATGTTCTCGGCCACGCTCAACTGCGGCAGCAAGTTGAGTTCCTGGTGGATCACGCGAATACCGAACTGCTGCGCATGGCGAGGATCGTTCAGCTTGATCTCTTCACCGTTCAGGTAAACACATCCCGAGTCGGCCTGGTACACGCCACCCAGCACCTTGATGAGCGTCGACTTGCCCGCCCCATTTTCCCCCAGGATGGCGTGGACTTCACCTTTCCGCAAATTGAAATCAACACTGTCCAGTGCCTGTACACCGGGAAAGGATTTACAGATATCCTCTGCCGCCAGTAAGAATTCGCTCGTCATGGATTTCCTCTCCAGCGTGTCCACGCTTTCCTGTGTGATCAACGCAAGCTGATCGGGCGCCGGTTGCACGGCGCCCGATCGGCTCAGACTTTCATGCTTACTCGGGATAGTACTCGTCGAGATTGTCCTTGGTCAAGAAGACGTGCTGGACGAATACTTCCGCAGGAACCTGTTCACCCGCGAGGATTCGGCATCCCAGCGGGATCAGGTCATCACCGTAATGCTCCGGCAGGAACAGCGAGGTTCCAACAAACCCTGGCGGATCACCCGTTCGAAGCGACTGGATGCCGACATCGTCGCCGCCAATGCCCGAGGCTCCGACATCCTTACCCAGCTCGATCGCCTGGTTCAGGGCGGCGATCGCATTGCTGTCGCCCAGCATCCCGATCAGGACGCGCTGCGCGTCTGGGTGTGCGGTCAGCTGTGCCGCCACGGCTTCACCCGCCGCGTCCGGGTTGTTCTCCCCTTCGAAGCGGACGACCTGATCTTCGGTCAGGTACGGCATCGACTGGTAGACACCGGCGATGATGCCCAGGGTGCGGGCTTCCAGCGTCTGCTGGCCGGCCAGGCTCTGCTGCTCAACGAGCACCAGATCGACGGGTTCGTCCCCCCACTGCTTGGCCGCCCATTCGCCGAGTCCTATGCCGGCGATCTTGCCCGCATAGTAGTTATCTCCACCGTAGTAGACGGCGCCCGGGATCGGAATGTCGATGGCGACAACCGGGATGCCGGCTTCCTTGAAGATGTCGGCAATGACGTAGTTCTGCTGCTGGTAGTAGTTGAACTCGAACACCAGATCGACATCATCCCGCGCCGCGACGAGCTCGGCATTTTCGAGCGCTTTCTCAGGGCTGAATTCATTGTCGATGAAGAGCAGATTTACGCCATATTCGGCAGCCGCGCGCTGCATCGATTCATCCACGATGGCGATGAACGCGAACTGGCTGCCAAAGCCCAGATAGGCCATGGTCGAGCCTTCGCAAGCTACCAGGGGGTCGACGGGAGCTGCAGTGGGCTGGGTCACGGGTACTTCAACGGGCACTTCGACGGTCTCGATGATCACCTCAGGGGTCGGCGTTGCGGCCGTCCCGCAGGCGCCCAGCATCACCGCCAGCAGGACAAGTGCGGTGAGGGCGAATTGGATCTTCTTTCCAACCATGTTCTTTCCTCCAGAATAGTGGGTAGGGGAGCGAGTGGACTACAGCTTAGGGTATCCAGGCTTGCCGCGGGACCTCCTCTCTTCGGTTGCGCGCTGTCCATCGATCGAAATGAGCATGCTTTGACGAGCCGCCAAGACCCGGCAACAAGAATTAACTTCGAAGGAACCATTCTGGAAATAAGATCGGCTCGAAACCAGGGAAGGTGAGATCGTCGCCAAGGGACATTCTTGTACCATTCCTCACAAGGGAGGGTGCTGTAAGCAGAATAGCACAATAATCTGCCGACTGTCAACAGTTGACAGTCGGCAGGGACTGCTCTAGAATGCAGAAGAGCCCGCCATTCCGGGCGGGGACCGGGTGATACCCTGCATGACCTCTCTGCAACCCAACTTTGAAGGGCGCCTGCTGAAGACCGTCTTCGCCGAGGGGATCCCGGACCGGGTGCCGATCGTCGAAGCCGGGATCGACCTCTCGATCAAGGAGCGCTTCCTCGGCCGGCCGATCCAGCACCTCGCTGATGAAATCGAATTCTGGCAGCAGGCCGGCTACGACTTCATCCCGCTCGAAGCCGGGCTGCGCACCGTGATCGACGCCGCGATCCACCATGAACAGACCGGGCGCTTCGAATCCGAAAAACCCGACCCGGCTGCCATCGCGGCCGCGAAATCCTTTGCAATCGAGCGGCTTTCCCCCCTGCACCTGACCGCATCCGGACCGACCGGCGATCGCCGGTCATGGGCGCCGGCCGGCAAGGGAATCCTTCGCGACATGGCGGACCTGGAGCAGTTTCCCTGGCCCGATGCGGATGACTTTGATCTCTCCGCCCTGCAGTCCGCCAACCAGCAGCTTCCTCCTGGAATGGGGACGCTGTGCTTCTGCGGCGCGGTCTTCTCCTCCGTTATGCTCATGCTCGGCTTCGAGACCGCTTTCGTCGAGATGGCAACCGAAACGGAGTTCTTCCAACGCACCACCCGCAAGATCGTTGAGCTCCAGTACAAGGTCGTCGAGCGGCTGGTTCGCCACGATCTTGTGGGCGGTATCTGGGTCAATGACGATCTCGGGCACCGCACCGGAACGCTGGTCAACCCGAAGCTGCTGCGAAAATATTTCTTCCCCTACTACCACGAGCTTCGCCGGCTGACCAAATCAAAGGATCTCCCTCTCTTGCTTCATTCCGACGGCCGCATCGTGGAGGTGCTTCCCGACCTGGTCGAGATCGGATTCAACGCCCTGCACCCCATCGATCCGAACTGCATGACCCTGCAGGAGACCCGCGAGATCGTCGGACCGGACGTCTGCCTGATCGGCAACCTCTCCCTCACCTACCCGCTCGGGACGGGTTCGCCTGAAGACGTCGCCCGGGAGACCGAAGCGCTCATTCGCTCGGCAGCCCCGGCGGGTGCGTACTGCTTGAGCTCCGGGAACTCGGTCCCCGAGTATGTCCCTTATGCGAACTGGAAGGCCATGCGGGATACGGCCTTGCGCGTCGGTGCATTTCCCATCGGTATGGAATGATTCGAAGGCTCGCTGCAGCCTGATCACGTATTTCGTCGTTATCTAAGCAAACAACGCACGGCATTGGAGCCCATCGTTTCAAAGCCGTTCCCCGGAAGGAGGTCGACCCGGATGACCTACCACATCCCTGCTCCCCCGGATCGTGAAGGGGTCACCGAACTGGTCCCGCATGGCCAATCCGGCCTGCGGTGGATGAACCTGAAGCGGATTCTGCTCGGCTCCCCGGGTGACGCCTGCGAATTCTCGACCGGAGATGATGAAGTCGGGCTGGACCTGCTGGTGGGAGCCTGCCGCATTACCCTCGCCGGCCCCTGGGGGGATACTGTAGTCGAAAACGTGCGCCGTATCCCGGGACCGCTGAACTCCGGGCCGAACCTCACCTACATCCCGCGTGCGACCCACGTCACGCTGACCTGCCAGGAGGGCCCACTGCACGCCGTCATGGCGGGTGCGCAAAGCCGCCAGGATTTCCCGCCCCGGCAGATCGATGCCACGGCCGCCAGTCCCGAAACCTTCGGGGGCGGAAATATGCAGCGCCTCGTGTACCCGGCGCTGGGTCTCGAAATCGAGGCCGACCGGCTGATGATGGGCGAAACGCATGTGCCTTCCGGTCATTGGAGCAGCTACCCGCCCCACAAGCACGATGAAGACCGTCCCCCCGAGTCCGTTTCAGAGGAGATCTACCACTTCTACGTTGAGCCTTCCTTCGGTGTGGGCGTCCAGCTGCTCTGGACGCCGGATTCCGGCTTGGGGCCTGCATTGAATGAGGCCTACCTGCTCCACAGCGGGGATACGGTCGTCATCCCGCGCGGCTATCACCCCAACGCCGTGGCACCGGGCTGCCAGATGGTCACCATCTGGGCCTACGCCGGGGACCGGCGGACGTGGGGAGAATGGGCCGCCGATCCCCGCTTCAGCCAGCTGCTCACCCGGGCCGGGAACGAGATTGAAGAGAAGGCAGGCTAGCTTTGCCCGAACAGAATTCGATTGCCCCTGACGATAGGATCAAGAACATGGACCTCGCCCATCATGCCAACGACCTGCGCCGCGAGCTGGTGCTCATGTTCGGCCGTGCCCAGGGCGGGCACTTCGGCGGCGCGCTATCTGCTGCCGAAATCATCGCCGCGCTCTATTTTGACGTGCTTAACGTCCGTCCCGAAGAGCCGGAGTGGCCGGACCGCGACCGCTTCATCCTCAGCAAGGGACACGCCGCGCCGGCGCTCTATGCCGCCCTGTGCGAGCGGGGCTTCTTCCCGCGCGCCGTCCTGGAGGACTTCGAGGAACCGGGCAATCCGCTCACGATGCATCCCAACATGCACAAGGTACCGGGCGTGGATGCCAGCACCGGCTCGATGGGCCACGGCCTGCCGATCGGCGTGGGCATGGCGCTGGCCGGCATGCTCGATCAGCGCCCCTACCGCGTGACCGTGCTCATGGGAGATGGCGAAACGCAGGAAGGGTCGGTCTGGGAAGCCGCCATGTGCGCTTCACACTACCAGCTCGAACGCCTGGTGGCAATCGTCGACCGCAACCGCTTGAGCTGCGATGGCGAGATCGCCTGCATCCAGAACCAGGAACCCTATGCGCTTCGCTGGGAATCCTTCGGCTGGTCGGTGCGGGAAGTGGACGGACATAACGCCGACGAGGTGGCTAAAGCCCTGCACCGCACCCCGTTCCAGCCTGGCAAGCCCTCCTTGCTCATCGCCCATACCGTCAAGGGACGCGGAGTCTCGTTCATGGAAAACAAGCCCAACTACCACCGCGCCAACATCAGTCCCGAGCAGGTGCAGCAAGCCCTGGCCGAGATTGCGGCCCAGCGAGAGGCGCTGTCATGACCGAACCGATCGCCTTCCACCTGACCAAGGACGACCAGTACAAAGGCCTCGATATTCCGAAGGCCATGACCCGGGAAGCCTGGAGCGTCACGCTGGCCGAAATGGCGGAAACCCATCCCGAAATCGTCGTCCTCTCGGCTGACCTGCTTAAAGCGACCCTCGGCAGCCGGTTCGGGGACCGCTTCCCCGAACGAACCTTCAACGTGGGCGTCGCCGAGCAGAACCTGGTCGGCACCGCTGCCGGCCTGGCGCTGGCCGGGAAGATCCCGGTGATCGCCACCTTCTCGGTGTTCCTGCTGATGCGGGCCTGCGAGCAGGTGCGCACGGATATCTGCTACCCCAACCTGAACGTCAAGCTGGTCGGCACGGCGGCCGGCTTCAGCTTCGGGCTGGGCGGAGCAACTCACATGACGACTGAAGACCTGGCCCTGGCCCGGGTCCTGCCGAACCTGGTCGTCCTGGTCCCGGCCGATTACCACCAGACCGTCAGGGCGACCCGGGCGGCGCTCACCCACGTGGGTCCGGTGTTCCTGCGGGTGGGCCGTTCGGCCGAGCCGATCGTGTACACCGAAGAGAGCGCGTTTACGATCGGAAAAGCCAACTGCTTGCGGGAAGGCGAAGACCTGACGTTGATCGCATGCGGCGCGAGCGTCTTCGAGTCGCTGCGGGCGGCCTCGATTCTCGGCGAGCGCGGCTTTTCCGTGCGCGTGCTCGACATGCATACCCTCAAGCCGCTTGATGAGGGGGCGGTGCTTGCCGCGGCAGCCGAGACACGCGCGATTCTCACGGTGGAGGAGCATTCCCGGATCGGCGGTCTGGGCGGCGCCGTGGCTGAAACGCTGGCCGAAGCCGGCGCTGTGACGCGCTTCCGACGCCTCGGCCTGCCGGGCATCTTCGCCACTGAGGGCAACGCCGACACCCTGCGCCACACTTACGGCCTGGACGGCGAAGGCATCGCCGCCGCCGCGCTTACACTTCTCGAAACGAAGGATCGGTAGCGATCTCAAAATTCAAATCTTCCTGAAGGGCGTTCATCATGCAGCAGATCATCATGCCGAAACTCGGCCTCACCATGGAAGAAGGAGTCATTCTGCAGTGGCTGCGGAAGGTGGGCGACACGGTTGAAAAGGGCGAGCCGTTGTTCGAGGTTGAGACGGATAAGGCGGTTAACGAAATTGAAGCCCCCTGCTCCGGCACGCTCGGCCGGATCCTCGTCCAGGAAGGGGAAACCGCCGCCGTCCTGCAGGTGCTGGGCTACATGCTCGAAGCGGACGAAGACGCCCCGCAGGTCTGGCCGGAACCCGAGCCGCCCTCGAGCGTGGCCCAACCACAACCCACCGCAGCCGACCCGGCTGCTCCCCCACCCTCGGGCCTAGACGATGGCGCGGAGGACATTCCCGCTGCCCCCTCTTCCCCTCGGTCCGGTGCGGGCGAGCGAAGCCGGATCAGCCCCCGGGCCCGCCGGCTGGCGGAAGAACACGGGATTTCCCCGGAAGAGATCCCCGCTTCGGGCGCCGGCGGCCGCCTGATGGAGAAGGACGTCCTGGCCTTTCTGGAAAGATTCGAAAGCATCAAGCCCAACCGCAAAGCGCGGATCAGCGCCGAACGCCTCACCGCCAGCTTCACCAGCACGCCGCACTTCTATTTAAAGAACCACATCGATGCCGGCGAGATCATGGCCTGGCGGGAGCGGCTGGGATCGGAGATCGAGCAGGAGGCGGGCTGCGAACTAACGCTGACCGACCTGTTCATCCTGCTCACCGCCCGGACGCTCGAGCGTCATCCGCGCCTGAACGCCTCCTGGCGAGGGGACCGCATCTGGGTCTACAAAGCCGTTCACCTCGGGTTGGCCGTGGCCGGACCGGATGGCCTGACGGTGCCCGTCATTCAAAACGCGAGCCAGCGTCCGCTGGCCGAGGTCGCGGCTGAGCGGGCACGCCTGGTCGAGAAAGCCCAGGCCGGTAAGCTTGCGATGGGCGACCTGGAGGGAGGCACCTTCACGCTCTCCAACCTGGGGATGTTCGGAATCGACGAGTTCACGGCCGTGATCAACCCGCCCCAGAGCGCCGTCCTGGCGATCGGTCGGGTGACCGAACGAGCCGCCGCCATCCAGGGCCAGGTTGCGGTCCGGCCGATGCTGACGCTCACGCTCTCGATCGACCACCGCGTCGTGGACGGCGCGGCCGCGGCCCTGTTCATGTCCGATCTGCGCGCTGCCTTTGAGGCCCCATCGGCCCTGCTGGGTTTGGACAACGGTACAACCTGAAACCACGAGGTGATGCATGAATCTCGATCCCGAGAAGCTCCTGGAGATATACCAGACCATGCTGCGCATCCGCCGCTTCGAGGAGCGCGTGGGGGAGCTCTTCCTGCAGGGCCGGATCTGGGGTGCGGTGCACCTATATTCAGGCGAGGAGGCGATGGCGGTGGGCGCATGCTCGGCGCTGCAGGCCGATGATTACATCACGAGCACCCATCGCGGCCACGGCCACTGCATCGCCAAGGGAGCCGACACCCGCAATATGATGGCCGAAATCTTCGGCCGCCGCGACGGGTACTGCAAGGGCAAGGGCGGCTCGATGCACATCGCCGACGTGCAGAGCGGCAACCTGGGCGCCAACGCGATCGTCGGTGATGGAATCGCCATCGCCTGCGGCGCGGCGCTGGCCAGCCGCATCAAGCACAGCGACCAGATCAGCCTGGCGTTCTTCGGCGACGGCGCCGTGGGAACCGGCATCTTCCATGAATCGATGAACCTGGCCGCCGTGCTGCAGCTGCCGGTGGTTTTCGCCTGCGAGAACAACCAGTACGCCGTCAGCACCGCCATGAAGGATTCCAGCCCGGTCCCACACGTGGCCGACCGGGCTGCGGCCTACAACATTCCGGCCGCGACCGTCGACGGGAACGATGTGTTGGCGGTGTACTCGGCCGTCCAGGAAGCTGCAGAACGGGCACGCAGCGGCGGCGGCCCCACGCTGGTGGAGGGGTTGACCTACCGCTGGGAAGGACACTATAAGGGCGACCCGGAGAGCTACCGCAGTGCAGAGGAGGTCGCCAGCTGGCGGCAGAACGATCCCATCGTCCGCTTCCGGAGCTGGCTGCTGGCGAATGAGGAGTGCGGCGAGGAGCAGCTGGTCCAAATCGAAGAGCTTGTCGAGCAGGAACTTCAGGAGGCTGTGGCCTTTGCCGAGGCCAGTCCGCAGCCTGCGCTGGACGAGCTTCATACTGATATTTACATCGCGTGAAGGGTGGATGCGAATGGCTGAAATGACCTATTCGGAAGCGCTGCGCGCCGCGCTGCGCGAGGAAATGAACCGGGACCCGGGCGTCTTCCTGATCGGCGAGGACATCGGCCGCCACGGCGGGGCGTTCGGCGTGACACGCGGCCTGTTCGACGATTTCGGTCCCGAGCGCGTGATCAACACACCCATCTCGGAGGCGGCGATCGTGGGCGCTTCGGTTGGGGCGGCACTGGCCGGCACCCGCCCGGTGGCCGAAATCATGTACATGGATTTCATCACCATCAGCATGAGCCAGATCGTGAATCAGATGGCGAAGATCCACTACATGCTGGGCGGCAAGGCCCGAGCCCCGGTCGTGGTGCGCACGCCGGCCGGCGGGGGACGCGGCAACGCCGCCCAGCACATGCAGAGCCTGGAGGCGTGGTTCGTCCACGTCCCGGGCCTGATCGTGATCATGCCCTCCACCCCGGCCGATGCGAAGGGCCTGCTCAAGACCGCCATCCGGGATGACAACCCGGTGATCTTCATCGAAAACAAGCTGCTCTATGCAACCCGGGGTGATGTGCCGGAAGAGGAAGTGCTTATCCCGTTTGGGCAGGCGGACATCAAGCGCTCCGGCGGGGATGCGACGGTCATTGCCACCTCGCGCATGGTCCTTTTCGCGCTGCAGGCCGCCGAACAGCTGGCCGGCGAAGGGATCGACGTGGAGGTGATCGACCCGCGCTGCCTCGTGCCGCTCGATCTTGAAACCATCCTGGGCTCGGTGCGCAAGACCGGCCGGGCGGTGATCGTGCACGAATCGTGTGAGCGGGCCGGGATCGGGGCCGAGATCGCGGCCCAGATCTACGAGCGCGCCTTCGACGAGTTGGATGGCCCCGTGCTGCGGGTGGCCAACCCGAACGTCCCGATCCCGTTCTCGCCCGGGCTGGAAGCGGCGGCGCTCCCGGACGCAGACCGGATTGCACAGGCGGTCCGTCGTACACTCGGGCTGTCGCAGGCCGGCTGAACGGCATGAAGTTTGAAGTGGACCTCAACAAAGTTGCGCGGCCTGACTTATCTTGTGGAGTTAAGTGGGCCGCCTGAAAGGCAGGAGAGCTGCAGATGAAAGAACGGATTGGATTTATCGGGCTCGGAATCATGGGCAAACCGATGGTCGCCAATCTCATGCAAGCCGGCTATCCGCTGGTCGTGCACGACATTCAACCGGAGCGTCTGATCGAGGCCGAAGCCGCCGGCGCGCAGGTCGTCGAAAGCCCTCGGGCGGCGGCCGAGGCGAGCGAGGTCATCATCACCATGCTGCCCGATTCACCCGACGTGGAATCGGTCGTGATGGGAGAAGATGGGATTCTTGAAGGTGTGCGCTCCGGCCAGATCTACATCGACATGAGCACCATCTCGCCGGCGGTAGCGATCCGGCTGGCAGAAGAACTTGGCAAGAAGGGCGTCGCCAGCCTGGACGCCCCGGTCAGCGGCGGGGAAGTCGGTGCGGTCAGCGGTACG
>JBJYWH010000272.1:0-5074 GCA_046259355.1 Anaerolineales bacterium
CTGGATGAATTGGGCCAAGTTTTCGGGGGTGCTAAGGGCTGGGATGATCAATTATTCAAAGAAGAAGTCGAGCGGGTTGTTGAGATTCTCAAATCAAGGCACAGGATCAATATTGATCATTCTCTTTCCGAAAGAGAAGAATGAAATCCTGGTATCTTATTTTGGCCATTTGTGCAGTTCTATCGCAGGAGAGTTGTTGACTCTGTAGAAATGGAAAGTCGAATGCAAAAAGGGCACGACCGACTAACGGGTTCGCCTTAAACGATCGTCCTTTGGCTGTGAATCGGTTCGAAGCTTGGCCGGACTTCTAATCCGACGGTTGTGCGTTCGAATCGCACCAGGGGTGCCATTCCGCGAGATAACTTTTCGCTTCCGCTTGTTCATCCCTACCCAAGTATCATTTACCCTGCCGAAGTTCCAACCCATTACCTTCTTGAAGCGTGACATTCTGCATTTGCGGTCAGCAAGTGGAGGACGCTACAATCCCCCCATAAGCATCCGATCCCAATCCGGCTGAATCGAACCTTGGATCCTATGGAGGCAAGCATGGCAGATCTTCAGACCACGTACCTGGGGCTTGAATTAGCACACCCGATTGTCCCTTCGGCTTCTCCGCTCTCTCGCAATCTGGATGACGTGAAGCGCCTCGAGGATGCCGGTGCAGCGGCGGTCGTCCTGTACTCGCTGTTCGAGGAACAGATTGCCATTGAGACAGGCGAGTTCTCAGACCTGCTGCAGAGTGGGAAACTCAGCCCGGCGGAGGTCAGCGCCTATTTTCCCCAGCGAAATGATTACCCTCGCGATCCCGAGGCCTACGTCGAGCACCTGCGCAGGGCCAAGGAATCGCTCGGGATTCCCGTCATCGCCAGCATGAACGGCACCAGTAAGGGCGGTTGGCTGAAATATGCCGAGATGATTTCGCAGGCTGGCGCAGATGGCCTGGAGCTGAACGTGTACTTCCTGCCGGCCTCCGATACTTTTATGGGAATGGACATTGAGAACCTGTACCTCGATATTTTGAAAACGGTGAAAAAGTCCGTTGACATTCCGGTTGCAGTAAAGCTCAGCCCCTTTTTCAGCGCATTGCCGGAGTTCGCCAGCAGGCTGGTGGACGCTGGAGCCGACGGCCTGGTCCTGTTCAACCGTTTCTACCAGCCGGATATCGATGTCAAGGACCGCGCGCTGCTGCCGACCCTCACCTTGAGCAGGGAGGAGGACATCCTGCTCCCTCTGCGATGGACAGCCATTCTGTACGGCCAGATCGATGCTTCACTCGCCCTGACGACCGGCGTCCATTCAGGGCAGAACGCGTTGAAAGCGATCATGGCTGGAGCCGACGTCGCGCAGGTGTGCTCCGTCCTTCTTGCGAAAGGAATCCCGTACCTGAAGGAGCTGCTGGAGGATTTTAAAAAGGAAGTCGAGCAACAGGGCGTGAGCAGTCTTTCAGAGCTGCGGGGCTCGATGAGCTTACAGGAACAGGTCGAGCCGATTGCCTTCGAACGCGCCGGATATATCAAATTGCTGCAGAATTACGGCCGCATCTGAGCCCGAGAGCCAACCAGAACGGTGGACACCGCCACGTGTCCACCGTTCTTTTTTTTATTGCACACGCTTGCACCCGCTCAAATCCACCTACTGCGTAACACCCAATAGGGTCGGAGGTCTGGACATCTTGGGAAATCGTCCGATCTGCAAGTTTCTCCAGGGTTCGGCGGCAATCAACCGAACCCCCAGCCGCCTTTCGATGCGTGGAAGCATGCGCCTGAAAAAGGAATCCTGGGCGATCCGGGCCGAAGGAAACACGACCGGCGTGCCGATGAAAAACTGCAAGAAAGAGCGGTTTCCAACTCACCTGACAACACCTTACAGAAACCTTTCAATCTACCCACGGGCTTGATAATCGATGGCATAATGCCTGCGTACCTTAACACGGGCAACCTCCGCCCGTACATCCCTCCGCCTTGGTCGCCTTCGGGCGGCCATGTGCGTTTAATGGCCCATTTGACATTCAGAGAATCTACGCCATCCGTTCACATGAACTTCACAACTGCCGAATATCCTCCCATTGATCTGACGACCGGAGCCGGGAAAACAATACAAATAGAACCCCCGGACGTCGGTAGCCCGGCCGACGACAGCGAAGTGGGCGGTCGCGACCGGTCTGTATGATGTCCGGGGCCATGCCAGGGGAGTTTTTTCAGCCACTGGATTTTAAACTAACGGCATTCTGGGGCGTGGAGTGTTGAGGCTATAATGAGTCCTGTGGGAAAAAGAATCCTGATCGTAGAGGACGAGCTGGATTTGATCCAGGTGCTCCGGGATTACCTGGAGCGGGCCGGATTCCAGGTCGAAGCTCAGACCAATGGGTCGGCGGCCATTGCGAGCGTTAAGCAGAGTGCTCCGGATTTGATCCTGCTTGATCTCAATCTTCCCGGCGTCGACGGGCTCGACGTCGCACGCCAGATTCGCCGCTTTTCTGAAGTGCCCATCATCATGGTTACGGCACGCGTGGAAGAGGCCGATAAATTGATCGGCCTTGAACTCGGAGCGGATGACTACATCACCAAGCCTTTCAGTCCACGCGAGGTTGTTGCTCGCGTTCGAGCTGTCCTGCGTCGATCGCATGCTGCACCGATCCAGCCCGAGACCCTCCAGGTGGGCGATGTTCTGGTCGATCTGGCCCGACATCAAGTTGAAATCCACGGGGAAGCGGTTGCGCTCACTCCGACCGAGTTTGATTTGCTGGCGGTCATGGTAGCCCAACCCGGGCGAGCCTTCACCCGCATGCAGCTGCTCGAGGCGACGCAGGGCGAAGCTTATGAAGGGTACGAGCGAACGATCGACGCGCATATCAAGAACCTTCGGTCAAAAATTGAACCCGATCCTAGAAATCCGGGCTTGATTGAGACCGTATTCGGCGTGGGATACCGCTTCCGTGGAAACTGAAAAGAAACCGCGTCCTGGAATAAGTCTGTTCTGGAAGCTGTTCCTGGCGCTGGCGCTGGTGTCACTGATCGGAATCGGTTCGATGGCCATCATCACCAGCCAACGGGCTCAGACTGAAGTGCGCGGGCTGATGATGCGGGGTGGAATCAACACGCTCGATAACCTGGTCCAGGAGCTGGCCGGCTACTACCGGGGGCGTGGGAGCTGGATCGGTGTGGAAGAGGTATTTCCGCTGCTGCTGGCCCGGCACTCCATCGGAGGCGGCGGGAATCAAGCAGGAATCGGTGGAATGATGGGTGCCCCGATCCTGGTCCTGGCGGACGAAACCGGGCGCATCCTCTATGGCCCACCCAGCCGCATGGACGCTCAGCTTTCGACTCAGGAACTGGATAGCTCGAGTCCGATCAATGTTGACGGCGTAACCGTAGGATACCTGTTCGATCCGGGAAGATTCTTCGTTCGGCCGGAGGTGGAATTCCTCGATCGCCTGCGAAAGAGTTTTCTCCTTTCCGCAACGGTTGCGGTCCTGGCCGCTCTGCTTGTGGGTGGAATTGCCGTTGTCGGGCTGCTTCGCCCGGTGCGGGAGTTGACCGAAGCGACGCGTGAATTTGCTCGTGGGGAGTGGGGGCGACGGGTACCAGTACGTACCTCTGATGAAATTGGCACACTCTCTCGAGCTTTCAACGCAATGGCCGACTCCCTGCAGCGGCTGGAGCAGCGCCGGCGCGAGACAACGGCAGATATTGCGCATGAACTGCGCACTCCGCTGGCGGTCATTCAGGCCCGGTTGGAAGCAATTATCGATGGCGTGCACCCGGCTTCCCAGGAGAACTTGAGCTCGATCCTGAATCAGACCCAGCTCATGAATCGGCTGGTGGAAGATCTGCATACGTTGAGCATGGCGGATGCAGGGGCTTTATCGCTGATCAAGACTCGCACGGACCTTGGAAAGCTCGCCGGACAGGTCATGGAATCCTACGCTTCGGCGGCCCAGTCGCAGGGACTTCAATTCTCTGGAGAAGGACTGGCTCAGGGCGACCTGGTGGCAAAAGTCGATGCCGCACGCATTGAACAGGTCCTGGGAAACCTGCTTTCGAATGCCCTGCGGCATACGCCTTATGGCGGGACGATTCGCATCGTTGCCGAATCGACCGATGAAGAAAAGGTCCGCATCTCGGTCGAAGATTCGGGTGAGGGGATCGATGAAAACCTGCGGGAACGGGTTTTTGAACGCTTCTACCGCCTGGACAGCAGTCGGTCACGTGATCGGGGCGGTTCCGGCCTGGGACTATCCGTAGCCCGGAAGCTGGTCGAAGCCCACGGTGGGCGTATCTGGGTCGAGGACAGCGAACTTGGTGGCGCCCGGTTCACCTTCGAGCTGCCGCGCCTGCCTTCCGAAGAGGCCCAGCGCACGAGCTAGCCATCAGCCCCCGTTCTCGCCGGCCAGCATCCGCGCCCGCTTCCAGGGGGGTAGATCTTCCTTTTCGGCCAGGATCTCGCGGAATTCGAAGATCTGGTCACGAAGTGCCGCGGCTTTCTCGAATTCGAGTCCTTCAGCGGCTGCCCGCATCTGTTTCTCAAGCTCTCGAATCAAGCGCTGCAGTTCATCCTTGGGCATGGTAACGCCGAGGGAGGTGCCATAGCTCCCAGCTTCCTCGGCCACTGCACGAGCCGCCATCTGGTCGGTGAGATCGCGAACTTCCTTCATGATGCTGACCGGCTCGATACCGTGCTCCTGGTTGTAAGCGATCTGCTTGCTCCGCCTGCGTTCGGTTTCCTCCAGTGCTCGACGCATCGAGTCCGTTATCTTGTCAGCATACATGATCACGCGTCCATCAACATGGCGCGCCGCCCGGCCGATGGTCTGGATGAGTGCCGTGCCAGAACGGAGAAAGCCTTCCTTGTCCGCATCCAGGACGGCGACCAGCGAAACCTCCGGCAGGTCAAGCCCTTCCCGCAGCAGATTGATGCCGACGACCACATCGTACACGCCCAATCGAAGATCGCGCAGGATTTCGACTCGCTCAATCGTATCGATTTCAGAATGCAGGTAGTGCACCTTGATGCCCAGTTCGCGCAGATATTCCGATAAATCTTCCGCCATGCGCTTCGTGAGCGTGGTGACCAG
>JBJYWH010000273.1:0-8526 GCA_046259355.1 Anaerolineales bacterium
GAACACAGTGGACGGGCCTTGGCTCCTGGCACCAGCAATGAACTGCTGCAGTCGATCGTGGAAGCAGCGGCTCAGATATTCCATGCCGCCGCAGCCTCGATCTGCCTCGTCGATTCGGACCGAAAGACCCTTCGGTTCAGGGTGGCCTACGGCGAGGGCAACCAGGATGTGATCGGAAAGACGATCCCGATCGATCAGGGCATTGCCGGTTATGTGGCCATGACGGGGCAGCCGATTGCCATATCGGAGGTCGAGGAAGATCCCCGTTTTGATCGCGAGTTCGCCGCCAAAACCGGCTACGTGCCGCGCTCGATTCTCGCCATGCCGCTCCACTGGCAGGAAGAAGTGATCGGGGTGATGGAAGTGCTGGATAAGATCGACTCCCCGGCTTTTGGAATGCAGGATATGGAGCTGATGGGCTTGTTTTCACAGCAAGCTGCGATTGCGATCGCCCAGAGCGAATACCTGGATCAGCTCAGCGCCATGCTGCTCAGCGGACTGAAAGAGCTCTCCGAAGCAGAGGCTGAGCTGGAGCTTTCCGTTTTGGTGGAGACGATCCGCTCACACCGGGAGGGAGTGAGCGGGCAGGACGAACTGTCCCTGCTGGCCGCCCATATACGCGCCCTCTGTGAGGCGGGCGCGGAGGAGCGTGCCCTTTGCCTGCGGATCCTGGATGACCTGACCGATTATGTCAAAGCGAAACCGAAATATTCGTGAGCCATCAGCAGCATCACGGATGCGAGCCATGAGAAACGATCATGGCCGCTGAGAAGCTGCGCCCGGCCTGGTCGGCGCAATTCGAGGCAGACGCGCTGCGGGCTATCCCGTTGATTGAACCGATCGAGGGCATCGACCCGGAATGGGCCTGGAGCGGCGCGGCGGGCGAGGGGGTCAAGGTGGCGATCGTCGACAGCGGCGTCGATGGGAGTCATCCAGCGCTGGAAGGGGTGGTGCGGGAGGGTGTCGTGGTCGTGTGGGATCCAGAGGCTGAGGGCAGCGTCCGGATCGAAGAAGAGAATCCACCCCGGGATGTCAGCGGCCACGGCACAGCCTGCGGTGGGATCATTCATGGCATCGCACCCGAGGCGGAGATCTTCAGCGTACGGGTGTTGGGAAGCGATCTCACGGCGAAAGCGCTGCAGTTCGCCGCCGGCCTGCGCTGGGCGATCGATGCCGGCATGCAGGTCGTCAATCTCAGCCTGAGCACGTCCCGCGCCGAGTACTTCGGCCTGTTCCACGAACTGACCGACCTGGCCTATTTCCACAACATGATTCTCGTTTCGGCCGTCAACAATTTCGCGGGGGCAAGCTATCCCTCGCTCTATTCCTCCGTCATCTCGGTGGCCGCAGCGGAAGGGCAAGACCCCCACACCTACTACTACAATCCCAGCCCGCCGGTCGAATTCGGCGCTCCGGGCATCGATGTCAGGGTGGCGTGGCAGAATGGGGGCTACTGCACCATCACCGGCAACAGTTTTGCCGCACCGCATATCGCCGGCATCACGGCATGCATCCTCTCCAAGCACCCCGGGCTGACCCCCTTCCACGTGAAGACCATCCTCTATGCCTGCGCCGCCAATGTCGACCGGGGGATGGGCTGAGGTTTCTTGTGGTTCCCGACCGGTTTCCGTATTTCAGGACTTCTGTCTCCATCCCGTCCGCTGCAGGAAAAAACAACCGCTCGAAATCGAGCGGTTGGGGCAGCGCGCCTGGCAGGACTCGAACCTGCGACCCCTTACTCCGCAAGCAAGTGCTCTAATCCGCTGAGCTACAGGCGCATATTCCAATGGAGTGGATCGACGCCATTATACCGCAATTCATGCGCGGCTTGAGGGTGCGATCCGGCTCATTCCCCTGTGAACGGCGAAGAAGAAAAACGACCGGCCGGGCCGGTCTGTCAGGCGGGGAGGGAGGGATTCGAACCCTCGGTAGAGGTTTTAAGCCCCTACAAGCGCTTAGCAGGCGCCCCCGATCAACCACTCCGGCACCTCCCCAGCTATTCGATTTTCAGGCGGAGGGAGAGGGATTCGAACCCCCGGTGGGTTGCCCCACAGCGGTTTTCAAGACCGCCGCCATAGTCCACTCGGCCATCCCTCCGGGCGGCCCTCCAGAACGCCGCCATTCTACCATGCAGGGAGAGGAGCGTCAAAAACTACCCTCCCGGGCTCTCCGGCCCTCCCTCTGTGGATAGGTCCGGCTCCCACACCTGGTACAGGCCCAAACGACCGTTCTCGCCGTCGCTGCGGTAAGTATCCCGCACCCGGAAGCCGCTCGCCTGAGCCAGCTCGGACAGATTCTCGGGCGAGAAATGATGCACGTAGCGCCGCCCGAACCCGCCCCGGCGCCAGTCGATCAGGTAATCGCCCGGCTCGACATCGGCTTCGTTCAATCCAACCTCAGACCAGGGCAGAATGCGGGCATGCAGGCGCTGGCTGGCGAGAAAATCCCAGACGGACAGGTCCCAGCTTCCCCCCGGGAACAGCAGGGTGCGGACCTGCCGGGCCAATCTGGCCCGGTATTCGGCTCCCGGAATGTGATGCAGCACGGCAAAGGCCAGAATTCGATCGAAGCCGGTCGAATCGTCACGGAGCGCCGACCGGACACCGTCCGTCCAATCCGGATCGGCTAAGTCGGCGGGGATAAATCGAGCCTGCGGATACGGCGCCCGCTCCTGGGCATGCTCGAGCAGCTCATCGCTCAGGTCGATTCCGATATACATCCCCTGGTGTCCGTGTTGAAACAGGTATCGGGCGAGTTCACCATTGCCGCACCCAAGATCGAGGATCTTCGCCTGCGGGAGGATGGTTTGAACAGCCCGCAGCACACCTGGCTGCAGCCGCTCGCGCGTGGCGGAGAACGGGGTGGCGAAGGTTTGGTAGAATGATTCGTTGACCCGCCGCAGGGTCTGGAGCACTTCATCCCGCATAGAGGGCATTATACGCTCATGAGCCGCGAACAGGCATGGTTGGAGGCGCGAACCTATACAGCGGATCAGCTTGAGACGGCGCAAGCGATCCTGGAGGATGTGCGCGCCGGCTCAAGCGTCTCCCGGGCCGTCCGACGCCACCCTCTGCCCGGCGGCGGATACGTCGCCAAGCACATCCTGATCTACGCCTACCGCGAACTGACCGATTCGGGCGATTGGCCGTACGAGGCCGAGATGATCCAGCGCCTGCGCATGAAGCCCGTCCGCACGCTTTCCGGCGTGACCACCGTCACCGTGCTCACGAAACCCTACCCGTGCCCCGGAACATGCATTTTCTGCCCGACCGATGTGCGCATGCCCAAATCCTACTTGCCGGATGAGCCCGGCGCGATGCGGGCCCTGCATCATGATTTCGATCCCTTTGATCAAACGGCTGCCCGATTGGAAGCCCTGGACGCGATCGGGCACCCCACGGATAAAGTCGAGCTGCTCGTCCTGGGGGGGACCTGGAGCTCGTACAGGGAAGACTACCAGGATTGGTTCGTCCAGCGCTGCCTGGATGCGCTCAATGGATTCGAATCCGCCTCGCTGGCTGAAGCCCAGCAGGCAAACGAACGCGCCGAGCATCGAAACGTCGGCCTGGTGATCGAAACCCGTCCGGATCACATCGATGCGCGCGAGATCGCCCGGCTGCGATCGCTGGGTGTGACGAAAGTCCAGGTCGGTATCCAGAGCACGGATGACCGCATTCTCCTGCGTAACCAGCGCGGTCACACGATCGGGCAATCCCGTGCGGCCATGCGCGCGCTGCGGGCGGGCGGTTTCAAGATCGTGGCGCACTGGATGCCGAACCTGCTCGGTGCGACGCTCGAATCGGACCGGGAGGACTTCTCCCGCCTGTGGGCAGACCCGGATCTCAAGCCGGATGAGCTCAAAATCTATCCCTGCCAGCTGCTCGAAAATGCCGAACTGTATGGGGAATGGCAGGCGGGGAACTATACGCCGTACACGACAGAAGAGCTGATCGGACTGCTCGTGGATCTCAAGCCCAGCATCCCCCGCTACTGCCGGGTCAACCGCATTGTGCGGGATATCCCTTCCACGCATGTCGTGGAAGGCAACCGGCGCACCAGTTTACGGCAGGATGTGCAGATCGAACTGCAGCGGATGGGCCGGCGGTGCGAGTGCATCCGCTGCCGGGAAGTGCGCGGCAGGCCGGTGGAGACCGAGGCACTGCGCTTTAATGACCTGGTTTATGATACCGGCGGGGGGGAGGAACACTTTCTTTCCTTCAATACCGCAGAAGACCGCCTGGCAGGTTTCCTGCGGCTCTCACTGCCCGGATCAGGCTCTCCAAGGCTCGGGCTACCTGACCTGGAGGAAGCCGCCCTGGTGCGGGAGGTCCATGTTTACGGGCAGTCGCTTGAAGTTGGCGAGGAGGCGGATGGCGCGGCACAGCACAGCGGGTTGGGTATGCAGTTGATGGCCGCCGCCGAGGACCTGGCGGCTTCACACGGGTACCGCCGCCTGGCCGTGATCGCCGCGCTGGGGACGCGCGGCTACTACCGTAGGCTCGGGTACGAATTGGGCCAAACCTATATGTTCAAACCGCTCGGCGGATGAATCGGATGGTTTTCATCGGCTGAAAAGGCTCCGGCATGATAGCCGGCGACTGTAGCTCCGGCTCCCGCTGGATCCTGCATGACATCCCCCGCACTTTTCCATTGAGACAACCGATAAAGCACGAAATTCGAAGGCTATCGCTGATCGGCAGGGGGTCGATTTACCCGATGAGCGTAACCCGCATGGTCTCTCCGTCCCGTACGGAAGCCAGATCTTTTGGATCGCCGCGAATCAGGCCAAATGGGTTGACGGCAGAGGCCGCCCGCGGCTCGTCTCCCTCGCTGGCCGGGGTCGGTCCCCAGAAGATGCAGAATGCCATCCCGGGTGGCCAGTAGGCCAGTTCACCGGCTTGCATGCGGTCGCGAGCATCGGATGCCGGGTCGAGATGTACCGGGATTGAGAAGTAAATTTCATTCCCCCAGCGAGCGGCGGAGCCTTCGAGCGGAAGAGCGGCAAGAATCGCGCTCGCAGTTTCATTCTCGTACAAATCCGCCTGCAGGTGGATTTCCCCGGCCGATAGTTCAATGACGATGCTCATCCGGCTTCCTCCCTTTGGCTCTCGATCCGGTCTCGATGACGTCTACAGCTTTTCGTAATGCAGTTGACCGGAGAGCGCCCCGGTCAATTTCCTAATGGCACGATGGAGGCTTTCCCGGCTCTGGAAATAGACCAGGTGTCCCTCGCAGCGGCAGTCCGACGCTCCGAACCCGTCCGGGCTGCGCTGCCCCTCCTCGCTGAGGCATTCGGCCCAACTGCATTCCTGTTGCCCTTCCAGCTGGCTCCACCAGGCACCGAGAAGGTCGGCCGGAGCCAACAAGGTGTCGATGTGCCAGTGGCGGGCCGGAGAGCGGCCGGACCGGGCATGGCGCAGGATGCGGGCTCTCAATCCGCCGGAGCCGCGGGCGCTGCCGACGTAAAGGTAATCGCCACGCCGGAATGGCTGCGGTCCCAGACGGCCGGGCACCAGGGTGACCTCCTGCCCGAGCCAGACATGCAGCAGGTAAAGGCCCAATACCGATCCCGCCGTAAAGAGGGATGTGGAGGGATTCGGCCCGGTCAAACCGCAGGAAACCGTGGAAGGACGATCCAGCCCTCGTACACCGACGATCCTGGTGCCGGCAGGGGGTCGAAGCCGACTTTGATCAGCCGGGATGGATCCCGCCATGCGATGGCTTCAGCAGCCGGCAAAACGACAGCCGCCTGGATCTGGTCGTGGGTCAAATCGCGCGGCATGTCATATCCGGTGACTTTTGCCAGACGGCGAGTGAACTTGCGCAGCGCAGCGCGGTCCCGTCGAATCTTGCTCGGCAAGCGTTCCAGCCCCAGCAGCTCCCAGGCCGCCGAGGGAAAGCTCTCGCCGAGCCAGCGGCTCTTGCGCTGCTTTTCCCAACCTTCGCGTATCAGCTCCCATCCGTACGTTTTCCTCAGCGCGTCGAAGAGTTCAATGCAGAAAGTTGTGTAGGCCAGGTAGGTGTTGGGCTTGGCGTGTCCCGGCGTCCCGGTCTTGCCGGGGGTGTTTAGAACGCGCTCCGCAAGACGCATGTGCTCGATCGGTGAGCGCGGGTGACGCCAACCCTGCGGCCCATCCAGCAGGATCACATGGATGCCCTTTGATCGGGCATAGGAGTCGACGGCGGCGGCGCACTCAGCGACCTGCGGAGGATCGTGGAGTCCAAGCTCTTCGGGTGTTGGAAACGATGGGGATTTCGAGCCAGGGTCGAGTTGAGCCAATCCGAAGTCGGCGTATCGTTTGCTGGCAAGATCGATCGAAAGGACGGTCATTTTGATTCCCTTTTTCAAACTTGCGCCTTTGTCCTCAGTATAGCACCCGGGTTGGATATTCCACCGCGTTATAATGCCCGATATCCGCAGGTTTGAGGGCGAGGTAGATACGGATGGGATTTCATTCTGGCGGCTGGTGGTCCTTTGTCCGCTACGACGAAGAACAGGATCGGCCCCACGTCAGCCGGGCACTGCTGCTGCGTGTGGCGGGTTATGCCCGGCCTTATGGGCGCAAAGTGGTCATCATCCTGATCACGATGCTGGCGACTTCGCTCTTGAGCCTGGTGCCGCCGCTCTTGATACGGGACCTGATCGATCATGCACTGCCGAACAAGGACGTCTCCCGCCTGAACTTGCTAGCGATCGGGATGGTGCTCGTGCCGCTGGTCAACGGATTGCTGGGCGTGGCCCAGCGCTACGCCAGCGCTGCCATCGGTGAGGGGATCATCTTTGACCTGCGTCGCGCGCTTTACGCACACCTGCAGCGCATGAGCATGCGGTTCTATACCAACACCCAGGTCGGCGAGATGATGTCGCGCCTGAATAACGATGTGATCGGCGCACAGCGTGCCATCACCGGCACACTGGTCACGATCGTCAGCAATATCTTCTCGCTGATTGCCACGCTCGGGATCATGCTCTCACTGGAATGGCGCTTGACGCTCCTGGGAATCGCCATCCTGCCGCTTTTCATCCTGCCGGCCCGGCGGGTTGGGATGGTCCTGCGGGACGTGGCCCGGCGGCAGATGGAATTCAACGCCGGAATGAACGCACTGATGAACGAAACGCTGAACATCAGCGGCGCGCTGCTGGTCAAGATTTTCGGACGCTACCATTCGGAGGTCGACCGCTTCAAGGATCGGGCCGCCTCCGTGCGCGATATTGGCGTCCGGCAGGCCGTCATCGGTCGCTGGTTCTTCCTGGCGCTGAGCCTGGTGAGCGCCGTGGGGACGGCCCTGGTATTCTGGCTCGGCGGCCATCTCGCCCTGCGCGGCGCATTCACCATCGGGACGATCGTCGCCTTCAGCGCCTACCTGGCGGACCTGTACGGCCCGCTGATGGCGATGACCAATGCCCGGGTGGAATTTGCCACCTCGATGGTTTCCTTCGAGCGGGTTTTCGAGGTGCTGGATCTGCCGATCGAGATTCAGGATGCCCCGGGCTCGATCCGCCTCGAGCAGGTGCGCGGCGAGGTGCGTTTCGAGCAGGTCTGCTTCAGCTACCTCGATCGGGATGGCAAGGTGATCGGCCTGGAAGAGCTGCGGCGTTTTGGTTGGGGCGGGGGCGGGCACGGCAGCTACTTGCCTCCCAGGAAGGCCAAGGAAGAAGGGGAGGCGGAAAGCAGTTCCGGAACGCCCCTACTACGCTGGGCGCTGCGCGACGTTACCTTCACCATCCAGCCCGGCCAGGTGGCGGCGCTGGTTGGACCCAGTGGAGCGGGCAAAACCACCATCACGTACCTGCTGCCGCGCCTGTACGATCCCACCGAAGGGCGTGTGCTGATCGATGGCCATGACTTGAAAGAAGTACAGCTCGACTCGCTGGCCGAACACATCGGCATGGTCACCCAGGAGACCTATCTCTTCCACGATACGCTGCGGGCTAATTTGCTCTACGCCCGGCCCGGGGCTGCCCAATCCGAGCTGGAGTCGGTGTGCCGGGCGGCCAATATCCACGAGTTCATCACGTCCCTTCCTGATGGCTACGATACCCTGGTCGGAGAGCGCGGCTACCGCCTTTCAGGGGGTGAAAAGCAGCGCGTGGCAATCGCACGCGTGCTCCTGAAGGATCCTCGCGTCCTGATACTGGACGAAGCGACCAGTCACCTGGATTCGCAGTCCGAGGCGCTCATCCAGGAGGCCATGCAAACGGTGAAGCAGGGACGCACCTCGCTCGTGATCGCCCACCGCCTGAGCACGGTGATCGATGCAGATGTCATTCTGGTCATGGATGATGGTCGGCTGGTAGAACAGGGCCGGCATGAGGAGTTGCTCCGGCAGGGCGGGCTGTACGCGCGCCTTTACGCCACGCAATTCAACACCCAGTTGACGGGCGCCTGACGCCTGACGATCCCCAAGGCAGCTCACTCCAGTTTGGGATGCAACCCCTGGAGAGGTTTTGCGTATTGTATGGTAGGGTAGCCGGGAGAGCGGACTCGCATGACGGACTACGATACCGCAACCGAAGCGGTTTGG
>JBJYWH010000274.1:0-3619 GCA_046259355.1 Anaerolineales bacterium
CACCTGCTTTGCGGCTCCGGGATCTTCCAGTGGGAAGCTGAAATAGGAGGCCGTGATGTCGCCGGCGGACATTCCGGTGCGCGTTTCGACCGACCAGGCGACATAGCCGTGTGACGGATCCAAACCCAATCGCGGGCCGTTCATGACCTGGGACAGCGGAATATCCGTCTCCAGGATCAGCACCGCGCTTCCCGGCTGATAGCTGGCGCCCGTTAACCGGGCATAGTAGAACTCATCGCTCGCATAGCCCGTGGGATACCGCACCCACAGCGCATGCAGCTCCCCCTGGCGATCGAACTGCAGGGAAGGACGAATGCCCGTCCGATCAACCAGCTGTCCTTCCGAAGCGAGATCCCCGGTCCGGAGTGCGTACAGGCCGGGCTCATTGCGGGGACCTGAATACCAGAGCGCGATTTCGCCCGACGCGTTGACCGCCGTGGCAAAGTAGCCGACAGAACCTTGCGTCGAGACCTGCTCTTCTTCCCCGGCGGGAAGGCCATCGGGGGAAAGTGAAAGATGGAAAAGATCGCCACGATCGAGCCAGAAGAGGTGTAGCTTTCTACCATCCCAGATGAACTGGCGGTCATTCGGTATTCCGGTCGATACCGGAATCGTTCGCTCCCAGCCCAGCTCGCCATCGGGCGTAATTTCCTGCAGCAGGAATCCCGGTGCAGCGGGCTGCGGAGCGACCATCAGCGCAATGATGGATTGATCTTCCCTGACGACAAAGGGAATCGCCTCGCGCGTCGCCGTATCGCCCAGCTGCGCAGCCCGGCTCCAGCCTGGCGTTTGAATCCACAGGCGTTCCGACCAGCTTGCGCAGCCGCCCAGGAGCAAACCGACCCAAAGCAGGAACAGGGCAACCTGCAGCCGTGATCGCTTAGTATTCGATCGCATCCATTCACCCGTCATACAAGAAAAAAGGAGGCGAACCTGCACATCGCCTCCGTTCATGATCAATATCCATCTGCAGCCTTGGAGGGTCATCCCGTGCGGCGGAGACCATTCAGAGATTGGCGGTGCTCTGCGTTTCCTTTATGGGGCTTCAACCGAAAGATTGACTGGAAGCACCCATCCCTCGCCTTCGGGGGATTGCACCCTGTACCAGGTGTCGCCCTCGAAGACCGTGCTTTGCAGAATCGTCACCTCCGAACCGGCCACCCCCTCACGCGATCCGAGGTTGTTCCCGGGCGCCACCAGCAGTTTCACGACCTCGGTGGGGCCGGTGAGATAGGCCGTATCCCCGGCGGCGAACTCGGCCTGCCCCTCGGCGCTCACGACCTCGAGAATGTCACTCGGGAGCCAGCCGATTCCTCCGGTGGTCTCAATCTGATACCAGGCCACCCCTTCGACGTCCTGGGAGGCCAGCACGGTGCCGGAAGCGCCGCGCTCAGACTGCACTGCGATCAGCGTAGAGCCGGGATCTCGCCGCATCAGGACCAGGTAATCCTTGGAGGCGAAACGAACTCGATCGCCGATCTGAATTCCGGATTCTTCCGAAGATACCGTGGGGACGGCTGTGACCTGCGCCGCTTCGATGGCGCGCTGGGTCGCCTGTTCTGGCGTGAGAACCTCGCCTGCCTGGCTGCACGCCATGACGGCCAACACCAGGACGGTTAGTGCGAGGGGGATTTCCTTCGACAATTTCATTCCTAATCGCATCCTCTTTCCATCCCACGTCGTCCCGCTTGAGCCGCGCCACTAGAGATCGCCGGGGACAATCGGGGGGAGTAGTCAAACCTTAGTGACGACCGCGCATCTTCGGGTCGAATGCATCGCGCAACCCATCCCCCATGAAGTTGAAGGCGAGTGTCAGCACTGTCAGCGCAAGACCCGGAACCAGTACAAGATGCGGATTGGAGCGTAAACCCTGATAGCCGTCGCTGATCATCTGGCCCCAGCTTGGCGTGGGTGGATTCACGCCCAGCCCGATGAAGCTCAGCACGGCTTCGGTAAAGATGTAGCCGGGAATGGCCAGCGTTTCGGAGATCACAAGCGGGCCGACGATGTTTGGCATCAGATGGCGGAAGATGATGCGTGTGCTGCTCGCTCCCACGGCGCGGGCGGCTTCCACGAATTCCTTCTGCTTGTAGGAAAGGACCTGACCGCGAGCCAGGCGCGACATGCCGATCCAGTTCAAAGCCCCCAGGGCGATGAAGAGGAAGAGCATGCCGCCCATGTTCTGGTTCAGCGCAATGATCTGGCCGGAAAGCCCCTCCGTCACCCCCTGCCGTGCCAGGGCCTTGAAGTAAACCTGCATCAGGATGATGATGGGCAGGATCGGTATCGCATACAGGAAGTCGACGACGCGCATCATGAGGTCATCGGCGCGCCCGCCGGCATAACCCGAGATGGTGCCGTAGACCGAGCCGATGATCAGGCTGACGGAGGAGGCGACAATCGCGATCGAAAGCGACACTCGCGTGCCGTAGACCGTCCTGCTCCAGAGATCGCGGCCGAGCGCATCCGACCCGGTGAAGAAGATCGTGCAGCCCCATTCCAGCGGCGTCCCCGCCCAATGGCAGGCCGAGACTTCGGTTGTCGTGACGATGTAGCCGGTCATGGGCTTGGCGCGCGAGTTGATGTTGTTCTGGTAGGCAAAGTCATACGGCGTGATCAACGGTGCGAAGAGCGCCACCAGAACAATGAACACGATAAAGATCAGCCCGGCTACGCCAATGCGATTGCGGCGGAACTCCCGCCAGGCGTCCTGCCCCGGGCTCCTTCCTTTCGTCGGTTCGCCGGTTTGCAGGGTGTGATCAAGTGCTACCGATTCTGCCATAGGATGTCAGACCTCAATCGAATCGAATGCGTGGATCCAGCCAGGCGTAGATGATGTCGACGAACAAGTTGCCGATAATCAGGAACACGCCATAGAGCAGAGTGATGCTGGTCAGCAGGAAGTACTCCCGCTGGTTGACGCTGTTGACAAAGTACCGCCCCAGCCCGTTCAAAGCGAAAATCTGCTCGATGACGAAGGTGCCGGTTAACACACCCGCCAGCAGCGGACCGAGGATGGTAGCCACCGGGATGAGCGAGTTCTTCAGGGCATGGATGACGATCACGACCCGCTCCCGCAATCCCTTGGCGCGCGCCGTGCGGATATAGTCCTCGCCGAGGACTTCCAGCAGGCCGGCGCGAGTCAGCCGGGCGACGCTGGCTGAAATGCCCGTACCCAGGGCAAAGGTCGGCATGACGGCGTGAAGCCAGAAATCGGCCGTCGGTTTGGGGAAGAGCCCCAGGATGAAAGGCGGATCCGCACCCCAGAACGCGATCGGGAACCAGCCCAGATAGACACCAAAGATCAGAATCAGAATCGGTCCCAGAACGAGATTGGGGATCGAGACGCCCAGAACCGCGACAAAGGTCGCGGCGTGGTCGATCATCGTGTTGTGTTTCAGCGCGGCGATGATCCCGGCCGGGATTCCGATCAAGAACCCCAAGCCGACCGCCAGGATGCCCAGCTGCATCGACACCGGCAGGCTCTGCGCGACGATGTCATTCACACTCTGGGTGCGGAAACGCAGCATCGGCCCCAGATCGCCGCTGAGCAGGTTGCCCATGTAAAGGAAGTACTGCTGGTACAGCGGCTTGTCGAGACCGTAGCGCCGCTCCATCA
>JBJYWH010000274.1:3719-22956 GCA_046259355.1 Anaerolineales bacterium
TAAAGGAAGTACTGCTGGTACAGCGGCTTGTCGAGACCGTAGCGCCGCTCCATCAGCGCCTTCATCTGCTCGGGCATCGCCTTGGTTCCGACCGCGTCAAAGGGTCCCCCCGGGAGTGCCTGGATCAGCAGAAAGGTAGCCAGGCTGATGGCGAGCATCACCGGAATGGCGAACACGATCCTGCGGATGATGTACTTGGTCATACCCTGCTCCTCAAATCCTTCGCCCTGTGCCGCTGACGTTGAGAGCGGTTTGAAAGTCGACAGCGTCAGGATGCGCCATTTCTACGTGTACTACCGCCATCACTCAAGAAAAGATCAAAGTCGATGGATGAAATCGCTCGAATAAGTGCGAGTGTTGAGGGAGCAGATCGCTCTGCTCCCTCAACGGTAGTGGCTTGTGACGGATTACCCGCCGCGAGCCGCCAGCTGAGCCTCCTGATCGATGGTCCATTCGTACCAGTGCTGGCCACCGAAGAGTGCTCGGGTGTACGTGATCCAGCTGTGCTGGGCACCGTAAGCGATACGCAGGAAGATCGGGAAGAAGGGATACTCGCCCTCCGGCCCGAAGAACGATTCCTCGATCTCGCGGTACAGCTCGATGCGCTTGGCAGGATCGGTCTCCTCGCGGGCAGCGATGATCTTGTCATCGATCTCGTTGCAGGTTCGCTTGGAGCGGTTGTCGGTCTGGCACCAGAGCACGTCGCCGACCCAGTTGTTCTCATCGGCGTAGTCCGGGCCCCAGCCCAGCGTCCACATGTGCGGAGCGTCCTCATCGGGGGTGTCCGCAGCCGTGGCGGTGAGCAGCTCAGAGAACGGCTGCTGCTCGAGGATGATGTTGTCGGGGTTGCAGCCGAGGTTCTGTTCCCACTGGCCCTTGGCAAACTCGATCCAGTTCAGGGTCGACTGGCCGCTGTAGCCAAGCAGGGTAACCTGCGGGAAGCCCTCGCAGTTCGGGTAGCCAGCCGCTTCCATCTCGGCCCGAGCGAACTCGGGATCGAAGCCCACGCCGACCTCATCGATCGGCGGTGCGCCGAAGATACCGGGAGGCGCGAAGTGCTTCATCGGCAGGCCCTGGCCCTGGCGCACGGTCTCGATGTAGAGCGCGCTGTCGAACGCGGCGCCGAAGGCGCGGCGGACATGCACGTTGTCGAACGGCGGCTTCGTCTCGCGGAAGGCGATGTAGAAGACGGCCAGGTCGGCGATCTGCTCGGTCTCATCTGGGAACTGCTCGAGATGTGCCTGCAGCTCTTCTTCCGGAATGGCGGAAGCATCAACCTCGCCGTTCAGCCACAGGGCGTAGCCCGTGCTGACATCCGGGACGACATTGACGATGCGCTGCTCAATGTTGCCACCGCCAGCCATATCGGCCGGCATGAGCGGGTTGCGCATGACGACGCGGCGCACGTTGTGCACCCACTCGTCCAGGACGTAGCGGCCGTTGGTGACGATGTTGCCGGCCTCGATCCAGTCCTCGCCATTGTCTTCAATCGCCCACTGCGGGACCGCTGCAAGCGTCCACATCGGGGTCATGGTCATGAAGTAGCTGGCGGGGAACTCGAGCTCGACTACCAGCGTGCTGTCATCGGGAGCGCTCACGCCCACGGCGTCGAACAGTTCGGGGGTGGCCTCATCGGCGAACAGCACGTCGGCGCAGCCCTTGATCAGGGGCGCGATGACCGAGCTGTAGTAGCCGCCGGTGGCGGGATCACAGGCGCGCTTGATGCCGTAGACGAAGTCGCCAGCGGTCACGAAGCGCGGGTTGCCATCGGCATCTACTTCTTGCGTGGTTTCCTTGGTGACGGGGTTGTGCTTAACCCAGGGGATGTCATTGCGGATGGTGAACGTGTAGGTCAGGCCATCGGCGCTGATGTCCCAGGAGGTCGCCGCTTCCGGAACGACCTCGTTCGTCGCCAGGTCGACATTCGTCAGGTTGACGAACAGGTTCTCGATGTAGTCGATCGAGACCACGTCCTCGCCAATCTGCGGGTCAAGGGTTGGAATGTCGGTGGTATCGTACGCGTAGTTGGTGACAGGTTCTGTCATCGGTGACGGCGTGGCGGTCACCACGACGGTCTCGACGCCGCCCTCACCCTCAACGGTTACGATGACGGTCTCAGGGGCTCCCGTCTGCGCGCACGCCGCCAGCACCATGCTGGCTACGACGAGCAGCGCTATGAGCGAAAAACTCTTGGACTTCATGTGCTCTCTTCTCCTTCCAAAAAGATAGTCTAAGCACATTCTTGAACGGACTTCACGATACGTTCCTTACATTGCTCCCGGTTGCCTCACCTCCTCTCGTGTCCAGGGTATCCGGGCCACTCTTGCCGGCCCAGGATTCGACGCGTTAGCGCGAGAGTACTATAGCGAGATTTACACCAGGTGACAAGCTACCCAATGATCGGGCGCCACTTCGCGCCATTCGGGCTCAACTTCACGACAGACATCGACCGCCAGCGGGCAGCGCGGGTGGAAGCGGCAGCCGCTCGGTGGATTCACCGGGCTCGGCACGTCGCCCTCCAGGATGATTCGCTGCCGGCGGGCTTCCTTGGCCGGATCCGGAATCGGCACGGCGGAAAGCAGGGCCTGGGTGTAGGGATGCAGCGGATGCGAGTACAGCTCATCGCGCGAAGCCAATTCAACCACCTTCCCCAAGTACATCACGGCCGTGCGGTCGGAAATATGACGCACCATGCTCAGGTCATGGGCGATGAATAAATAGGTCAAACCGAAGGTTTGCTGCAGCTCCTCCAACAGGTTGACAACCTGCGCCTGGATCGAGACATCCAGGGCTGAGATCGGTTCATCGCAAACGATGAACTCGGGCTGCAGGGCAAGCGCCCTGGCCACGCCGATGCGCTGCCGCTGTCCGCCAGAGAACTCGTGTGGGTAGCGGTTGATGAAATGGGGGCTCAAACCGACCAGCTTGAGCAGATCGGCGACCCGCTCGCGGCGCTCCTTGGCGTTGCCGATGTTGTGCACCTCGAGCGGCTCGGCGATGATGTTGGCGATCGTCAAGCGTGGATTCAGCGACGCATACGGATCCTGGAAGATCATCTGCATGTTGCGCCGCATGCGCCGCAAGCCTTCACCCTTGAGCTCGACCAGGTTGGTGTCGCCGTAAAAGACTTCGCCCGACGTCGGGCGGTAGAGCTGCAGGATGGTGCGCCCGGTGGTGGATTTGCCGCAGCCGCTCTCCCCGACCAGGCCCAGGGTCTCTCCCTTGCGAATTTCGAACGAGACCTTGTCGACAGCCTGCACGGCACCGACTTCCCGCTGCACGAGGATCCCGCGTGTGATCGGGAAATATTTCGTCAGGTTTTCAACTCTGATTAGCGTTTGGTTTTCGGTCATCGAAGTTCACCTGTTGTGATGTCCACCCAGCAGGCGATGCGGTGCCCGGGCTCGATCTCCTCCAGCGGTGGGTTGCTTGACCAGCATTTCTCTTTAACAAAGGCGCAGCGCGGTGCAAACGGGCAGCCCTGCGGCACCTCGTACAGCTCGGGCGGCAGGCCTTCAATTGACATCAACTTTTCACCCGGACTGCCGTCCATGCGCGGCAGCGATTGCAGCAGGGCGTATGTGTAGGGGTGACGTGGGTTTTCATAAACCTGGTTGATCGGGGCTTCTTCGACGACGAACCCGGAATACATGACCATCACGCGATCCGCCAGGCCAGCCACGACGCCCAGGTCGTGCGTGATCCAGATCAGCGACATGCCGAATTGGTCCCGCAGTCGCTTGACCAGTTCCACAATCTGGGCCTGGATCGTGACGTCCAGGGCGGTCGTGGGCTCATCGGCGATCAGCAGGGAGGGGTTGCAGGCCAGCGACATCGCGATCATCGCCCGCTGGCGCATGCCGCCCGAAAATTGGTGCGGATAATCGTCCAGGCGATCGCGCGCTTCCGGAATGCCCACCAGGTGCAGCAGCTCAGCCGCCCGTTCTCGTGCTTCCTCCTCGCTCATCCCAAGGTGCACCCGCAGCGGCTCCATGATCTGGAATCCAACCGTGAGCACCGGGTTGAGTGACGTCATCGGGTCCTGAAAGATCATCGCAATCTGGCTGCCGCGAATTTCGCGCATCTCGTCTTCGTTAAGTTCGGTCAGTTCCTGGTTTCCGAACCGCACGCTGTCTGCGTTCACCTTGGCCGGGGGAGAGGGCAGCAGCCGCATCACCGACAGCACGGAAACACTCTTTCCGCAGCCGCTCTCACCGACGATGCCAAGCGTCTCGCCTTCTTCCACAAAGAATGAGACGCCGTTTACTGCGTGGACGGTTCCTTCATTGGTGTGAAAATTCGTTACCAGATTGCTGACTTCAAGAACCTTGGGCGCCAAGATCTTCTCTCCTGCGATGCGACGAGGTGGGTAGGTATCAAACTGCCTCGATGGCTGCTTGCCGTTTCAATTTGATTCGATCGTCCAAAGGAAGTGTCTGGGCCAGTCGTGTCTGGATCGCCGATCGTCCTCCATTAGGACTTATTCGCACTGGCTGTCTGGCCTTCGAGGAAATTTGACGGCCAGAAGCCGGCGCGATTATACCCTAAACAGGCAACTCGTCAATCCAACTCCACCGGTCGGGCTCGCTCTCCTCCAAATTAATGGGCGCTAATCCATCTTCCGATGACGACGGTTTCCATAATGCATGGGTGCTGTCGTCCCTACATAAACAGGCTGAACAATCCAAGCCTGGGCGTATTGGCGTTGAGAATCGATAAGTGCATCAGGTTGAACTGAGAATAGCCTTTTTCGTAGTCATAGCGGCCGTCCGCCAGCCTTTCAGGCTCGAAAACGGGTCCGCCCGCAAAGCTGATCGAGAGGTTGCGCATGCCTCGACCCAGCCCTTTGAATACCACCCCCAGCACGCCAGGCAGCGAGCGCGATTCCTGACTTCGGGCTGCCTTTTCCAGCAGCTCCTGCCGGCTAGCGGAGGGCAGCGGATATCCTGAAACCCATCCCTTTAGCGCTCGACGGATCATCAGATCAATGGGGTCGCGAGAAGTGGGTTCATGTGAGTTCATATAACACCTCAAATACCATTTCGGGATGCAGACCCAGCTTCTTCTTCAGCGCATTTCGCCCATAATGCAACCGTGATTTCACCGTCCCCACAGGAATATCGAGCGTCTCGGAAATTTCACTCAACGAAAGGTCGTTGACGTAATAAAGCACCACGACGATGCGCTGCGGCAGGGGAAGCGAGGAGACCGCCTGCTGCACCCAGCGAATCTCTTCATCGATCTCAGCCATGCGCTGGACCGACGGTCGGTGCTCGCGAGTGACCCATTCGCCCATCTCACGCAGAAATCGCAGCCAGCGACTGCGGCGTTTCATCCACGTATAGGCAAGATTGGCCGTGATTCGGTAGAGCCAGGGCTGGATCGGACGTTCCGGGTCGATGCGATGGGCGAAGCGGTGGAGACGCAGAAATACATCCTGGAGTAAATCGGCCGCCGTTTCCGGTTCCCCAGTGATAGCAAGCGCGGTACGGTAGACCAGGGAGCGATGGCGATCGAACAGTTCACCCAGGGCTTCCAGGTCGCCGTCCTGCAATCGTAGGACCAGAGCCTTGTCTTCGTTCGTTATCGGTTGTTCCACCTTTGCCCTACTTACCATTAATATACCAAGCTTCTGGCAGCTTGGTTCAATCGATCTGCAGGCAGTTTTGACCTCGAGCGAAGTTTTCAATGTTCCAGAGCGCGCTCACCGGCAGGCTCTGCACCTGCACGCCGCACAAATCGGGCTCGAAAACAACCCAACGCGGCGCCTGGTACAGCGGCAGGGCAGGAAGATCACGCCCAAATGCCTCCTGCAGCACCTGCATCGCCTGCGTGCGAACCGCGGGGTCGTATCCACCCAGCAGGAGTCGATCACACGCCTGGCTGTAGGCCAGATCGTTGTAACCGCTGGCATTGACGCCGAACGGGTTCGAGTCATTCGGGATCTCGCGCGCCGCCAGCATCTCGCATACCGGGCTCATCCAGATCGGCCATCGCAGCCCGGTCATGTCGAATGTACGTCCGAAAACAGGTCCGGCCGGCCAGGGCTCCAGCCATTCATCGCTTGAGATCTGCCGCAGGCTGACCTCGATGCCGCAAGCCGCCAGATCTCGCTGCAGCCAGGCGCCCAGGGCGGCATCCGCCGCGCCCTCCGTGGTCAGCAATTCAACCTGGAAACGGCTGCCGTTGTAGACCCCGGCCACGCCCCATGACACGCGCGGCCCTCCCGGGTCGTCCTCGACTTCCACCCACCCCGCACTGCGAATGAGCGCTGCACCGGCTTCGGGGTCGAAGCTCGGAAGGACCGATTCCGATGCCGCATCCGGATGATCCGGCGGCAGGAAGGTTTGCGGCAGCGTGGCATAATCGCCAAAAAGCGAGGCGGCCAACCCGGAGCGGTCCAGGCAGGCGGCGACTCCCTGACGCACCGCTGCAGCCTGGAAGAACATCTTCCCGGCCCGGTCGATGGGCGCCGTGTCAAAGAGCAGCATGCTGATCTCAGGCGCCGGCGCCCAGCTGATTTTTACGCTCCCATCGTCCAGGTAAGGTGAAAGCAGTTCTCCATCGAGTGGGCTGAGCGTGGATTCGTCCAGCAGATCACATTCCCCCGTCAGCAGCTGCTGCAGCGCGCTCCGGCTGTCGTCGCCGATGAAGCGGTAGACCAGCCGATCAAACCCCCGGGCGGTCTCCTCGGCTCGCCGGTAATACGGATTGGGGACGAGCGTGATGCGTTCTCCCGCCTGCCAGGAGTCGATCATATAGGGTCCCCAGCCCAGGGGGTTCCGTCCAGCCTGCTCGGCCCCGAGCAGTTCGGCCGGAGCAAGGCTGGCCAATTGGTGCTCAGGGAGCGGTTGCCAGAAAAGCGTCCCGAAATCCGGGTCAAAGTAGCCCGGAATTCCTGTCCAGACCAGGGTCAAATCATCTCCGGCCGCATAGGAAGCGGTGCGGTCGACCCGATACTTCGTCGTCGGAATCTCGCCGGACGAATCGAGGCTGTAGGAAAAAACCGAATCGGCCGCAAGCAGCGGCTGACCATCCGACCAGCGCCAGCCGTCCTGGAGGTGGAACTCGACCTGCATACGCTCCATCGAGACGTCGCCGCCGGTGTACTGCTGGACACATTCCAGCCCCCGGCAGCCCGGTGGAAGGTACGGATCGCCAATTCGCAGGTTCTCGGCCTGCATCGTCGCTGGATTGAGATACACATCCGATTCAGCGACATCGACCGGCTCGATTCGCACCAGGCCGTTTTCAAGGCTCGGCGTTTCGCGCAGGATCACCGGCTGCAGCCGGTAATCGATGAGATCATAGGGTCCATCATAGATCGCTTGAAGTACGCTGCTTGCCTGCGGGGCGGTTTCGCCGTGAACGAAAGCATCACTATAGATGAAGAGCGATTCCGGCTCCTGGTTCATGCAGATGATCAAGGTCTCCGGCGGTGGCGGCGGCGGTGTCGGGGTCTGGAAAACCTGTTCGGTGCTCGTCGGTACGACGAGTGTGAGCGGCAGATCGACCGAACCAGATCCGCGGCAGCCCGCCAGCAAGAAGAAAGCCATACCAAGGGCCAGCCTGAGCCGGATCTTTTTATGCCTGCACGGCCATCGTAGGTCCTTCATCGGTTCATTCATGTTGATCCCCCTCTTCCCATTCTTTCATTAACGCATCCAGGATCTTCGTATCCCCTGGTCCGAGCCGGGCACGAGCCAGTAAATCCGGCCTTCGCTGCAGGGTGCGCAGCAGTGATTGCTGTCGGCGCCAGGCTGCGATGCGGGCGTGATCTCCGGAACGGAGCACCTCCGGAACAGCCCATTCGCGATAGACGGGCGGACGTGTGTAGTGTGGATATTCGAGAAGCCCTTCGGCATGTGAATCGTTGAAAGCCGCATCTTCATCACCCAGCACGCCCGGCAGCAATCGTGCGACGGCATCGATCACGATCATCGCTGGAAGCTCACCTCCAGTCAGGACATAATCGCCGATCGAGATCTCATCGGTTACGAGGTGCTGTCGAATCCGCTCGTCCACGCCTTCGTAGCGGCCGCAGATCAATCCCAGACGGGGCTCCCGGGCCAATTCCTGCGCAACCCGCTGGTCGAAAAGCCGTCCCTGGGGGGTGAGCAGGATCAGGCGGGTTGCATCCAATTCTTCCCCGATCACGCCCTCGACGGCGGAGAACACCGGCTCGGGCTTCATCACCATCCCGCCGCCGCCTCCATAGGGTTCATCATCGGTCGTTCGATGCCGATCGTGAGTGTAGTCCCGAATATCATGCAGATGAATCTCCAGCCGTCCGGCATCCTGGGCCTTCCCCAGCACGCTGGATGCGAGATAGGTCTGCATCACTTCGGGAAAAACGCTGAATACATCAAACCGCATGGCTGGTTTCGCTGCTTCGGGTTTTGCTCGAGCATCCAGATCAACGTCCTTCGATTATAGAGGCAGAATCTCGAATCTCAAGCTGATCTTCTTCCTCTGCATAGGAGCGGTTATGGAATGGAGCTCGTGAATGGGGCGGGCTGAAGGATACGCTGCAGGAACCGTGAAAGTTATCCGGGTTTTCTCCGCAGGAGCAGGCTCAGCACGGCGAACAGCACGCTCAGGGATGCCAGTGTGATCTCACCGATTCGCAGCACGCTCAATCCAGGCTGAGCGGGTGGTGCATGCGCCGCATTTTCCGCTTCCGACGGAATCGATTCGGGGGTGATTCCGGGGGCTGTGAGAGTTGCCGGCGTGGCGGTTGGGGCGGAGGCAGCCAGGGCTTCGTCGGCTGCCGAACGGAATTCCGCCGCTTCGGTTGTCACCGGGGTGGCAGCGAATTTCATCGCCTCATCCTCCAGGCCGGTTTCACTCGCTGCCGGGGCTTCCTGCTCGAGCATCGAGGGCGTCGCTTCCTGGCCACCGCCGAGCAGCGGCTCTTCTGTCGCCTGTGCCGCCGCCCCGAGCATCGGCTCTTCCGGTGCTGGCTGCGCAGCCTCAGGAGGGAGAGCCGGCACTTCTTCCGCTGGAGCCTCGAGCATCTGTACCTCGCCCGCCGGCGCGGCGGCACGCATGCCGGAGAAGGATGCTCCGAGCAAATCGAAGCCAAAGAGAACGACGAATGCCAGCGCCGTGACGGCGCTCGCCAGCTGGAGCACCGGGAAGCGGAACCCACCCCGGGCACCGACCATCTCGGGGGTCAGGGTGAAGCTGCGTGGCAGCCGCCGTGGTGGGATCGAACGGGTGGCCTTGACCACGCTGCGGAGTTCGAGCAGCGCTGCACGCAAATCAGGTTCATGGGATAGACGCGCTTCGAGCTCAGCCGTTTCCACCGGGCTGAGTTCTCCATCGATAAAAGCCGAAAGACGTTCCAGGTCGTCGGCAGGCAGATGCTTCGGGGCAGTCATCTCAATCGGTCTCATCTTCCAGACGATATTCGACCGGCAAAAGTTCCCCTTGCAGCTTCAAACAGTCACGCAGGCGCCCACGCGCCCGGGCCAGGCGGCTTTTAACCGTGCCGACCGGAACGTCTATCACCTGAGCTGCCTCGCGGTAATCGTAGCCCTGGATGTCGATCAAGACGGCGACGATTCGGAATTCATCCGCCAGCGCATCGAGGCAGCGCTCGATTGCCTGGCGCAGTTCCGCACGTGATGCTTCCTGTTCAGGGAGTGGGACACCCGTGTGCAGTGGGTCGGGACTGTCCTGCAGCAGATCATCCCGGTCTTCCGTGAGCTCGTCGAGGGAGGCAGCCGGCCGACGTTTGCGCCGGCGAATTTCATCGTAGCAAGCATTCGTGACGATCCGCATGAGCCAGGCCCGGAATGAACCGCCCCGGAACCGGCGCAGGGCGCGGTAAGCCGAGATGAAAGCTTCCTGAGCGGCATCTTCGGCCTGGGAGGAATCGCCCATGATGCGGTAGGCGAGGTTGAAAGCCAATCCCTGGTATTCGATCACCAGGCGGTTGAAGGCATCCAGGTCGCCCCGCTTGGCGGTGCGGATGAGCGCAGCCTCGTCCATATCGAGGATGATAACGCGCGCGGGTGGCCGGCGCAATGCGAACTCAGAACTCGGGCCGGCGCAGGTACAAACCCCAGATGGCGAACCGCCAGAGTGTCAGGGTGAGGATCGAAACGCCCGCCATGACCAGTACAAACACGGGAAGGATCGGGGAGTGGAGGATCAACCCCCGCAGCCAGGCGCCGAACGGCGCAGCCAATAGAGCCGCCAGGGGCGTCCGCCACAGGATCACAAACCCTTGAGCCCCCGGGGTATGGAAGAGCCCGAGCCACGGGGCGATCAGGAACCAGGCGGTGCAGAAGGGTATCCACGTCGCCAGCATGCGCGCAGCCAGCCTGGGATCCAGTTCCTCATGGTTGGCAAAGCCAATGAGGGTGATGGCCATGAAAGCCAGGGCGTCACCGAGGATCAGTATCCATCGTTCTCGCTTGGGAAGAGATTTCATGATTGCTGATTTTCCTCTTGTCACCCGCATCGAAAGATGGCGATCCATATCTCGAGATGCGTCAATTCGAAGTCTCCGTCGGACCCTGGTGAACTCTTCTCCCCCTGGATCCGGAGTTGGAGTCTATCTCACGTTCCGATTCTATACCCGGTCCAACACACGTTACAGCATCCGGACGAATCGATTGCTTTCGTCGACCAATACGATAGACACAGGCAGCGGCGAATCGGTCAGCTCAAATCCCATGATGATGACCTGCTCGCCGGATTTCATGCACACAGTGCAGCAGCGCCGTTCACAGCGATCACACCCGATCCTGGTTGGCCGGCGATGACGTACGTTTCCAGGCGCTCGCCGCTATCATTGTTCACGACCAGCACCTTCTCCCCGGCCCAGAGTCCGGCTCGCTCCATCAAATCCTGATCGATCGTGATGCTCCCGATATAGGCCTCTTGGCTTCGGTGATGGTCGCATTATGAATTTTCGATCGTAAGACCCAGCGCATATCACCCTCGAGAGTGCAGTTTTTGAATTCAACATGAGAGCATTGTACCCGCTTCAGATCAAGTGAAATCAAGATCAGTATGCATCCGGTGGCAGTGCACGACGAAAGGATCCGCAGCCGCGCAAATTCACTTGCTCGGTGGCGGAAGGCTGCCCGTGCTGCCTGCAGGCTGAGGTATGATACAAGCCGCTCATGGCCAAGAAATCGACCCTGCAGTCACGCGTAGCCGCCCACCGCGCCCGGACCTACCGCACCGCCCCGGGCCTGCGCCTGCACTCCCTCGACGACGCGGTGGATTTCGTCAATGCTAGCGGCCTGGTCACGCTCTGGCCGGTGAAGGGCATCGAGCTGCCGAGCCTGTGGAACGCGGTCGCCGGCGAGCGCCCGGTAGCCGACGAACATGATGATCCCGGCCACATTACCTGGCGCTGGAAGGATCAGCTGCTCGACCAGCGCCGCGTGTATTACGCGAAGCTGCTGCGCGGCCGGGCCACGTTCGCCAGCCTCGAACTGCTGCCCTACCTGTATGCGATCTCGCCCCGCGTGGCAGACCTGGATGACTACCGCCTGGCTTACGAGGCAGGACACCTTACACACGAGGCTAAGCAGATCGGCGACGCCCTGCTTCAGGAAGGCCCGCTCCACACCATCGATCTTCGCAGGACGGCACACCTGAGCAGCGATGCCGCCAAGAGCCGCTTCGAACGCGCGCTGACCGATCTGCAGCGCGGGTTGTGGGTGGTGCCGATCGGGATTGCCGAAGCGGGTGCCTGGCGCTATGCCTTCATCTATGAACTGTTCGACCGCTGGTTCAGCCAGGTCGCAGCGCAAGCCCGCCCTATCAAGGTGCGCGAGGCGCGCGATACAATCGTTCGGACCTGCCTGCGCCTGGATGGCGCGATCAGCGAGCGAGATCTGTCACGCATGCTCGGCTGGCCGATCGCGGATGTGCGAAAAACGCTGGAGCGTCTTTCGATCGGGCGTGAAATTGTCGCCCATCCCGATCATGGTTGGATGCTCTCAGAGCTGGCGGAGGCGAAATAGGCAAAGGTGGGATATCGAATAATCCGGTACAATTGGATAGATTTAGTTCTAGCAATTCATTTCGGAGGTTGGGATGGCCATTGATCCGGTTTGCAAGATGAAGGTCGATGAAGCAACTGCAAAATGGACCTCGGAGTACAAGGGGCAGACCTACTACTTCTGTGCCCCCGGCTGCAAGCAGGCATTCGACCAGGACCCCGAGCATTACCTGACGGGAAATGCCGGTCACGCAGGGCACCATCACGGCGCATAATTCCCTGTGATTTGGTAAATGCAAGCGGCACGGCTGAAGCCGTGCCGCTTATCGGTCTTCACCCCGCCGGATCAGGCCAGGTCAAGCTGAATAAGAACCCTTGAACGCGAAGCCTGATCGAGATCATCGGCTTTCCAGGCCCCCGTCTCGTCATGCCGGACATCGAAGTAGCGGGCGACGTTCGGCCGGCTGCGGAATAGGCTGAGCAAACCCTGCCGGATTCGCTCCCGGTCTTCGAAAGCTTCTCCCCGGCCGCCAAGCCATCGACCGTGCAGGCAGATTTCAACCGGCGCACCGCCGCGCAGATTGCGCCACCATGTCCGATCCGGCTGACTGGTGATGAGCAGCCGTTGTGGGTTGCCGGGATCCGGTGTGTAGTTCACCGGCAGCTCGATACGGGTTCCGGTCTTTCTTCCAGTGACCCGAAGAACCAGTATGCTTCCACTCAAGATGAAATGCAGCGGTGACTTCAACAACGTCAATAGCAAGCCGTTGTACCACATCAGGCCTATCTCCCACGGCCGCCGTACTTGAGCTCAGGCGTCACGGACTTTCAGATCACCGACAAAGCACGCCAGGTCCAATCGCACCCGTCGGCTGGCTTCGTTATAGTTCTCAGAAGCCACATTCACCGGCACCAGAAAGCCCCCATAGCGATGGCCCTTGAAGCGCACATCGGTCACAAACCCGTTGGCGCGTATGGAAAGCGCCATATCCTGAGGCACCACCAGATCCACGTCACCGACGAAGCTGTTGATGCGGATCACAGACTCACCCTCCGGAACCTCCGACTGGGTCAGGTCGAGATTCATATCGGTAATGAACCCCCAGTGCTCCTGGTTCGCCACCGACCAGGTTCCGGAGCGGTATACATTCCCAAAAATCCGAACATCGAACCGGTCACCCTCTCGCATCAGGCGCGGCCTGAGCAGCAACCAGAGCCCAAAAAGGATCAGGAAGCTTGGCCAGCAAATCATTCCAAAATCGATATGGAACAAATTGCTGATCAGGACGAGCGCTCCGAGCAGGATCAAACCTGCGCCAACAATCAGCTGGTTGCGGTCCTTCATGTCCCTAACCTCCTCATCGGCCTGAACGTAAAGTCCGAGTTTCCAAGATACCCGTCGGCAGCGAAGTTACCGAACGAGCAGCGAACCCACGCCCCCTTCAAAGCGAATGGAGATCGCTGGCTCACCCGTGCCCAGGCCTGGGCTTTCCCAAACACCGCTTTCGCCGATGAATTCGTCACCACCCTCGGTCAACCGATAGCCGGAGGGCACGCGCACACTCCCGATATCCACGGAGGCGTCCAGCCGCACGCTGGCATCGGTGGGGACGTCGATTTTGACCTCACCCACACCGCCGGTGATATCCAGGTCAACGAGCGCTCCGGCTTCGATTTCGATGTCGATCTCACCGACATCACCATCGATGACGACCGGGTAGCGCTGCCCGGTGGCCGGCAGCACCAGGATGACCTTGCCAACCCCTCCGTCAATCTTGAGCGAGGTCGGCTGCAGACCTGAAAGGTCGATATCGGTTTCGCCAACCCCACCGTGGAGATCGAGGTCGACGGGCACCTGGGGACTCAAACCAATATTCCAGTAGAGATCGTCGCCATTGGTTCGATCGACCCAGCTAAGTTGGGGTTCGAAGTTCGACTCGCTCAGGCTGATGGATTTCGTCTCATCACCACTGACTTGGTAATTCAGCTCTCCCAGGTGTGCGATCTCGGCGGTGAAGAGATCCTGGCCGCCGTCCAGGGCGACCAGCGAGCCCTTGCCAACAGAAAAATCAATTTCAACCGCCGCTTCCCGGGTCATGCCGAGCGATTCGCCGTACCGATCGATCTTGATGTCAGTACGCTGAGGCAGCCCAAGCGACGATCCGAGGAAGATAGCCGCAATCAACAAGCCGACGACGATCAAGGCAAGGAAAGCGCCAAAGACCGGCGAACGGCGGGCGATCAGCAGGTCCAGGCCAATCGCGATCAGAGCCAGCGGCCATAATCGCCACAGCATACCCCAGGACCAGTCGGGCAGCAGGCCGAGGTTCGACAGCAGCCAGAGCGACCCGGCTCCAATCAGAACAACGGGCCAGAAAAGCGAACGATAGCGGTAGGGTTCACTCTCACGCATTGCAGCATCTCCTTTGATCCAGGTAAATGGCTTTTGCCAGCGAAAATCATGCCCTAGCACTCCACTTTACGCAGAAGCTGGCCTGAGGGTTGCGCGGAGGGAATGATCGGAATGATCCAATGCCGGAGTTATTCCAAGGCCTCCCACGGCCCCGGTTTCGACTCCGCCATGTTCGCAATCGCTGGCGCCAAATCCTATAATTAGGGATTGGTTGGATCCTCGACCCGATCATCAGGTGCTGGAGGTCAATAATGAAACAGCGTGCCATACTCATACTCATGCTCCTTCTCACCCTCGCGGGCCTGCTGCTCGCGGCCTGTACCGGGGGAACATCCGGAAGCATCGTACGATCGAGCCAGAGCTGCAAGACAGGGGGTGGTTCCGGTAGCTGCACCGGAAAGATCGGCACCCTGACCGGAACCTATGGTATGGATATCGAGGATGAAGGAATTTTCAACGGGGACGCCATCGATGTCCAGATCACAGCCACCGTTGAAAACGGTCTGGTCGAGATCACCGTTGAGGATCCAGACGGTAAGGCGTACAGCGTTCAGGTGGAGCCCGGCGCGCAGGCCGAACTGCTGGGCGTATCAACGGGAGAATTTGATGGCTTTCAAGTAACCTTCCGCGCTGTCGACGGGCAGGCTGAAGGCTTATCGTACGAACTGATTTACCAATCGCGTTGAGATCACCCGCTAATCATCCATCCATCATGAGGTGAACCATGCCGTTTCTCAGGTCCATTGATCCCGCGCACGCCGAGGGGGAAGCACAAGAACTCTATCAGAAAGACCTGGAGAAGAAGGGTTATCTATCCAACTACACCAGGGCCTACAGCCTGAGACCGGCCGTCCTGGAAGCATGGAGGGCGCTGCAGGGGTCCATCCGCCGCAATATGCGGCTACGGCGCTACGAGCTGGTCACTTTCGCCGCGGCTACCGCGCTGCACTGCACCTATTGAACGTTTGCTCACGGAGCGGTGCTCCGTAAGAATTTCTTCGATCCCGATCAGCTCAGGGCGCTGGTGAATGACTTTCATGATGCCGGCCTTTCTGAGGAGGAAGTCGCCGTCATGGACTTCGCCCAGAAGGTCATCCGTGCTGCGCACGAGATCACGGAATCCGACGTGGATGTCCTGCGGGGTTATGGCTTAAAGGACGAGGAGATCATGGATGTTATCCTGGCAGCTTCTGCGCGCAGCTTCTTTGGGCTCTCGCTGGACGCTCTCGGGCTGCAGCCTGATCTTGCGTACCTGGAAGATGTCGCCGGTTTGGAAGAGGTGCTTTCCGTGGGAAGGCCATTCGAACCGGAGCAATCCTGAAGCCGAAGCGAAATTCCTCAACTCAGGCGGTGGGCAGAGGCCCGGCCCGGGGTGATCAACAAGGCGGTATTTCCCCCTGCCCCTAGGGGCTGGCAGGGCAAAGGAGGCCCCGGATCGGGCGGCGATCCCCCAACCGATGTGGCCGATGACCGCACCAGTCTGCAGCGTTCGATTCGAGGGTTTCGGGATTACCAGACGATAGAGGACTGCTGAATTTCATCGGTGAGTGAAAGTGAAGATGCCTGCTTCCAGGAACGAGTTCCGCCATACGATCACACCGCCTGCATTCGATCGGCAGAATATCCACCGCGCGCAGCTGGTCGATCGTATTCACGGCGGGGTGGGTAAAAAGCTCATTGTCCTCATCGCACCACCCGGTTTCGGCAAGACCACGCTGCTAGCAGATTTTATTTCTCATACGGAGCTTCCCGTTGCATGGGGACAGATCACGTCCCTGGATCTCGATCCGATGCACCTGGCACGCCTGATCTCGCAGACCCTCTCGAATAGATTCCGCCGCCTGGCAGGCAAGATCCAGCTCGAACCCCTTGGCAGCGCGCCCCCAAAGGCGCTGGCACGCTCCATCCTCGAACCGATCCAAAATCTGATCGACGAAACCTTTGTGCTCACCCTAGACGATATCCAGATCCTGAACGATTCCGATCCGTCGCTTGAACTGCTCGACACGCTGCTGCTGGAAAGCCCTCCCCAGATGACGATTCTGCTTGCAGGTCGTGACCTGCCGGCAGTGTCCATGGCTCGGCTTGTTGTGGACTCGGAGATGATCGGAATCGGCATGGATGCGTTGGCGTTTTCTGAACAAGAAATCCACCGGCTGGTCGCATTGGCCTCCCCTGCGCCGGCCTCCGAAATCGACATACAACGTCTGCTGGATCGAACGCAGGGATGGCCTGCCGGGGTCTTGCTGTCCTTAAAAATCACGGACGGTGATTTCGACGGGGTGCTGAGCGGCCGACCGATGGTTTACGAGTATCTCGGTTCTGTCGCCTTTGAAGGCCTTGACCCAGAAACCCGTGACTTTCTGCTTGGCGTGGTAGTCCTGCCGGTCATGACCCGGGAGAACTGCAACCACCTGCTCGAGATGGAGGACAGCCAGCGCATCCTCACGCGCCTCGTGCGACGGGGCTTGTTCGTAACGGTCCTCGACCACTCCCCGCGCAGCTATACCTTCCATCCCCAATTCCGGGAATTTCTGCTCGACATGGCGGGCTCCGAGCAGCCAGACCGGCTGCGCGCGCTGCGGATTCGCGCGGCAGAATACCTGGAGGAAAACGATCAGCCGGAATCAGCCTTCCAGATTCTGGCCGAAGCAGAGGCCTTCCAACAGGCCGCCGATTTAGCGGAACGACACGCCTATGAACTCTTCTCCACCGGGCGCAGTGGAGCGCTTGCGATCTGGGCGGATACACTTTGGGAGCATGGCCAAACACCGCCCATCCTGCACCTGCTCCTGGCTTCCGCACTTTCGGACAAGGGGGATTTTGAGCTCGCTTCCCACCACTTGATGCTGGCAAAGGAAATCCTGAAGGATAAACGAAAGACGGTGTCCCGGCGTGAGGCAATTCAAGCTGTAAATATCGAGGGGTGGCTTGCCTACCGGATGGGGGATTACCCTCGTGCCGTCGCCGCACTACGTCTCGCCGAAGAGCTGCTCGATAAATCCGTCGAGGTCAAAGCCCGGGCTTCCCTGATGCGGTTGAAAGCACTCAATTCCGCCGCCCAACACGCTGACCTGTCGGATGTTTTACGGCAGCTCGAGGAAGCACTTGCCCTGCTCGAGCCCGAGTCACCATATCCACACATGCAAGCCCTGCTCCTGCTGGACATTCAACACATCCAGGCCGACCTGGGAAAACTGAAAGACGCCCGGGTATCCGGAGAACGAGCGCTCGCTTACCTTCTCAAACTTGGATCTCCAGGCGTGCTGGCATCCTGTATTAATGACCTGGCGGTGATCGCCCACCAGGAGGGCCGATATCTGGAGGCGCTCGACCTGCTCCAGAAAGCACAGCAGCACGCCTTCCAAGCTGCCAATCCGATCACCCGGGCTGAGATCGTGTTTGGCCAGGCGGATATCTTCTGCGATATGGGCTTGCCATGGCAAGCCGGCGAGCTGTACAGCGAAGGATTAGCGATCGCCAATAACAAGCAGGATACACGACTGATGGCCTACGGTTTCCTCGGGACTTCGGTGCTGCATCGCCGCTGGGGAAACCATGATGTCGCCCTGGAATGGCTTGCCCGGGCGCGAGATATTCAGAGCCATGCCCAGGACCCGCCCGCGATCACAATCCAGTCTGCAGCGCTGCAAATTAACGAGCAGCCACAGCTCGCACGTGACCGATTGCTGGAAATGCTTTCGGACCGGACGCAAACACTGCCTTTAACGCTCAGGTCAACTGCCTGGTACCATCTCGGCCGGGCGGAAATCGCGCTTGCGCATCCGCCCGCCGCCATCGAAGCCGTCGAACACGCCCTGGATGAGTGCCTGCACGCAGGTACCCTGCAGCCGGTTGCAGGCGAATTGAACGCCGATCACGAATTCCAGCAATTCCTCACCCGCGTGCTGTCCAGCCATACCATGCTGCCCCCGATCATGCGGCTGATCGACTCCATGCAGACGATCGCTCAATCCTTGCGGGTGCAGGGGGCGAAATCAGAGGTCGTCCCGCTGCTTGAACTTCACGCGCTGGGCGGCTCGGAGGTTTATCTCAACGGAGAACGTGTTGCTCATCTTGAGCCGCTACCCCGCCAGGTCCTTTTCTTCCTGGCAGACTCGGGGCCGGTCGCACGTGATGTGATGCTGGAGGCCATCTGGCCCGATATTCCGGAAGGACGGCAGCTGGCCTCCCTGTACACCGCAACACACAGCCTGCGAAAAACGCTCGGCGATGACCTGATCCTGATCGAGGGTTTGACCTACCAGCTTAATCCGGAATTGAACATCGCCTACGACGTGGATCAATTTCGACACGCCGCCGCCATTGCCGAGTCGGCGCTTCCCGGCGACCCGCGGCGATACTTCGCCCTGACAGAAGCCATCAACGTTTTCCGCGGTCCGTTCCTGCCCGACATCAGCGCGAACTGGTCGCTCGCTCGTCGCGATGAACTCGATCGATACCTGGTGGCTCTGCTTGGCGCGCAGGCCGAATCGGCCCTGGCACAGGGACGCGAGGAGCGTGCAGTGGAGAGCCTGCGCCGGGCATTGCAGCTGTCCCCGCTGCGGGACGACCTCAACATGCGCTACCTCGAATTGCTCGGCGTGCTCGGCCGGCGCGATGAGCTGTCAGCCCATTACCGGCACTATACACAACTTCTCGCCAGTGAGTTAGGGCTCGATCCCCCACCAGAAGCACAGAGTCTGTACCAACGCTTGATCTCCTGATCGAAATCCTCCCTGATCGTCCCTACGAAACTTATCGCTCCGGGCTCCTCTCACGCATTCTCCTTGTTCCGAATCGCAGCGCCCGGTCTTGAGGATTTCCTGAGGCTGAATTTTTTACGATGGATCCAG